>JANOYE010000021.1:0-24257 GCA_031428695.1 Rhodoferax sp. | reverse complement strand
CGCATCGACGCGCGGGTTGGCGCCCGGCGCGAAGGCATGGCCGACCAGGCGATGCGCGTAAGGCGGCAGGCGAATCTCGGCGCTTTGGACATCCCCGCCCTTCAAACCAGCTTCATTCACCAGGGACAAGGCCAGGTCCGTTACGCCCTGCGTCACGCCGCAACTGGGGTATTTTTTGAACACCATGCGGGTCAAGCGCCATTCTTCGCCCAGCCCGGCCAGCACCGATTGCGGGTCAAGCGTGCCGCGGCCAAACAGATGGGCAAAACCGTAGTGCCCGGTCAAAAAATTCACCGGTCCGGTGATGCCGCGCTTCGCCATCTGCGCGCATTGCACACCCGCGTGCGCCACCCAACCCTGGATGACGCGCACGGCGAGTGATCCATCCACATTGCTCTGGAAACTGCCGGCGCAGCGGTTGAAGGCCAGCGCCAACGCGTGCAGGGTCTGGTCGGGCGTGAGTCGCATCACCCGCGCGGCAGCAGCCGCCGCGCCAAACACCACGGCAACGCCGGTCGGGTCATAACCGTTGTACTGCACCTCGCTCAAATTGACGCGTGAAGCGATTTCTGCGCCTGCCGCCAACGCGGCAAACAACTCTGCGCCACTGCAACCGTCCGTCAACTCGGCCGCCGCCAGCGCCGCCGGGAATATGGCCGCACCCAGGTGTGGCCCTGGCGCCATGGCGTCGCAAAAATCAAGCGCGCGGCACATCGTGGCGTTGAATTGCGCGGCTGCCGCTGCGGGCAGTTTGTCGCCATAAACGAAGGTGGTGGCCTGCGCTGCGCCACCGGCCTCCAGCAGCATCTCGCGCATCGCCGCGATGCCGTCTTCCGCCGCGCCGGCCACGCCGGTGCCGATGACGGACATGGCCATCAGCCGCACAATGCGCCGCGCGGGTGGTGGCACCTGCCCGGCTTGCAACGAGCAGACAAATTCGGCGAGTGTTTGTTCGACTTGGCTCATGATTTTTTGAGGGCAGCAGATTTTGCTTTCACAGCGGGTTTTCGGGATGATTTGGCGCCAGCCCTGCCCGGCAGAACCGGCCCGGGCGTGATCTCAACACCCGACTGCCGCTCAACCCAGCGCACCAGCTCGCTGACACTGGCGCCCGCCCCGGCTGCGATGTCGGCCGCCTGCCACAACTGTTGCGTCAAGCCCGTCAGCGGCACCGAATTGCCATTGGCGCGCGCCAGCGTGGCGGCGATGCCGATGTCTTTGAGCATCAGCTCAAGTTTGAAAGGGTCGTCAAAACTGCGGCTGAGCACCCGCTGTTTGATGTGGTTTTGCGTGATCCACGACTGGCTGGTGGAGAGGTTCATCACCTGCAGCATCGCCGCCGGGTCCAGCCCGTAGGACTTGCCGATGACCAAGCCCTCAGCGGTGGCGCTGAAGGTGATGGCGGTGACGAGGTTGTTGATGCATTTCATCGCATGGCCGCTGCCGCTGGGGCCGAGGTGGAACACGGCGCGGCCCATGGTGTCGAGCAAGGGGCGCACGCGCGCCAGGTCGGCCTGGTCGCCGCCTGCCATGAAGACCAGGTCTGCCGCCTCGGCGCCCCAAGCTGCGCCAGACACCGGCGCGTCCACCATGGCGACGCCTTGCGCCGCGAGTCTTTCAGCCGTCGCCTTGGTGAGCCACGGCTCTGAGGATGAGGTGTCCAGCAACAAACTGCCTGGTCGCAAGCCAGCGGCCAAACAATCTTTGCCGCCGCCCTTGCCCCCACTGTTGCCCAACACCACCTCCTGCACCGCCGAGCCGTTGGGCAACATGGTGATGACCACGTCGCTTTGCTCGGCGAGTTTTTTCAACGAAGTCACGGCGCGCGCCTTGCCGCCCAGCGACTTGGCGAGGCTCGCGCTGGTGTCGGCGTTCAAGTCGAGCAGCGTCAGTGTGTGCCCGGCGCGGTGTAGATGTGAGGCCATGGGCGCCCCCATGACGCCGAGGCCGACGAAACCGATGCGAAGCCCAGGCTGTGCGGTGGAGGCTGTCACTTTTTGAGTCGCTTTTTTCATCTCTTTTTCGTTCTCATTTCGCTCTCATTTCGCTCTTATTCCGCTCTTATTTCGCTTTCATTTCGCGTCAGCAAACGGGCCTGCCGAATAAACCACTTTGCCGCCCACCACCGTCATCAACGACACCGTGCGGCCAATGCGCTCCACTGGCACGCTGAAAAAGTCTTGGTCAAGGATGGCGAAGTCAGCCAGTTTGCCCACCTCCAAGGTGCCGCGTTTGGTTTCGTCAAAACTGAACCAAGCGCTGCCTTGGGTGTACATGCGCAGCGCCTGCTCGCGCGTGGGGGTTTCATCGGGCCCGCGTGTGGCTTTGCCGCTCACGGTTTTGCCGTCGAGCATCCATTGCAAGGCGACAAACGGGTTGTAGGAAGCCACGCGGTGCGCGTCTGTGCCCGCGCCCACGTTCACACCAGCGCGCAAGGCGCTCATCATCGGTGGCATGCGTTTGGCCTCATCGCCACGCGCGGCAATGAGCCGGTCGCCAGAGAAATACATCGCGTCTTGCATCGTCCAGCCCATGCCCAGCGCCTTCATGCGCGCCAGCGCTTCGGGCGTGGCGTCGTCCAGGTGGGCGATGGACCAGCGCAGCGCGGTGATCGGGGTTTCGCGGTTGACCTGTTCGTACAAATCCAGCAGGTGGCCGACCGAGCGGCTTTCAGTCCAGTGGATGGTCATGGTGAGCTTGCGGCTTGCGGCCCAGCGGGCGATTTCCAAGAATTTCTCTTTCGCCGCCGCGTCGGGGTTTGGGTTGTTGTACATGCCTGCGGTGATGCGCTCGCCCAGGCCGTTGAAGCGCAACATGTCGTCGGTGCCGCCCATCGGCAGTTTCTCGGTGAGGCTCTGAAACTCGGCGAGTTCAGCCCCGACGTTTTGCGCGAACAGGCTGTAGGCGACCCGCACCGTCAAAGCCCGGTCGCCATACACCCTGAACAGCGCCGCGTATTGCGTGGGCGCAATGCTGAAGCCGCCAGGATCCACCACGCCCGTCACGCCGAGGCGGTTGAGCTCGGTAAAAAACTTCTTCGTGCCAGCCACGTTTTCTTCAAACGTCGGCTTCGGCAAACGGTCAAACAACGCCGACACGCTGACGATGTTGCCAGACATCCAGCCCGTGGGCTGGCCTGCGCCATCACGCTCCAGCGCGCTGCCGGGCGGCAGCGTTTCGGGCGGCAACTTCAACAGGGCCAGTGCCTTTGGGTTCATCAACACCGAGGCATAAAAGAGCTGGATGTAGGCTGGGTTGTCTGGCGCGGCGGCCACCACCTCGGCCAGCGTGGGGCGGCGCTTTTCTACAAACTGCTGCTCGGTCCAGCCGCCCGCGACGATCAACCACGCGCCAGGGCGCGATTGCGCCGCCGCCTCGCGCAGGCGCGCCATCGCCTCGGGAATGGTGTTGACACCGATCCAGTTCACCTCGGTGGAATAACTCAGCGCGGCGCGCACGGCGTGCATGTGTGAGTCGATCAAACCTGGAATCACCCTGCGCCCGCCCGCGTCCACCACACGTGTGGCGGGGCCTTGCAGGCGCAACACCTGGTCTGCCGCGCCCACCGCCATCAGCCTGCCCCTGCGCATGGCCATGGCCTGTGCAACGCTTGAGTTGGCGTCCAGCGTGGTGATTTTGGCGTTGATGACGATGAGCTCGGCGGGCCGGGACGGGGCCGCTGCTGGGGTTGCCGGGGCAGATGGGTTTGCCGGTTCAAGCGAGCCGCAGGCCGTCAACAGTGCTGCCAGGAAAAAAGCGCCGGCTTTCCCGCCGAAAGCGAAGGTCTTATGAGGAAATTTCATCGGCTTGCATTGGGTCATATTGGGTCGTATCAGGTCGTGGTCTTCAGCATTTATTCCAAACAAACACTATGATGCCAGCAAGAATGCCCGAGGGCCGGGTTGATGGGGGATCATCATGCGCAAGGCGATGGGGGTGGCGGGCTGGTGGCTCGTTCTGATGGCGATTCAATTGGCGTTGGCCTCCGCCACTTTGGCGCAGGGTTCAGGCAGCGCAGCGATGACACGCTCGCAAGCCCTCAAAGCCCTGGAGCAGCCGGCCCCACTGTTGCGCCGCGCGGGCGTGTTGCGGCTGGCCGAAATCGGCACCATGGCCGATGCTGACCAAGTGGCGCTGCGCCTGCACGACCCCGATGGCGATGTGCGCGAAGTGGCAGGCGCTTCGATGTGGCAAATCTGGAGCCGCTCGGGCGACAAGGCCATTGACCGGGACTACGAAAAGGCCGTGTCGCTGATGGCGGCCTCCCGCTTTGGCGAGGCGCTGGCGGCGTTCTCCACCATCATCAAAAAGCGGCCGGAATTTGCCGAAGCCTGGAACAAACGCGCGACGGTCTACTACATGGTGGGTGAATTCGACCTTTCGCTGAAGGACTGCGCCGAAGTGATGAAGCGCAACCCACACCACTTTGGCGCGCTGTCGGGTTACGGCCAGATTTACCTGCAACTTGGCGAGTTGGAGCGTTCACTTGTGTATTTCCAGCGCGCGTTGAAGGTGAACCCGGACATGCCGGGCGCCGTGCAGGCGGTGCAGATGCTGGAGCAGCAGTTGCGCGGCAAGGGGCGCCAGTCCACTTGATTTTTCAACCGACCAAGGCGGCCTGCCGCACCCGCTCTGGCGTGAACGGCATGTGCCGCACACGCACGCCCACAGCGTTGAACAGCGCATTGGCAATCGCCGCCGCCACGGGGCCGTGCGTGGCCTCCCCTGCGCCAACAGATTGTTGGTCTGGGCGGTTCAGAACATTCACCTGCACGCGCGGCACATCGGAGAATTTCAGAATGGGGTAGTCGGCCCAGGTGGTGCTGGTGATTCGGGTGGCGTCAAACTGCACGGCCTCTTTGAGCACCCAACTCACCGTTTGAATCGCGCCGCCCTCGATTTGATTGGCAACGCCGTCGGGGTTGATGACCTGCCCGACATCGACCGTTATCCAGAGGTCAGTCACGCGAAGATCGAGTGACGCATCAACCCGCGCCACCACGGCGCAATAGGCGCCGGTGTTTTTGTAGCGGGTCACCGCCAAACCCAAGCCGTGGCCTTCGGGCATCGCGTCATGCCGCTCTGACCAACCGGCATTTTGTGCGACGGCCTGCAACACGTCGCTTGCGCGGCTGTCTGTGAGGTGTTTGAGCCTGAAATCCAGCGAGTCAACACCAGCGCTGTGGGCCAATTCATCCATGAAAGATTCCACCGCAAACACGTTGCAGTGGGCGCCGAGTGACCGCAGCGCCGAGCTGCGCACCGGCATTGTGAGCAAGCGGTGGCTGGTGGCTTTCCACTGGTCAAATTCATACAGTGGCACAGCATTGCGCTCAGCGCCACCACCGGCTGACAACGGCGCGTTGACAGACACTTGGCGCTCAAAGGGTTCGGCAAGCAAGGTGCCGGCCAACAAGACGGGCGATTTGCCGCGCCCAGGCCGCAGACCATGGCCATTGGACCAAACCTCATGTTGCCAGCTGCGAATGCGGCCATCCGCGTCAAGCTCGGCGGCAAGGTCTACCGCCATTGCCGGGCCAAAAGGCGCAGCGCCCAACTCATCCTCGCGCGACCACACCACTTGAACCGGCACACCCGGCACAGCGCGCGCCAGCAACGCAGCATCAGCCGCTACGTCATCCGCCCCGTTGTGGCCGTAACAACCGGCGCCTTCGACATGTTGCACGGTGATCGCGTCTGCGGGCATGCCCAACAGCAAGGCCAAGTCGGCGCGCAGGTTGTAGACACCCTGCGTGTGAGACCACACCTCCAAGGTATTGCCATTGGCGTTTTGATTGAATCGAGCGACCGCGCAAGACGGGCCTATGGATGCATGAGCCAGAAACGGGCGCGAATAACTCGCGGAATGCTTTTGCGAACCAGTGGCGGGAGCTGTGCCAACAGACGCCGTCTTTTCGCCCACCACCGAGGTTTCGCGGGGCTGCTCCCGCAAAAATTCGCCCAACTGATGCATGTTGGGCAATGCCGCCGCTTCGCGCCACTTCGACACCGAAGCAAGTTTGGCGCAGGCCTGCACCACCTGGTATTCGTCTTGGCCGACAACACCCTGAAAATTGCCGTCTCGCACCGTGGCGATGACGCTGGGCATGGCGTTGACGCGGGCCAGGTCAGTCGATTCAAGTTCGGCCCCGGTGGAAGGCGGGTGCAACACGCGACCAAACAGCATGCCTGGCAAACGCAGGTCATGCACGAAGGCGGGCGCGCCAATGACTTTGCCGGCGATGTCCCGGCGTGGAATCGACTGGCCGATAACAACAGGCGGTTCATTCGCTACGGTGTGCGCTTCAGGCTGGTTGGTCGCGCCGGTGGCGTCAACATTCAGCAGCGCTTCATCGGCCAGCGCCCAATAACTGGTTGTTGGCCTGCCGTGGCTGGTTGATATGACGCCGTCGAGAATCCGAAAACCGTGTGTGCCAGCGGGCGCAGCGCCCAAAAGGACACCGGCAGCCCGCAGATAAATCGCTCGAACCTCGACACACACTTGCCGCAGCGCGCTGCCGGAATCTTGCACCGACAGGCTGCCCGAAGTCACCCCTTCGTTGGGGCTGAACGCCGTGCTGGCTGGCACCCTATGGATGCGTTCGATGTTGACGCCCAGCCCATCCGCCACGATTTGCGCCAAAGCGATGGAGATGCCCTGGCCCAGGTCAACTTTTCCGCTTCTGACGTGAACAGTGCCATCGCGCCGGATCGACAACCACTGGCCCAGGCGCGGGTTGTTTTTCAAGTTGGCTGGCAACGCCGCCAAACCATCACGCGCTGCGGTCACGCAGCCGCCTGCATGGTTTTGGCCGCGCGCAACACCGCCCGCACGATGCGATTGTGGCTGCCGCAGCGGCACAAATGCGGGTCCAGCGCGGTGCGAACCTGGCCGTCGCTCGGGTTGGGTGTCGCCTTCAACAAAGCAGCGGCGCTGATCAAGATGCCCGAAAGACAGTAGCCGCATTGCGCTGCCTGCTCGTCCACAAAAGCTTGTTGAAGTGGGTGCAAGTTGCCGCCTTCGGCCAGCCCTTCAACGGTGACCACCGATTTGCCCTGAACCGAGGCGAGTGTTGTGTCGCACGAAGGCACAGAAACACCCTCCACCAATACATGGCAAGCGCCGCATTGGCCCAGGCCGCAGCCAAAGCGCGAACCCATCAAACCCAGGTCGCGCCGAAGGACGTACAGAAGCGGCGTGGCGGGCTCCGCAACGATGGCGCGCGCTTGGCCGTTGAGCGTCAATTCGACGGGTGACGCGCCGCCTGTGGATTCGGTCACGCTGCGAGATCGAAAGGGTTATTGCGCCGTCAAATTGGCTGCTTTGACAATGCGTGCCGCAACGTCCATTTCAGACTTGATGTACGCGTTGAAGGCCTCCGGGCTCAGTGTGAAAGGGTCGGCGCCGAGCTTGGCCATGCGCTCTTTGATGTCAGTGCTGACCGACAGCGCCTGCAACTTGCCGTCTTTGATCAAGGGCAGCGCCGCCGCCAGTGGCGCGAAGAACCAATCGTTAGAGCCGCCAATCACGTTGGTGATGGCCTCGGGCGTGCCTTTGTAGGGCACATGCAGAGCGTCGATGCCGCTTTGCAGGCGGAAGATTTCGGCATTGAGGTGGGTGCCGCTGCCCACACCGGCAGACGCGTAGTTGAATTGGTTCGGCTTCGTTTTGACGGCCGCTATCAACTCGGCCTGGGTCTTCCAGCCCTTGGCCGGGTTCAGCGCGTGCCCGGACGAATGCACGAGTAGGGTGTAACCATCGGGCTCGCTGCGCGCCACTTGCGCGGCGGCAATCGTGCCGCCCGCGCCGGCTTTGTTCTCGACGACGATGGTTTGGCCCATGCTTTTGCCCATGGACTCAGCCACCGTTCGCGCCACGATATCGGTGGCGCTGCCCGCGCTGAAGGGCACGACGAATTTGATGGGTTTGGCGGGATACGGCTGCGCCAAAGCACTGGCCGCTGCCAGCGCCAGGGAAACAAAGGCCACGATGTTTTTCATGCGATTCTCCTGGGTTTGATTAGAAATTTATAACAAAAAGGCCGCTAAGTCACGAATATTGTTCGTAAACAGCTACCAAAACAATAGTGACTCAAAACCGCATCGGCGCCACCCGCCTGACTTCACAGCGCCATCGCCGAGGCAATTTTCTCGCCCGAGGCCCGCAACTTGTCCAACAGCGGCTTCAACGCCACACCCAGCAACTGGCCGCCCCGCTTTCGCCATTGTCCGGCCACCATCACGCTGTCGATATTGGCCAGGCTGGTTTGCATGACCACGCTGCTCACCGCGTCATGGATCGGCTGCATGTTCAGGTCACTCGCGCGGATCATCACCAAGTCGGCTTGCTTTCCCGCCTTGAGGCTGCCAATGCGATCCCACTGGCCCAACATGCGCGCCCCCGCCACGGTGACCCACGCCAGGGCTTGCCGTGTGGTCTCGGTTGAGGTTGGCGGAATGCTGCCTTGCGCCACGCGAAAGGCGAAGTTGTCAAGCGTGCGCTGCACACCGAGCGCGATGCGGGCTTGGCTCAACATGTCGCCGCTGCCAATGCTTTCCAAATCGACACCGAGCGACGGCGCACTGCCCAAGGCCAGCAGGCGCCCGGTGATCGGGTGGCCGTGCCCTCGTGTCAACTCGCCTTCTGCGGCAGCGGAAAAACTCATCCCCAGGCCGCAAAAGCGCTTGAGCTGTTCATCACTCAAGGCGTGCCCGTGCACGATGTTGATGTGGCTGCCCAGCAGGCCCGCCGCTTCGAGTTTCTCCCAGCCATCGGGCGTGCGGGCTGGCCCGCCGCCCTGGTGCATGGAGGCGATGATGCCTAGCTCCTTGGCCATGCGAAAGTCATGCAGCGCCACTTCCAACGACGAATAATGCGGGCCGAGCACGGCGGCGTGAATGCTCAGCAGCGCCTTGCCTTGGTGGCTTTTCAGCAGCCTCTCAACCTCGGCGCGCGGGTGCGGAACCTTCCAAAACGGCGTCTCCCCCGGCTTCGGCTCCGGCTTGGGCGTGCCGTGCATGAAGGCGGCGCGGAGGCCCGAGTCAATGAGACCCGTGATCGCCGCATCATTGTGCGCAGGCGTCTTGTTGTTGTGGCACCAGTCCACCAAGGTGGTGGTGCCACAGTTCAACTGGTTCAACGCGCCGACGAGCGTGGCGATGTGCAGATCTCGCGGCTCAAACACGGCGGCCAGGCCGGCATGCATCTTCTGAAAGTACTCCAGCAGCGTCCAGTTGGCCGCCAAGCCGCGCAATGCCGTCTGCCAAGTGTGCATGTGGGCGTTGATGAGGCCGGGGATGACGATGCAGCCCGCAGCGTCGATCACCTCGGCATCGTCCGCGTGAATGTTGGGCGCAATCTCGCTGAGGGTGTCGCCGCTGATCAACACGTCGCCCTCTGGCAGGTCGCCCTGCGCATCCATCGTGATGATGTGCGCGTTTTTGATCAGCGTGCGGTTCATGGTGGACGCCGAATCAAGACTGCAGGCCGTCGTCAACCACCTTGTTTTCTGAGACGAGTTGCAGGCCCGCGTCGTTGGCCGTCTCCTGCAGAAGAACAGCGAAATCCACATGGCCATGCCCGTGCCCGACCATGCGCGCCACCGACTCGCGTGTGGCCGCTGCGGCTGGCATCGCCACGCCGTATTTTTTGGCCGCCGCCATGCCCAAGTCCATGTCCTTGAGCAAGAGCTTGGGCGTGAAAGTGACCTGGTCAAACGTCAAATTCGTCAGCACCGGCGATTTGTACCGCGTGTACATCGAGCCCAGCACCGAGTCGTTGATGCTCTCCAAAAACACGTGGCGCGGAATGCCGGCCTTCTCCGCCAGCACGGTGATCTCGCACAGGTTCTGGATGACCACGCCAAACATGGTGTTGTGGGCGATTTTCCAGATGCGGGCCAGCTCCCCCCTCGCCCACCCACATCACCTTGCGCGCCATCGCCTGCAAGTAGGGCTCGGCCTGGTCGTACAGCGCCTTGGGGCCGCTGGAGACCATCAACAGCTTGCCGGCCTTGGCCACCTTGGCGTTGCCGGAAACCGGCGTGCACAGGTAGGCCACGCCCATGCGGCCCAGGCCAATCCAGCCCAAGGTGTTTGCCATTCACTGTCCTTTGTCTTGCGTGTTGCGGTTGTAGCAGCTTTTGCGGAAATCGACCCCGTGGAGAGCGCCGGGAAAAGTCATTTTCGAGGTTGTTACGGAGCGGATCAGGCCAACGGCGCACTCAGCTACGCGGCTGTCACCCGGCCTGCGGCCTCCTTCTTTATGCCGCTGCGCCGAGCGCCCCGTTGGCCAGATCCGGGTGGGCGGGCGTTCAAACACGGAAACCCAATCCAATTGAGGCTGAAGGGTTTGGCAGCTCAATCGCACTGTTTCAGAGATTGAAAAATTAACATGGGTATTAACATATTTCAATTTAGGTGGCAGACACGAAAATTTTCAAGTTTTTTTGAACGCCAAGTCACGTGAATTGGACGTTGTATGCTACTAATTAAATAGCGTTTGAAGATAAAAATCCTTGGAGCCGAGCTTGGATTTTGGGCCTGATGTGATGTTGCAAGATTTGCCCCAGTGTTCGTGTCAATTGAAGTCTTGATTTTTGCCATATTTTATATAAATATTATGTATTCTGAAATAATTTAACTTGTTGTTTTATTTAGGTTTTTTGAATTTTTATTAATTCAAATATAATTCAAATTATGCCACTTGACGCGCTTGCTGCATCCATCAAAAACTTGCTTCCTACGCGCGGCATGTGGACGGCTGCGCAAATCAAGGCTGCCACGGGCAAAAGTCAGCCCGCGGTTTCGCGCGCCCTCTCGCAACTTGCCGCAGACGCTTCGCAAGGTCTATTGGTCACCGGCGCAGCCCGCAGCACGCGTTATGCCCAAGTGCAAACCATTTTCAGCCGCTGGCCAGGGCGGCAGCCGCTGTTTGCGGTCGACGCTTCAGGCAACAGCGTACGCTGGGGCAGCCTGTTTCTGCTGGGCGACAACCATGTGCGTGTGGTGTCCGAGCCCGCGTTCGCAAGTGTCGAGTTCCTGAGCCAAGGCCAATTGCCCTGGTTTTTGCAGAGCCTGCAACCACAGGGCTTTTTGGGTCGTTTGCGGGGCCAGCAATTGGGTTACGCCAATGCCAACCCGGATGCGTGGACATTGCAGGAAACACTGCACGCCATTTTGGCAAGCGAACATGACGCGCCAGGGGCCTTCACACTGGGCGACGAGACCGGTGAGCTATTGCCTGAAGCGCCACTTGACGCCGCCCGGCGTGGCGCGCATTACGACAGCATCGCAGCCGATGTGGCGCAAACCCTCCCTGCCGGTTCATCCGCGGGTGGTGAGCAGCCGAAGTTTGTGGCCCACCTCAATGCGCCTGAAGGCTACCAACGCCTGGTTGTCAAGTTTTCACCGCCGCGCGGCACACCTTTTGGGGAGCGCTGGCATGACCTGTTGTGGGCCGAACATATTGCCTCGGAGGTATTGGCGCAGGGCGGTGTCAGCGCAGCAAAGTCACGCATCGTTCAATCCGGGCGGCGCACTTATCTGGAGTCCATCCGTTTTGACCGCGTGGGCATCGCTGGCAAACGCCACGTGTTGCCCCTGTCAGCCCTGCATGCGCCTTTTGTTGGTGGCCCGCAGCAAAACTGGGTTGCCAGCTGTGAAGGGCTGGCGCAGCGCGGCTTGCTCACGGGCGGCGACGAACATCAAGTGCGCCTGCTGCGTGACTTCGGCCGCCTGATCGGCAACACCGACATGCATTTTGGCAACCTCAATTTTTTTGTGGACGACCTGGCGCGAATATTCAAGCCCCACTTCACGCTGGCCCCGGTGTTTGACATGTTGCCTATGGTGTGGCGCCCCAGCGAATTTCGCGACGAGATGGGTTACACCCCGTTTGCCGCGCCGCCAAAACCGCCTGGCTCCACCGCCACCTGGGGCGTTGCACGGGATTTGGCCGTGCAGTTTTGGCAACGGCTGGCGGGCTTCAATGCGGTCAGCGCTGGCCTGCGTGAGGTTGCACTGGTGCAGGGAGAGCGAACCCTCAAAGCGTAGAGCTTGGCCGTCGTAGCCGCTGCGGACCGGACGCCTACCTGGACTTTACGACCCCTGCACCCGATGCGCCAGCATGTAGGCGCGCAACACTTGGTTGATATGGGTCTGGTAACGGCTGCCACGCCCTTTGAAAAAATCCAACACGTCTTCGTCAAGTTTGACGCTGATGGGTTTTTTGGCCGGAATGAGAGCAAGGCTGCCTTCGCGGGCCACACGCAAAAACCACTCATCTGGCAGTTCGGGGATATCGCTATAGTCAATCGGCTGCGCGTCCGCCGCCTTCAAACGCCGCGTTAACGCCCGCAACAGTCCCTTGGGCACCGGATTCTGCGGATCAACCACGAAGCGCGTGGTAACGCCTTTGCTCTCGCTCATTGGCTTTCCTTGCTGAAATCAATCGATGCACACCACCGCGCATCGTGTAAACCACAACCCACACGCGCCCCAAAATGCCACCCACAACGACGCGCCTGGCTTCACCATTGTCAGGCTATCAAACCCGCTCTCTCTCACGGTGGCGAAAAGCCGACAATCAAAATTTTCAAGCACTCCCGCGCCTAGCCACCCACTCACAAAGCACCTCATTCATGCGCGTCTGCCAGCCTGCGCCTGTGCCTTTAAAATACGCCACCACTTCGGGGTCGTAACGCACGGTGACTGGTGTCTTGGTCGGGCGATGCTGCGGGCCACGCTGACCCTGGCGTTTTTGTACCAAGGCATCGAGCACCGCGCCATAACCACCGCCAGCTACAACAACCGCGTCACGTCGCGCCGCCCGTTCCTTGACTGTGGCCGCGCGGTCCTTGCCGGGCGCCTGAGCGATCACCTTGTCCCACTGCGCAGGACTAGTGGGCAATTTGCGCGATGAAGTATCTGATTTCATGTTTCACTGCCTTTCGCAAACTGATGACGTGAAAGTCATCACCTCGTTCTGTGTACGTCATGTGAACCACGGCGCCGTCAAGCCAACCCAGCAAATTGATGCGCAATTCACCATAAGTCTCCCGGTCATCATCCCAAGCCACCACCGGGCCATCAAACACCGCTTCACAGCCTACAAAGTCCAACTCAGCTTTTTTAGGTTGCTTTGGCGCTTGTAGTCATCCCAAGTTGGCATATTTTATTGTAACCACAAATAAACTGCCGTGGGTAGTCAAAATACGCCCTCAAACCCGCTCAATCACCATGGCAATGCCCTGCCCCACGCCGATGCACATCGTGCACAGCGCGTAGCGCCCTTGAATGCGATGCAGCTGATTGGTAGCGGTGGTCACCAGGCGCGCGCCGGACGCGCCCAGCGGGTGGCCGAGCGCGATGGCACCGCCATTGGGGTTGACGCGCGGGTCATCGTCTTGCAGGCCGAGCAATCGCAACACCGCCAGGCCTTGCGCGGCGAAGGCTTCGTTGAGTTCGATCACGTCCATCTGCGCGAGCGTCAGGCCCGTGAGCGCCAGCACCTTTTGCGTGGCGGGCGCGGGGCCGATGCCCATGATGCGCGGGGGCACACCTGCCGTGGCCATGCCGACGATGCGGGCGCGGGGGGTGAGGCCTTGGGCTTTGGCGGCCGCTTCGTTGGCGAGCAACAGGGCGCAGGCGCCGTCGTTCACGCCGCTGGCGTTGCCGGCCGTGACGCTGCCTTCGGGTTTGACCACACCTTTGAGTTTGGCCAGCGCTTCCAGGCTGGTCTCGCGCGGGTGTTCGTCTTTGCTGACGACGATGGCGTCGCCTTTCTTTTGGGGGATGGTGACCGGGGTGAGTTCGGCATCGAAGAAGCCTGCCTTTTGCGCGGCCACGGCTTTCATTTGCGAGGCCAGCGCCATTTTGTCTTGGTCTTCGCGGCTGATTTTGTGCTCAATGGCCACGTTTTCTGCCGTCTCAGGCATGGCGTCGACGCCGTATTTTTCTTTCATCAGTTTGTTGACAAAACGCCAGCCAATCGTGGTGTCAAAAATCTGCGCATTGCGGCTGAAGGCGCTTTCGGCTTTGGCCATGACGAAGGGCGCGCGGCTCATGCTCTCCACGCCACCGGCGATCATCAGCGTGGCCTCGCCCGCTTTGATGGCGCGGGCGGCCGTGCCCACAGCGTCCATGCCGGAACCGCACAGCCGGTTGATGGTGGCGCCCGGCAGTTCCAGCGGCAGGCCCGCCAGCAAACTGGCCATGTGGGCGACGTTGCGGTTGTCTTCACCCGCTTGGTTGACGCAGCCGTAGATCACGTCTGTCACCGCTTGCCAATCGACATTGGGGTTGCGCGCCATCAGCGCCTTGAGCGGGATGGCACCCAGGTCGTCGGTGCGCACGCTGGAGAGCGCGCCGCCGTAGCGGCCAAAAGGGGTGCGGATGGCGTCGCAAATAAATGCTTGGGTGGCGGCTTGTGTGGTCATGATGAGGTGGTGTTGGGGAGGTGTTGGAGTTGAGGATGACAGATGATTTGGCGCTTTGCGCCGTGATAACAGATGACTGAGGCAGTTGGTGGTTGACGGTTGATGGGTGACTACTGGCCGACAGGCAGGCCGACCAGCGCTTCGAGTTCAGCGTGGGACAAGCCGTTGACTTTATCGATCAATTTCAGACCCTGCGGAGTGCATTCAAGGGTGGCCACATCGGAGTAGATGCGTTTGACACACGCGATGCCGGTAAGCGGGTAGGTACAGCTTTTAACGATTTTGCTTGTCCCCGATTTGGTGAGCAAATCCATCATCACCCAAGTTTGTTTCGCGCCAATGGCCAAGTCCATTGCACCGCCCACAGCGGGAATGGACCCCACCTCGCCGGTGCTCCAGTTGGCCAAATCGCCCGTGGCCGAGACCTGGAATGCACCGAGCACGCAAATGTCGAGGTGGCCGCCGCGCATCATCGCGAAGCTGTCGGCATGGTGGAAAAACGCGCCGCCTTTTTGCAGGGTGACGGGTTGTTTGCCGGCGTTGATGAGGTCGTAGTCTTCCTCGCCCGCCGCCGGTGCCGGGCCCATGCCCAAGATGCCGTTTTCGCTGTGCAGCAGCACTTCGAGGTCTTTGGCCATGTGGTTGGCCACCAGTGTGGGCATGCCGATGCCCAGGTTCACCGTGGCGCCCTCGGGGATGTCCTGCGCGACGCGTTTTGCGAGCTCGTCTTTGCTTCGTTTTTGATAGCTATTCATGTCCATTCCACGTGACTTTGATTGTGATTTTTCTTGATTTTTTCCATTTTTCCATACGCAACACACTCATCGCACCCATATTGGGTATGATAGGTCTATTTGGCAGCGGAAAACGCGGGCGGGTCATGCCGCCACCTTGAAGCCGCCGGCCTGGGTGGCGATGCGCTCGATCTTGACGATGTGGTTGACAAAAATGCCAGGAGTCACCACGTGCTCCGGGTTGATCTGGCCCAATTCAGCGACATCAAACACCGTGGCCACCGTTTTTTTGCAGGCCGTCGCCATCACCGGCCCAAAATTGCGCGCGGCCATGCGGTAGGTGAGGTTGCCCCAGCGGTCGCCGCGTTCGGCTTTGATGAGCGCCAGGTCGCCATAAATCGGGTATTCGAGCACGTAATGTTTGCCGTTGATCTCGCGCGTTTCTTTGGGTGTGCCGTCGCGATTTTTCGCCAGCTCGGTGCCGTACCCGGTGGGTGTGAAAAACGCGCCAATGCCAGCGCCAGCGGCCCGGATGCGTTCGGCCAGGTTGCCTTGCGGCACCAGTTCGAGTTCGAGTTCGCCGCTTCGGTACAAGGCGTCAAACACGTAGGAGTCGGCCTGGCGCGGGAAGCTGCAAATGATCTTGCGCACGCGGCCAGCCTTCAAAAGCGCGGCCAGGCCCTGCTCGGCGTTGCCGGCGTTGTTGTTGACCACCGTGAGGTCGCGCGCGCCTTGGGCGATCAGCCCGTCAATCAGTTCATCGGGGATGCCGGCGGTGCCGAAGCCGCCGATCATCACGGTGGCGCCGTCTGGGGTGCCTTGGAGTGCGTCCGTGACGGACGCTGCAATCTTGTTGATCATGGGCTTGATTCTATTGATACTTCCCAAATTCCCGAGAACCTGCGCTCAGCCATCGTAAGACAATCTGGCCTATGCTGTTTCAACCCTCCCAAGCGGATGTGCGCCGCTTCTTTTGCGCGGTTTACGCCAAGGCGCTCGCCCGCCACCCGATGGAGGCGATAGAAACCATCGCCAGTTTGTGGATCGACGAACACCCTGAATACCACGCTGAGCTGGCCGACGTTGACGCTGCGCTGGCCGCCATCGCGCAGGAGGCGGCGCAACCCTCGCCCGATAAAACCAGCGCTTTTTTGCACCTCTCGATGCACCTGACGATCAGCGAGCAGTGCAGCATCGACCAGCCGCGCGGCATTCGGCAGGCGGTTGAATTGTTGACGGCCCGGCTCGATTCTCTCCACGACGCCCACCATGCCGCGATGGAGTGTTTGGGCACGATGGTTTGGGAGAGCCAGCGCGCTGGCAGGCCGCCGGATGGCGAGGCTTACATTGCGTGTGTTCAACGTCGCGCAACTCTGAATTGACTTTTTTCCACTTTATTTTTAATAGAAAATACGGCCATGAAACTCATCAGCTTTATGAACAACGGCGCGCCCACTTACGGCATCGTGAGCGGCGCGGACAACGCCAGCGTGCTGGATCTGAAACCCATCCTGGGCGACCGCGCCCCCGATTTACGCAGCTTGATCGCCCAAAAGATGACGGGTGCCGCCGCCGCAGCACTGGCCCAACATGGCGCGCCGTTGAAGTTCGCCAGTCTGGAGCTGCTGCCCGTCATTCCCAACCCCGACAAGATTTTGTGTGTCGGTTTGAATTACAAAGACCATTTGGCCGAGTCGGGTCGCGCGTCTACCGAGCTGCCAGCCATCTTCCTGCGCGTGCCCAGCTCGCAGGTTGCCCACGGGCAGGCCATCTTGCGCCCGGCGGAGTCGCACCGGCTTGACTACGAATGCGAAATCGCCGTCATCATCGGCCCGGTCGTGGGGCAAAGCGGCAGGCGCATCAAAGAGGCCGACGCCTGGGGCCACATCGCTGGTTACAGCTGCTACAACGACGGCAGCATCCGCGACTGGCAAAACCACACCACGCAGTGGACGGCGGGCAAAAATTACTTCAAAACCGGCGGATTCGGGCCGTGGCTGGTGACCGCTGACGAGATCAAACCCGGCCAGCGTTTGACGGTCTCCACCCGCCTCAATGGCGTGGAGCTGCAGCGCTCCCACACCGACCTGATGATCCACAGCATCCCGAAACTGATCGCCTACATCAGCAGTTTCACGCCGCTGTTGCCGGGCGATGTGATCGTCACCGGCACACCCGGCGGCGTGGGCAACAAACGCGAGCCACAGCTTTTTATGAAGGCGGGCGACGTGGTGGAGATCGAGGTGGACGCCGTGGGGATTTTGCGTAATTCAATTCGAGATGAATGAGTTACTCAAAAATAATGCTTAATTTTTAGCTGTATTCAGTTAAAAATATATAGCTGACTATGCAGATTTTTCGTGACTTAAAGTGCAAAAAGGCCGCGTATGCGGCCTTTTGAAAAGATATCTACTACTTTAGAACTGCAAGTCAGCGGAATCTTTGCTGGCTCACCACTTTCAACTCGCCCGGCAGTTTGCTGATGTAGTTGGCCATTTCTTTCAACTCGGCGTTGGTGAACTGCTTGGTGATGCCAGCCATCACGCCGTTGGAGCGGCCCACCTGCGGGTTGCCTTCAATCTTGTAGGCCTTCAGCGAGACGAACAAGTAGTCGGCATGTTGACCAGCGATCTTCGGAAAGTCTGGGCTGATCGGCTTGCTGAAACTGTCGCCGTGGCAGGTCACGCAAGCGCCTTTTTTGATTAAATCAGCGGCCTTGCCGGTGGCGTCTGCTGCTTTTCCAGGAGCGGCTGCATTAGCGTCTACGCCATGCGTGGAGTAGTAGGCGGCAACGTCGGCCATGTCTTGGTCGCTCAAACTGTCGGCGATGCCGCGCATTGTGGGGTGTTTGCGCTCCCCTTGTTTGTAAGCGTTCAAGGCCGCAACGATGTATTTCGCGCCTTGGCCGGAAATCTTGGGCACTTTGTAGACTTCGGGAAAGCTGGCTTGGTAACCCGCGATGCCGTGGCAGCCAATGCACATGGCGATTTTGCGTTCGCCCACTTTGGCGTCGCCTTTGGCTTCTTGGGCCAGCGCAGTGGAGGGGGCGGCGAGCAGGGTCACGAAGGTGACCAGAATGGCGGACAGGGGCGACAGCAGTTTCATCATTTTGCGCGGACAATTCAGGGGGACAATTTGAGGGATTGGGATGAACCCAACGCCCTCGATTATATCGGGCGGGAAATGGGTGCCCGTGCTGACCTCTTTGCCACCGTTCCGTTTCCGCTCATCCATTCCTGAATATTTGAATCGACCAACGAACCATGAAATTTCAAGGCACCAAAAATTACGTCGCCACGCAAGACCTGATGTTGTCAGTCAATGCGGCCATCACCCTGAAGCGGCCCCTGCTGGTCAAAGGCGAGCCCGGCACCGGCAAAACCATGCTGGCCGAGGAAGTCGCCAGCGCGCTGAACATGCCGCTGATGCAATGGCACGTCAAATCGACCACCAAGGCGCAGCAAGGCCTGTACGAATACGACGCCGTGAGCCGCCTGCGCGACTCGCAACTGTCTGACATCGACGGCGGCGCGAAAGTCAAAGACATCCACAACTACATCGTCAAAGGTGTGTTGTGGCAGGCCTTCACCGCCGACGAGCCGGTGGCCTTGCTGATCGACGAAATCGACAAAGCCGACATCGAGTTTCCCAACGACCTGCTGCGCGAAATCGACCGCATGGAGTTTTACTGCTACGAGACGCGCGAGCTGATCAAAGCCAAACACCGCCCGCTGGTGTTCATCACCTCGAACAACGAAAAAGAGCTGCCAGACGCCTTTTTGCGCCGCTGTTTCTTCCACTACATCAAGTTTCCTGACGCGGAGACGATGAAACTGATCATCGACGTGCATTTCCCCGGCTTGAAAAAGGAGCTGCTCAGCGCCTCGATGAAGACGTTTTACGACGTGCGCAACCTGCCCGGCCTGAAGAAAAAGCCCTCCACCAGCGAGTTGCTCGATTGGCTCAAGCTGCTGGTCGCGGAAGACATTCCCCTTGAAGCACTGCAAAGCAAAGACGACAAAGTGGCGGTGCCGCCGCTGGTCGGCGCGCTCTTGAAGAACGAGCAAGATGTGACCTTGTTTGAGAAGCTGGTGTTCATGCAGCGGCATAACCGTTAACAGGGCATTTCGGCATGGCGTTTGTGGAACCCATCACCTTGGCGGCGCGCGTCATCAAGCTCGTGCCCTTGTCGCTCGACCATGAAGCGGGTCTTCGTGCTGCCGCCGCCGACGGCGAGTTGTGGAACATCCGCGTCACCTCGGTGCCCGAGCCCGACCAAACCCGCAGATACATCGAAGACGCCCTGGCCATGAGCGAAGCCGGCAACCGCTTGGCCTTTGCCGTGTTGGATGCCGCCAGTGGCACGGTGCTGGGCAGCAGCAGTTACCACGACATCCTCCCCGCTGTGAAACGGGTCGAGATCGGCTACACCTGGTACCGCAAAAGCAGCCAGCGCAGCCAGGTCAACACGACTTGCAAGCTGCTCTTGATGACGCACGCCTTTGAAACCCTGGGCTGCCACGTGGTCGGCTGGCGCACAGACAACTTCAATTTTGCCTCGCAAGCCGCCATTGAGCGCCTGGGCGCGCGCAAAGACGGCGTCATCCGCGGCCATGCGCTGCGCCGCGACGGCACAATCCGCGACACCGTGATGTACAGCCTCAGGAGCGGCGAATGGCCGGAGGTGAAAGCGCAGTTGCTGCACCAATTGGACAAACCTCGTTGAAAGGCGCATGCCATGTTGATCGACTTTTTCTACACATTGCGCTCGGCCAAATTGCCGGTGTCCGTCAAGGAATACCTCACACTGCTTGAAGCGCTGCAAAAAGGCGTGGTCGGCCCCAATTCGCTGCCTGACCCGAGCGACACCGAAGACAGCGAAGGCGGCTACAAGATTGATGATTTTTACTACCTGAGCCGCGCCAGCCTGATCAAAGACGAAAAGCATTACGACAAGTTCGACCGCGCCTTCGCCTCCTATTTCAAAGGCGTCGAAATGGTGGCCGATTTCACCAAAGAGATTCCGCTGGACTGGCTGCGCAAAACGCTAGAGCTGGACTTGAGCCCGGAAGAAAAGGCCAAGATCGAGAAAATGGGCTGGGAAGAACTCATGGAAACGCTGAAAAAGCGTTTCGAAGAGCAAAAAGAGCGGCACGAGGGCGGCAGCAAGATGATTGGCACGGGTGGCACGTCGCCCTTTGGCGCGTATGGCCAGAACCCGCAAGGCATCCGCATTGGGCAAGACAAGAGCCGCAACAAAAGTGCGGTGAAGGTGTGGGACCAGCGCGCTTACAAAGACTACGACGACACACAAGAGCTGGGCACGCGCAACATCAAGATCGCGCTGCGCCGCCTGCGCAAGTTCGCCCGCGAAGGCCATGTGGAAGAGCTGGACTTGGACGAAACCATCAGCAAAACGGCCGCCAATGCGGGTTACCTGGACATCAAGATGCGGCCCGAACGCCACAACAATGTGAAGGTGCTCTTGCTGATGGACGTGGGCGGCACCATGGACGAACACATTGGCCGCGTGGAAGAAATGTTCTCCGCCACCAAGACCGAATTCAAACACATGGAGTTTTATTACTTCCACAACTGTGTGTACGACTTCATGTGGAAAAACAACCGCCGCCGCTTCAGCGAAAAATTCGCCACCTGGGACATCATCCGCAAGTTCAACAAAGACTACAAACTGATTTTTGTCGGCGACGCGACGATGAGCCCCTACGAGATTTTGCAGCCCGGCGGCAGCGTGGAGTACAACAACGAAGAGCCCGGCGTCGAGTGGCTTCAGCGCCTGACCAACGCCTTCCCCAAATTCGCCTGGATCAACCCCGAGCCGCAAGGTGTGTGGCAGTACCGCCAGAGCATCAGCGTGGTGCAACAGATCATGAACCAGCGCATGTACCCGCTGACGATCAAGGGCCTGGAAGACGCGATGCGGTTGTTGTCGAAGTAGTTTAGAGATTCACGGGGCGCAACTACAATCTCGGGTTCAGTGCGAATTCGCCGCGAGAGTTGGCGCGCCGACGCAGACAGTGCTCTAGCACGGCCAGAAGGCGCAACGCCCTATCGTGGTGAATTCGCACTGAACCCTCCCTGTAGTTCAATGGATAGAACGAGTGCCTCCTAAGTGCTAGATACAGGTTCGATTCCTGTCGGGGGGACCATTTTTTGAGTGTTGCGCTCCGCTAAAAAGCGTAAAACGGCCCCGTGCCCACAGACGACGCCATGCCGTCAAAGCCAAAATACACCTTGCGACCATAGAAAAACGGCAGCCCCCAGTCAAAGGTTTGGCTGTCTGAAAACGTGCCCGAAAGGTTGGGCAAGACCGGGTTGGCGCCAGTGAAAGAATTCACCGCGTTGTCCACATTGAAGTTAACTGGCAATGTCACCGCGTTGTCCCCGGAAATCGTGGCTGACAGGGGCGTGAAAGACGCTGGGCAATAGAAACCGCTCACGTTGGGGCCCGCGCAAACGGGCAATGTGGCGGAGTCAAAATAGAGCCCGTTTGAACCTGAGTCGATGAAGCTGCGCGCCATCGTCCGCCCGTCAAACACGGTGGTAAGGTAGCCCAATGCATCGGCACTCACGACCCGTGAAGCCACGGGTTGATTGTTGCTTCGGGTGCCAATGCCAAACACCATCTTTCCCACAACCCCAGCGCTCGGGCTCGTGCCCACAGCGGGTAAATCAATGGCCACGCCGTTGTTGTCTGACGCAAAAAGGGCAACCGGGTTTTGCAATTGCTGGTTGCGTGCCAGCGTGGTGCCACTGGCGCCCAAGCAAGAAAAATTCGTGCAGGTGAAATATAACTGCCCAGCTATGGTGGTTTCGCAGGCCGCGCCACAATCCTGCTGAAACAAGCCGATTCCCAACACGCCATTGGCACCCAAAACACTGGCATCCGTAATGTTGGTGCCGCCGGGCGAGCAGTTGGACGCCAGGTGAGCAAAACGGGAGTCAGCGATCAACTGGACGGGCAGGTTAAGTGCGCGTTTGGCGCCGAAATTCACGTCTGCCTGCGCGAGCGGGCCCCAGGCGAAGGTGTTGTCCACAAATCTCACACACCCCAGCAGTGGCCGCCCCGCCGGCGCGCTCGTCACCTGTAAACCCAGGGAAGGTTTGAGAACGCCGGCCAAGATTCTCAGGCCCGTGGAGCCCGTGTCCACCAACACATGCGGGATGATCTGGCAGTTGGCGGCATTGCCGGGTTGGCAAATCGTCACGTCGGTGTACAGCCGGTTGGCGTTGTAGCCGGTGTTGACGGGCCCGCCATCAACATAAATCGGGTGCTCGTTGCTGCCAGAGGCTGCGGCATCCTGAACCAGGGCGGATCCACCGCCGCCGCCGCAGCCCGAAACCACCGCCGAGGACGCAATGATGCAAGCCACCAGCCGCGCCGGCGACTTAAAGAAATGGGTGATCAAAGACAACATGCGTCGATCACCTCGCCCACCAAGGCGTCGGGCGCGCTGCGAACCGAAGCCTTGCCAGGGCCGTCAATCACGACGTAATGGATGTCGCCACCTTGCGCCTTTTTGTCATGGCGCATCAATTCGAGGTAACGCCCAGCGTTGTCGCCTGGCGCTCGGGATGGGCTTGAAACCAGCCTGGGCCCTTGCACAGGAAGCCCGGCTTTTTTGATCAACGCAACCAGCCGATCCACCAGCGCTGCATCGACCAAGCCCAGGCGCAGCGACAAATGGGCCGCCATCACCATGCCGCAGCCCACCGCTTCTCCGTGCAACCAGGTGCCAAAGCCGAGACCCGCTTCAATGGCATGCCCAAAGGTATGGCCAAAGTTCAAGGTGGCGCGCAGGCCGACGTCACGCTCGTCCTGCGCCACGACCCAAGCCTTGATTTCGCAACTTCGCCTGACCGCGAAGCCCAAAGCCTCGGCATCACGCGCCAACAGCGCACCGAGGTTGGCTTCTAACCAGCCGAAAAACGCCATGTCGGCAATCGGGCCGTATTTGATCACCTCGGCCAGGCCGGCACTGAGTTCGCGCGCGGGCAGAGTTTTCAGCGTATCGAGGTCGCACACCACCTTCAAGGGCTGGTAGAACGCGCCGATCATGTTCTTGCCCAAGGGGTGGTTCACAGCCGTTTTCCCCCCCACGGAAGAATCGACCTGGGCCAGCAACGTGGTTGGGATTTGCACAAACGGCACGCCACGCATGTAACAAGCCGCAGCGAAACCCGTCATGTCGCCCACCACGCCGCCGCCCAATGCAAACAAAATCGTCTTGCGGTCACAGGCCTTGGCCAGCAATTCGTCAAAAATCAAATTCAGCGACTGCCAAGTCTTGAATTCCTCGCCATCGGGCAATGTCACGTGGTGAATTTTTTTGAATCGACCTTGGAGCGACGCAACCAAACGATCTGCAAACAGTGGCGCAATGGTCGTATTGCTGACCACCAACGCACAAGCCGCAGCAGGCAAATCCGCCCAGGTGTTGGGGTTGTCCAAAAGTCCCCTGCCGATCAAGATGGGGTAACTGCGATCACCCAGGTTGATGTTGACCTGGCTCGGGCCGCTTGAAATTGTCGATGCCGCAGAAGGGATGTTTGACATAGACCGGTAGTTTATGGGAACCGCTGGCCTCAGGGTTTCGCATCCCGAAAGATCGCGTTCCAATTGCAGTCACGGGGGCTGAACGACTCCCGCCAATTCAAGCTGCATCACAATCATGTTGACCAGTGTCGCCACCGACGGACGACCGGTTTCCAGCAGAAAGTGGGCGGTTTCTCGGTAAAGCGGGTCACGCGCCTGGAACAAATCACGCAAACGGCCCAATGGGTCGGACACCTGAAGCAACGGACGGTTCAGGTCGTGACGCAGGCGGCGGAACAGTTCGTCTGGCGTTGACTTGAGGTAAATGACTTTGCCGCGCTCTTTGAGGTTGGCGCGGTTGGCCGGTCGAAGTACCGAGCCGCCGCCTGTTGACAATATGCCTGCGTGCGTGCGAGTCAATTCATCAAGCACTTCCTGTTCGACATCCCGGAACCGCTCTTCGCCCTCGCGCTCGAAATATTCGCGGATGGAGCAGCCCAAGCGCTCTTCGATGGCGTGATCAGAATC
>JANOYE010000020.1:0-22407 GCA_031428695.1 Rhodoferax sp. | reverse complement strand
AACCGCCAGCTTTTTAGGGCTTGGAGGCCGTTGGAAACGGCCAGGCGGCCTGCGGGTTCAGAGTGGTCTGAGCAGCAGGGGCAGCGGGTGCAGGCGCTACCTTGGCAGCAGGGCCTTTCGCGGCTTTCTTGGCAGCCGGTTTTTTGGCGGCTTTCTTGGCGGCAGGCTTTTTGGCAGCGGGCTTTTTGGCGGCAGCTTTCTTGGCAGGCGCTTTTTTGGCACCGGCCTTTTTTGCTGGGGCTTTCTTAGCGGCTGCTTTTTTAGCGGGAGCCTTTTTAGCTGCTGGCTTTTTGGCTGCGGCTTTTTTGGCAGGCGCTTTTTTAGCGGCTGCTTTTTTCGCTGGAGCCTTTTTAGCTGCTACTTTCTTCGGTGCTGCTTTTTTTGCGGGTGCAGCTTTCTTTGCGGGGGCCTTTTTTGCGGCCGGTTTTTTTGCAGTTGCCATTTCAATTTTCTCCTTGATCAAGTAACAAAGAGCACTTCATGCGTTGTTGGTTTGCATGAAGCGATTCATGGTGTTGGGCAGACCCCAGCACCATGAACTCGGGTACACAAGCCAGGGTTGACCTCTTTGGGTCGATCATTGGTTTGTGGAATTCTAAAAACATGTTTAAGACGGACATCAATCCCAGGACAGCGCGCCGCCGGACTGGTACTCAATGACACGGGTTTCAAAGAAGTTGCGTTCCTTCTTCAGGTCGATCATTTCGCTCATCCAGGGGAAGGGGTTTTCTTCGCTGGGATAAAGCGCTTCGAGCCCAATCTGCGTGGCCCGCCGGTTGGCGATGTAACGCAGGTAACCTTTGAACATGGAGGCGTTCATGCCCAACACGCCGCGCGGCATGGTGTCTTCGGCATAACGGTATTCCAGCTCGACAGCCTGTTCAAACAGGGACTTGATCTCGGCCTTGAATTCGGGTGTCCAGAGTTGCGGGTTTTCGGCTTTCAACTGGTTGATCAGGTCGATGCCGAAGTTGCAGTGCATGGATTCGTCGCGCAGGATGTACTGGTACTGCTCGGCGGCGCCGGTCATTTTGTTTTGCCGGCCCAGCGCCAGAATTTGCGTGAAGCCAACGTAGAAGAACAAGCCTTCCATGAGGCAAGCAAAGACGATCAGCGACTTGAGCAGGGTCTGGTCGGTTTGCGGCGTGCCGGTGTGGAAGTTCGGATCCATGATGGCTGCAATGAAGGGCAGCAGGAACTCATCTTTGTCGCGGATCGATTTGACTTCGTTGTACGCGTTGAAGATTTCGCTTTCATCCAGGCCCAAGGATTCGACGATGTACTGGTAGGCGTGTGTGTGGATCGCCTCTTCAAACGCCTGGCGAAGCAGAAACTGGCGGCACTCGGGCGCGGTGATGTGGCGGTAGGTGCCCAGCACGATGTTGTTGGCGGCGAGTGAATCGGCCGTCACAAAAAACCCGAGATTGCGTTTGACAATGCGGCGCTCGTCTTCAGTCAGGCCGTTGGGGTTCTTCCACAGCGCGATGTCGCGGGTCATGTTGACCTCTTGCGGCATCCAGTGGTTGGAGCAGCTGGCGAGGTATTTTTCCCAGGCCCATTTGTATTTGAACGGAACCAATTGGTTGACGTCGGTCTTGCCGTTGATGATGCGTTTGTCTGCCGCGTTGACCCGGCGTGCAGGAGCTTTGACTAAAACTGATGCCACAACTGATGCTGAACCCAACGCCGCAATTGGAGCGACTGGGGCGACGGCGCCATCATCGAGTGTGCGCAGCGCGGAAACCTGAAGAGGTGACTCGATCATGTGGCTGCTAAGCGAGCCACGGTGAGTCGGCAATTGCGGTGTGGGCTTGATTTCTTCGTCCCAGGACAACATAGAATTTTCCAATCAGCTAATTATGAGAGCAGCAGAAGAAAATGAAAAGTTTTCATTCACTTTGCAGCAGCAATGTGTTGTGCATTCGCATCGCAATGATGTGAAGATTTCATAGGCGCGATTCATAGGCACGATTCATTGGCAAGACTCACAGGTTGGGTCATCGACACCGCAAAATTTAATGTCGGTGGCCGCGTTGGTGGCAAGCTCGATTTGTGATGCGGCTGCGGCGGCGGCAACATCCAGCGCGCTCATCGCCCGAGTGCTCGGTATGGAGGTCGCTATGGAGGTCGCTATCGTGCTCGCCATTGGGTTGTTGGATCCTGCCTGACCCGACGAAACAGCATTCATGCGTCCGGAAGCGACGGTTGATTTTTCCGCATGGGTGGCCGACATCGTGCGCAAGTAATAGGTGGTCTTCAGGCCGCGCAGCCAGGCCAGTTTGTAGGTGTCGTCAAGCTTCTTGCCGGAGGCGCCGGCCATGTAAATATTGAGCGATTGCGCTTGGTCAATCCACTTCTGCCGCCGTGAAGCCGCTTCCACCAACCAACGGGTTTCAACTTCGAAGGCGGTCGCGTACAAGGCTTTGATGTCAGCGGGCACGCGGTCGATGGGCGCCAGCGAGCCATCGAAATGTTTGAGATCCATCACCATCACGTCGTCCCAGAGCCCCAAGCGTTTGAGGTCGCGCACGAGGTAGGAATTGATGATGGTGAATTCACCTGACAAGTTGGACTTCACCGACAAGTTGCCAAAGCAGGGTTCGATCGACGCGTCGACACCGATGATGTTGGAAATGGTTGCGGTTGGCGCGATGGCAACACAGTTGGAATTGCGCATGCCGTCTTTGGCGATCTTTTGGCGCAGAGCGTCCCAATCGAGGGTGGTGGAGCGGTCAACTTCAACGTACCCGCCCCGCGCTTTTTCCAGCATGTCCAGCGTGTCGATCGGCAATATGCCTTGATCCCACAGGGAGCCTTTGTAGCTTGAATACTGGCCGCGTTCACGCGCCAATTCGGTGGAGGCCTGGTAGGCGTAATAACAAACGGCTTCCATGGATTCGTCGGCGAAAGCGACAGCCGCGTCGCTGGCGTAAGGAATGCGCAGTTCGTACAGGCTGTCCTGGAATGCCATCACGCCCAAACCGACGGGGCGGTGGCGCATGTTGGAGTCGCGCGCTTTCTTGACGGCGTAATAGTTGATGTCGATCACGTTGTCGAGCATGCGCATCGCGGTCGTGATGGTTTTTTGCAGTTTGGCATGATCGAGCACCTTCAGCCGCCCGCCAGGGTTGTCCCCGGCGGCCGCTGGCGCATCTTTCAGGTGTTGCAGCAAATTGACCGAACCCAGGTTGCACACGGCGGTTTCGGTGTCGCTGGTGTTGAGCGTGATTTCCGTGCACAGGTTGCTGGAGTGGATCACGCCGGCGTGTTGCTGGGGCGAGCGCACATTGCAGGCGTCTTTGAATGTGATCCACGGATGGCCGGTCTCAAACAACATGGTCAACATCTTGCGCCAAAGGTCGGACGCCTCAAGGGTGCGCGACGGTTTGATCTCGCCCCGCGCGGCTTTTTCTTCGTAAGCCACATAGGCGCGCTCAAAATCTGCGCCGAATTTGTCGTGCAAATCGGGCACGTTGTTGGGTGAAAACAGCGTCCAGGCGCCTTTTTCCATGACGCGGCGCATGAAGAGGTCGGGAATCCAGTTGGCGGTGTTCATGTCGTGGGTGCGACGGCGGTCGTCCCCGGTGTTCTTGCGCAATTCCAGAAACTCTTCGATATCCAAGTGCCAGGTTTCCAGGTAGGTGCAAACGGCGCCTTTGCGTTTGCCGCCTTGGTTGACGGCGACCGCGGTGTCATTGACAACCTTCAGGAACGGCACCACCCCTTGCGATTCTCCATTGGTGCCTTTGATGTGGCTGCCCAAGGCGCGAACGCGCGTCCAGTCATTGCCCAAGCCGCCAGCGAACTTTGACAGCAGCGCATTTTCCTTGATGGATTCGTAAATGCCATCGAGGTCGTCCGGCACGGTGGTGAGGTAACAGCTAGAGAGCTGGGAACGCAAGGTGCCGGAGTTGAACAGCGTGGGTGTGCTGGACATGAAGTCGAAACTGGAGAGCACTTCGTAAAATTCAATGGCGCGCGCTTCGCGGTCGATTTCGTTGAGTGAGAGACCCATCGCCACCCGCATGAAGAACGCCTGCGGCATTTCGATGCGGGCCTTGCCAACATGCAAAAAATAACGGTCATACAGGGTTTGCAGGCCCAAGTAGTCAAACTGCAGGTCTCGGTCGGACTTGAGCGCGCCACCCAGGCGTTTCAAATCAAATTGAAGAAGCCGCTCGTCGAGCAACTCGTTCTCGACGCCTTTTTTGATGAAGCCTGGAAAGTAGTCCACATAACCTTGGGCCATCTGGCTCTGCGCCAAATCCTGGCCCAACACCTCTTTGGCGATGGTGTGAAACAACAAACGCGCAGCGGCATAGGTGTAATCGGGGTCTTTCTCGATCAGCGTGCGCGCGGCCAGCACTGAGGCCTTGTAAACCTCGTCCATGGGCACGCCATCATAAAGATTGCGCATGGTTTCGCTCAGGATGGGTGCTGGGCTCACATCTGCGCCCAACCCAGCGCAAGCGGTTTCAATCAGCGATTTAAGGCGCTTTTGGTCAAGCACCATGCGCAGGCCGCCTTCGGTGACATGAAGCTCTGGTGCGCGTGCGGTCTTGGCGGCAACACTTTTGACGCGTTCTTGCGTGCGCTTTTCACGGTAAAGCACATAGGCGCGGGCAATTTCATGGTGTCCGCCGCGCATCAATCCGAGCTCAACCTGGTCTTGAACGTCTTCAATGTGAAATGTTCCACCGCCCGGACGCGAGCGCATCAGCGCCCGGATGACGGCTTGCGTCAGGCCATCAACGGTTTCGCGCACGCTTGCCGACGCCGCGCCCTGGGTGCCATGAACAGCCAAAAACGCTTTCATCATGGCAACTGCGATTTTGGTCGGCTCGAAAGGCACGACCGCGCCATTACGACGGATGATCTGGTAGTGGGCCAGGGCGTTGATGCCGATCGCCCCGGATCCTTGGGTCGCGTTGTCCGCTTGGCGTGTCTGGATGTCGCTCGAACGGGATGGTTTGATTTCTGAAGCGATTTGCATGGTTCCTCTTTATCTGCCTTAGTTTGTTTGACGTTGTTCAGCTGCCGTAAATTAACCGCCACAACTCTTGTTCGTTGAATCCTTGACGCGTCACCAGACGGGCCTATTTGAAAAGTTGGCTGACCCAACAACACACTATATATGGGGTTGAACCGGGGCACAAGCCACTACCTGTAGTGTACCGGTGTCAATCGTCAAATCAAGTGGCATAAGCTGTAAATGTTGGTTGCACGGGTGAAGAAAGCATCAAAGGGCCTAAATCCGCTTGCCGTCAAAACAGCGCGTGTTGCACCGCGATTTCACGAAGGGTCGCCTTAGGCAGCGCCATCCGCAGACCGGCTCGCCTTGTTTGTCTCTCGAAGAAAAACGAAGGCTTGCTAAGCCTGGGAGAGGGTTGCTGCGGGAAAACACTGAGGATCCCAGCCAAGCATCTGTTGCAAAAAAACCCAGTCAAAGCCACTGCCAGGGTCAAATTTTCGACCGGGAGCCACGTGTTCGTGACCGGCGATCTGGTGCACCGGGTAGGCTTGGGCAATCGCGGCACACAGGCTGGCAGCTGATTCGTACTGCGGCGGCTCAAAGGTGGTTCCTTCCAGGCCTTCGAGTTCAATGCCAACCGAGTAATCGTTGCAATTGTCCCTTCCCAGGTACTTTGATTGACCCGCGTGCCAAGCTCGTTGATCGACGCTGACAAACTGCCAAAGTTCACCGTTGCGGCGAATGTAAAAGTGCGAAGAGACCTGCATCCCTTCAATAGACTTGAAATAGCCGTGGGACTGCCAGTTCAGTTGATTTGTCATCAGTTGTTGCACCTCGTCGCCGCCGTAAACGCCAGGCGGCAAACTGATGGAATGCATGACGATCAGATCCACCGCTTGGCCTTTGGGGCGAGGGCCAAAATTTGGCGACGCCAAACGGCGCGCAAAGTGGTACCAACCAGACTCCCACAAACTGCTTTGGGTGTCTGCCGAATGACGCGCCGCAGGCGAGTTCTCAAACCGGTTCGTCATTGCCTTCGCCGCCGCCAGGAATGTCAATGTTCAAACGGGCAATGCGGTAGCGGATCTGGCGCAAGCTCAGGCCCAAAAGGGCGGCGGCCGCAGTGCGGTTGAAGCCTGTTTTTTGCAATGCCCGGATCAAGATATCTCGCTCATGTTGATCCAAATGCGTCTGCAGATTTCCACCTGCCGGCAATGAGAACGCCTCATGATTTCGAGGCAGCGCGTCTGGCTCGCCGCTGGTTGCGCGCAGTGGTGTTTCATCGGCTGGGCCAGCGGGTTCATCCGGCATGGACCGCAACGGTTGTGGCAAGGTGCTTTCAACTGATTGATCCAGTTCCAAAAGATGCCCGTCGTAAAGGGCAACGGCGCGGTGCAGCAGGTTTTCCAGTTCACGAACGTTGCCGCGCAGAGGAGTGCGCGCCAACTGCTCCAACAAGCGGGGTGACAAAAGGGGCGCCCCAATTCCGGCTTCCCGCGCGATGCGTTCAAGCAGCGCCTCACACAGCAGTGGCAAATCTTCGATGCGCTCCCGCAATGGTGGAATGAAGATGTCGATGACGTTGAGTCGGTAATACAAATCCTGACGGAAGCGCCCAGCGGCCACTTCTGTCGCAAGGTCTTTGTGCGTTGCACTAAGCAAGCGGACGTTTACTGGCTCTTCCATCGCACTTCCTACCGGGCGAATACTTCGCTCCTGAATCGCTCTGAGCAACTTGGCCTGCATTGCCAAAGGCAAATCGCCGATTTCATCCAGAAACAGAGTGCCTTCGGAGGCTGCTTGGAAAAATCCTTCTCGGTCTTGTGTGGAGCCCGTATAGGCTCCCTTCTTTGAGCCAAAAAACTCCGCTTCCAGAAGGTTCTCGGGGATTGCGCTGCAATTGACGGCTACCAAACTGCCATTGCGACGGTGGCTGTTTGCGTGCAATGCGCGGGCCACCAGTTCTTTGCCGGTGCCAGACTCGCCCCGAATCAACACCGGCGCCATGCTCTTGGCGACTTTCGCGATGCGTTCGCGCACTGCGCACATTACTTCTGAAGCTCCGGTCAGGCGTGCCAACGCAAGTGCTCCGTCGTCAGTGGAGCGGCCGTTGCCTTTTGAGGCCGGGTATTTGACGCCGGGAGCCGTAACCGCATCGGGCGGGCCGTCTTTGCCCAAGCTGGTGTCATGAACAGCAGATGCGATCACAGCGCGGAATTGCTTGAGGTCGACGGGTTTTGTCAGGTAGTCAAAGGCGCCTGCTTTCAAACACTCGACAGCATTTTCGGCAGACCCGTAGGCGGTGATCACGATGCAGCGTTCTGATCGGTTCTCTGCACGGATCTGTTCCAGCAGCCGCAAGCCTAAGCCGTCAGGAAGGCGCATGTCGGTGATGACCACGTCGTACCGGTTCTCTGCCAATAGCAGTTTTGCCTCTCCGACATTCCCCGCTGCTTGGACCCTAAAGCCTTCGCGCAGCAGCGTCAGTTCATACAAGGTGCGCAAATCGGGTTCGTCGTCTACCACCAATATTTGCTTTTGAGTTGTGCGGGAAGTGGTCATGGCAAGCAGAGCGTTTTCCTTAGGTCGAAGCTGACATCTCATGCACAAGTCGGCGTGTCGACCGAGCGGTCCGGAAGGTGATATGGAACTCGTTGCCAATCACGTTGACTGCCCGGCTTTCGCGCGGCGCGCGGCGATAAGCGATCACTGCGCCATGCCCTTCGCACAACTCACGGCAAATGTACAGGCCCAGGCCGGTTGAACGGCTTTCAGATGAAAAGAAGGGTTCAAACAGGTGTTGTTCGACCGATTTTTCGAGCGGTGGCCCATCGCTCCAGACAACAAGCGTGCCCTGACGCCTGTGATTCTGCGCGGCGTGAATTTGGATAGACTCACTTTTCCCGCTCGCGTAACGGCGGGCGTTGTCCAAGAGGTTCACCAGAACTCGTCGCAAATGCTCGGAGTCAAACGCCACCACGATCTCGTTTTGCAACAAATCTGTGCGCAACACTCCTAGGCTGCCCGTTTGGCGCGCCCAGTCGCTGGCGATTGGTTTGACGCTGGCGCACAAACCCAGCGAACGGGTTGGATTTTGACCTTCGCGCGTCTGGATTCGCGAAATGTCAAGCACCTCGTCTACGATTTTTCCAAGCCGGTCTGCATTTTGCGCCACCATGGTTATCAATTGGCGTTGTCGAGGATCGGTCGAATCCTCTTCCAGCAGCGCATTGGCCTGCGCGATAGCGGCCAGCGGGTTGCGGATTTCGTGGGCCACTGCCGCCGACATGCGCCCCATGCTGGCCAGTTTTTCAGTGCGCATGCGCGCTTCCATTTCACGCTGATCCTGCATGAACATCACACACAGGCTTTCGTCGCTGTTGCCGGGAATTCCGGTTTGACGAGTCCGCACGCGCAGCCGCCGTTGCCCCTGGCCGCTGCTGTTCAGGGCGATGTCGGTTCGGCGCAGCTCATTTCGATTGAAGCTCGCGCTGGCCAGTTCATCGAGTGCCGACCAAGCCGGTTCAGACTTCAAATTGAAGGTGGTTGGCAGAGGCGCTTGGTCAATGCCCAGCATCTGGCGCGCGGCCGGATTCGCGGCAAGCACGTTGCCGGCCACATCGACAACCACGATGCCGTCGCTCAGTGACTCAATGACGAGCTCATTGACTTGGCGTTGGATCTGCACTGCCAGCAAGCTTTGGCGGGCGCGGGTTTCTTCCTGCGACAAGCGGGTTGAAAGCTGGTTGGATAGGAACGCAATGACAAAACAGCCCGCCCCCACCAAGGCTGATTGCGCCAGGTGGGGCGTGGCGTCAAACGCGCCCTGAGTGGCGAGCCAAAAGGAGTGGGCCAGCAGCATGAGGCTGACCGTCGCGGCAGTTCCCATGGCCAGAAAGAGGGAGCCGAGCACGGCAGCCAACAATACGGGAAGCGCCATCAAAGCAGCGTAGTTGATGCCACCGCCCTGCATGACCTGCAAGAGGGAAAACGTCAGCAAATCCACACCGACGATCAAAGCCCACAAGGGGTCAAAATTCCGGCCCAGCTGGCGCGGCCTAAAGAGAAACCGGGCGAGCAGTGTGGCCGCGAAATAGGCGCTACAGACCAGCAACAGGGTTGGATTGCGCACAATTCCCATGCCGACCAACGTTGCCTGCAGCAACACCAGCATCAGGCCCAAGGTTGCGCGCGCTGTCATGAAGGCGCGCCAGAGGCGTTCAAACTCGTTGGGAGGCTCGTGCACTTTCTCCTGACTAGCCTCCAGCAGGGCAGCCTGGGATGTTTTCAGCCAAGGATCCGATTCCAGATTGCCAGCCATTCAGGACTCAGCCAGGCGCTGGTGCTCGGGGCAGCAATACATAGCGCCTTCCCGCTGGTTTGTCCCGGGAATTGCCTCGGCTTTCGGCAAGTGAAGCCCGCATCGGGCGCACGACACCATGTCTTGCACCTGTGGAGTCGGCGTGCGACCCGCTCTCGCTTTGTTTTGAGGCAATTGCTGATCTGGCCCCGGGCCTCGGACTGCCCGCACAATCCAGAAAATGATCAGCGCAAGCGCCAACGTGACAATGATGTATCTCATGAACTTCGACCCAGTATGACTTCCAACACGAAGCGCGAGCCGACATAGGCGAGCAGCAACAGGCCGGCACCCAGATAAAGCATGCGAACGGCAACGCGGCCCCGCCAGCCGAAACGCGCGCGGCCCAACAAAAGAACGGCGAAGGCAACCCAGGAAAGGACGGAAAACACGGTTTTGTGATCCCAGCGGCGTGGGGCGGCACTGCCGTACAACTGCTCAGTGAAAAATAGGGCGATACCGAGCGTAGCGCTCAACAAGACAAACCCAGCGGCGACAAAACGGAACGTCAGGCGTTCCAGTGTCATCAAGGGCACGCCACTTCCTGGTTCATGCGCCAAGCGGATGTCGCCCTCGGCACGCGTCATGAACCACCCGTGGGCAACCGCCACACCAAACAAACCATAGGAGGCGATGCCAAAAGCCCAGTGCAGCGGCAGCCACAACGAAGCGCCGGGGTTCAACGGAATACCCGGGAAAAACAGTGCGAGCAGCACAGCGCTCGCCGCTAAGGCGCTTAACGCCCAATGGGTGCGCAATTGGGGAACGAGTTGACTCTCGATGCCATACAGCAACGCTACCAACCAGGCCGTCATGCTCAGGGCTGGCGCAAATCCAAACTTTGGAACATCGCCCAATAGCGACCCGGCCAGAGCAGCGCCATGCAGCAGCCATGCGATGACAACTGTCCAACGCGCTGCCGTCACGCCACTTTTTGCGCCACTTTTTGACGCAAGCATCGCCGCCAGCCCATAAGCGGCAGCTGCGGAAGCTGCGGCGGCTGCCACAGCCCATTCAAAGGTCATCGCCATTCTCAGACTGGCCTAGCCACACTGGGTAAAATCATGCGCACAGTTTAGCGTTTCAGAACACCATCGGGCGAAGCATTCACGCATGCGCCTATCTACTTACCATGGCCTCCGCACTATCCGACAAACTTTCCCGCCTTGTCAAAGGCATCCGGGGCCAGTCCCGCATCACTGAATCCAACGTAGCCGACATGTTGCGCGAGGTTCGCATGGCCCTGCTGGAAGCAGACGTGGCGCTTCCGGTGGTGCGTGGCTTCATCGCGCGGGTGAAGGAGAAGGCGCTGGGCCAGGAGGTGATGGGTTCGTTGCAACCCGGCCAATTGATGGTGAGCATCGTGAGCAAAGAGCTTGCGGCGACCATGGGCGAAGGGGTAGCAGATATCAACCTTTCAGCCCAGCCACCAGCCGTGATCCTGATGGCAGGCCTGCAAGGCGCGGGCAAAACGACCACCACCGCCAAGCTGGCCAAGCACTTGATCGAAAAGCGCAAGAAAAAAGTGCTGACGGTCTCGGGCGACGTCTACCGCCCGGCTGCCATCGAACAGCTCAAAACGGTGACCGCCCAAGCCGGCGCCGAATGGTTCCCCAGTTCAGCGGATCAAAAACCGGTGGCAATTGCCCTGGCAGCGCTGGATTACGCGCGCAAACATTATTTTGATGTGTTGCTGGTAGACACGGCGGGCCGCCTCGCGATTGACGAAGCCCTGATGCGCGAAATCAAGGAGCTGCATGCAGCGCTGAACCCGGTCGAAACGCTGTTTGTGGTGGATGCGATGCAGGGCCAAGATGCCATCAACACCGCCAAGGCGTTCAAAGACGCACTGCCCTTGACGGGCATCATCCTGACCAAGACCGATGGCGATTCGCGCGGGGGCGCCGCGCTGTCAGTGCGCCAGGTGACGGGTGCGCCGATCAAGTTCTCGGGCACCAGCGAAAAGATCGACGGGCTCGAAGTGTTCGATGCCGAGCGCCACGCTGGCCGCATTTTGGGCATGGGCGATATCGTCGCTCTGGTGGAGCAGGTCACGGCCGGTGTCGACGTGGAGGCGGCGCAGAAACTCGCGGCCAAGGTCAAAAGCGGCGCCGGATTCGACTTGAACGACTTCTTGGGGCAAATCCAGCAAATGCGGCAAATGGGCGGCCTCTCGAGCCTGATGGACAAGCTGCCCGCAGGCATGGCCGCCAAGGCCGGCCAGGTCGACATGAACCGCGCCGAGAAAGACATCCAGCGCAAGCAGGGCATCATCCACAGCATGACGGCGCTGGAGCGGCGCAAGCCCGAGCTGATCAAGGCCACCCGCAAGCGGCGCATTGCGGCGGGCGCCGGCGTGCAGGTTCAGGAAGTCAACCGCATGCTCAAGGAGTTTGAGCAGATGCAGGACATGATGAAGAAGATGAAGGGCGGCGGCATGCTGAAAATGATGAAACGCATGGGCGGTATGGGTGGCATGAAAGGCATGCCGAAGATGCCGTTTTAGCGTCTTTTCGGGCGCTGTTTCGATGCGGGTCGCCTATTCAATTGCTATATTAAGTATAGCATACTATTGAATATATACGTGACTTAATTGCCGATTTTTCTTGAATTTCCGGAATTTCGACGAAATTGACGCCAATCAACCCCAAATTGGGTACGATTGAACCCGAAAGGGGCCGCCGCCGGTTCCGCGACACCAAGCTTCAAACCGGCGCGGCAAATGGCCAATCCCCGGGGCTCAAGCGTTTTAGCTTTGCTTCCCTTGCCAGGCGAGCCGTGCCCAGTCCGACATCCGCGCACCCTTGGGCCAGGTTCAAGTGTGCGAAAACACATGAAATCTTGTTTTTTTTGGGGTTTTCGTAAAGTCAGGGTTTCACCGCTCACCGCTGGTTACATATAAAGGCGAAGAAACTGTAAAATCAAGGGAGGGGGAAATTGGATGATTTTGGCCACAAAGTTGGCCTGTTTAGGCTTTGATGCGCCCCAGTATTGACTTGTGTGGGGGCTTTGAATCTTTACTAAATCATTTTCCTGAATTTACCCCAAGTTGCAGCGCCTCAATACAACCCGAATCCTGAAACAACATTTGGCGACGTGCCTGATGGCGTGGGCGGGGTGTTTTCCTTCGGGTGTTGATGCCGCTGCGCCGGCGGGCACGGTGATTTCGAATGCCGTCACCTTGAACTATTCAGTGGGCGGCGTTGGCGCGGCAGCCACCAGCAACACCGCCAGCTTCGTGGTGGCTGAACTCATTAACCTCACATTGACGGTTCAGGATGCGGCGCCGGTCTCGGTCAATTCGCCTGACGCCAGCCGCCCCATCACCGTGCTGTTGACCAACACCGGCAATGGCAGTGAAGTATTCAGCCTGAGCCGCAACAACGCGATGCCGGGCGACCAGTTTGACCCGGTCAACGCGTTTGCCGGCGCCATCTTCCTTGAAAACGGCGCCCAGGCCGGGTTTCAGGCGAGTGGCCCGAATGCCGACACGCTGTATGTTCCCGGCGTCAATGACCCGGCGCTGGCGGCTGAAGCCAGCCGTGTGATCTATGTGGTGAGTGACATTCCGCCGGGCGTGGCGCTCGGCGGCCTTGGCAATGTGGGCGTCAGCGCCAGCGCGCTGACGCCAGGCGCCAGTGGCGCTGCGCCCGGCACCACGCTGCCTGGCCTGGGCGCGGGGGGTGTTGACGCCGTGGTTGGGGGGAGCCGGGCCACTGCCACCGTGGCAGGCAGCTACATCGTTTCCGGTTTTGCAGTCACCGTCGTCAAAAACGTCTTGCTGGTCAAAGACCCCAAAGGCGGCGCGCTGGTCATGCCGGGTAGCGTGCTTACTTATCGCGTGGTGCTCAACGTAAGTGGCGTGGGCACGGCCAACAACCTGGCTTTTAATGATCCATTGCCACCAGAAACCACGTTTGTTGCTGGAAGCATCAAGGTCAATGGCTTGGTTCGAACCGATGCCATTGACACAGACAACGCCGACTACACACCCGCCACTCGCACCGTTAGTGCGCGATTTGGTAACACGCCGTCACCTGCAACCCACACCATAGACTTTCAAGTCACAGTGAATTAGTTTCGTTAAAAGGACCCTTCTCATGAAAAAACTGAAATTTCCCTCTAGCTCAGGATTGGTCTTGGCCATCTGTTTGGGCTTTGCAGCGCTAAATGTTGCGCACGCCCAACAGGGCGGCATCGAGCTCAAAAACGTTGCCGAAATAGAAATTGAAACCAAGGATGCCCAGGGAAAAATCGAACGCAAACGCGCGCCGGTTTCAAAAGCCATTCCTGGCACTGAAGTTTTCTACACCACCACGTTCAAGAATGTCGGCACCAAGCCTGCAGGCAACATTGTTATCAACAACCCGGTGCCCGCCAATACCAGTTTGGTTGCGGGCAGTGTGTTTGGCACCAACACAGACATCACCTATTCAGTGGATGGCAAAACCTTTGCCACTGCGGATAGGCTCAAAGTCAAAGATAAGGACGGAAAGGAAGTCACCGCTACTGCCGCTGACTACACCGCCATTCGCTGGGCTTACAAGGGCGAGCTGGCGGCAGGCAAAGTGGAAACGGCTGGTTTTCGCTCTGTGATCAAGTAGGCCCGCAATGCGCCTGCATTTCCGTTTTTTCACAGGGCAATGGGGCACCGCCATTTCAGCGGGCCTTATCTCCCTGGATCACCCGCCTTGGTGGCTTCGCAGCCGATTGAGCCATGGGCCGCCGATGGCCTGCGGGCCGCCTGAAAGTTGTGGCCCTCTCATTCTCAGATAGTTTCGACTCTTCTCTTTCTCTTTTAACGGTTTTTCACAAGGACAAACATCATGAAATCACCATCACTTAACCGCGTCAATCGACGATTGCGGGTCGGGGCTGTGGCTTTGGCCCTTCTCGGCACTTTGTGGGGAGGGTCTGCCCAAGCGGCTGGCACTCTTGCAGGAACGTCCATAGACAACTTGGCTACCTTGAATTTTTCAGTGGGCGGCGTACCACAAACGGCCATCGGTTCTTCTGCGACAGGCAATACCGCCGGCGCAGGCACGGTGACCAGTTTTGTGGTTGACAACAAGGTCAACCTCACCTTGACTGAGGTTGGCGCGGCAGTCACGTCCATGACCTTGAATTCAACCAATAACGCGACCCGGTTCTTGCTCACCAATACTGGAAATAGTGCTCAAGGTTACAACCTCACGGCGGCTAATTTTGCGGGTGGTGTTATTGCTGGCGTTGCCGATACCATTGATGTCACGCTCACCGGCGGCACCAACGGTATCTATTACGACACCAACGGAAACGGTGTCTTTGACCCCGGCACTGACTTAATCGTCACTGGCAACAACATCCCCACTCTCGCAGCGGATGCGTCCGTGACCTTGTTTGTGGTTGCCACTGCACCAGCGGCGGGCTCCAATGGTGCGCAGGCGAACATCACCTTGACGGCGGTCACTACGACGAATAACACCGCCACGCCTGTCGTAGAGAGTGGCGCCAATACGGCCGGTGTTGACATCGTATTTGCCGACGCCCTCAGCGTCGAGCTCAACTTTGTTGGCGCTAGCCCCGCGCGTGATGCGACTGCAGTCGCCCGCGATGCCTACCGTCTCAACACGCCGATTTTGACGGTCAGCAAAACGTCAACACTGTTGTGTGACCCGTTCAACGGCATTGCCAGCCCGAAAAACATTCCGGGTGCCATGGTTCGGTGGACGGTCACTGTCGCCAATACCGGATCGTCCTCAGCCATCTTGACGTCAATCGGCGACACCTTGGTCGTGGCGACGACCCATGACGCCAATCTGGTTGCTCCGACAACTGCAGCAACTTGTTCAAGCGCCGCAGGTGTTCCTGAGAGTCTGGCAGGTCGTGGCTTCCAGATTGAGTACAGCGTGGCATCCACAGTGCGACCGCTCGGCGGGGCTGGCGGCACGGGTTATATGACAGGTGCGGCCGATGCCGATGGGGCCACTATTGCCGGGCAAGTCGTCACCATCGACTTCCTGACGGCCCTGCCAGCTGGGGGCACCGGCGCTTACGCTGCAGGTGAAATCAAGGCCGGTGAAACGGCCACGATCACTTTTAACGTGACCATCAACTAACCACGCCTCAGTGACCGTTGGTTTGATCAGCTTCCTCAGCCGCCCGCGCTTCATTGCGTGGGCAGCCCGAGGATTGACCGGATTGGTGCGGCTTGCAGCATCAGCCGGTCTTGGCACGCGCATACCTTATGCCGACCGCGCAAGCGGCGGCGCGATGTGTGCGCGTGCCAAGGCCGTTAGTTTTTGTTCTACATGGTTCGGTGTCCTGTTGGCCGTGTCAGCACTTATGCTGCCGAGCGTTCGAGCGGCTACCCCCCCAGGCACCGCCATCACAAACACCGCCAGCGCCAGCTACGTGGCCGGTGTGACCCCGCTGGTGACAACCGGCTCCGTGACGGTGACCACAGCGACGCAAACGCCGGCGACGATTGAGCTGTTGCGTTACGCGCCAAGCGTTCCAGGGTCAGCGCCGGTCATGGTGTCCCCGACACAGTGCAAAGGTGCCAATTTGCCAGCGCCCACAGTGCCGGGCACGGGCACGCTGGCATTGCCCAGTCTTCAGCCTTTGGCGCAGGCGGAAGTCTATGCCCGTGGCGACCCGGTGTTCGTCCGCATCACCGATTACGACCAAAACAAGAACCCGTTGTTGGCCGAAACTGTCGTGACCACCATCAGCACCAGCGGTGGCGACAGCGAAACCATCACATTAACGGAAACCGGACCATCAACCGGAGTGTTTGTGGGCTTTATCCAAAGTGCATTGCCGCCAGCCGTTGCCGACAACTGCAAGCTCAATATTGCCGGCAACGTGCGTATCCGTGCAGAGTACAAGGACGGTGCCGACGGCAAAACGATCTTGACCGACGCTGCCTTGGTGGATCCGTTCGGGGTCTTTTTTGACTCTTTGACCGGTTTGCCCATTAACGGCGCACAAATTACGGTGATCAACGTGGCGACAGGTTTGCCAGCCCAGGTTTTTGGCAACGACGGAGTCAGCGCCTACCCGTCCACAATTGCCAGTGGCGGTAGCGTGACTGACGCAGGCGGCGAGCTGTATAACTTTGCCGCTGGTGGCTTCCAGTTCCCCCGCATGACTGCTGGCACCTACCGCTTTCAGATTACGCCACCGCCGGGTTATGCTTTCCCTTCAACTGTGGCCGATGCCACGTTGCAAACCCTGACGAGCGCACCCTTTGTGCTGGTAGTGGGGTCGCGGGGTCAAAATTTCCCCTTAATCGATGGCCCGGCCGTTCAGATTGATATCCCGCTTGACCCTGCCGCGAACGCCAGCGTGCAAATCACTAAGACAGCTGGCAAATCCACGGTGGCGATTGGCGATTTCGTGCCCTATGCGCTGTCCATTGCCAATGGCGGCACACTTCCCATTGCCGCCCTGCGGATTGCCGATCGTATGCCGCTGGGTTTTCGGTATCAGGGGGGTTCCGCACGTCTAGGCGCGGCCGTTTTAGCAGACCCACTGGTGGGCAATGATGGGCGACAGCTCACCTTCAGCCTGGGTGCGTTGGCAGCAGGCACCACCGCCACGGTGCGTTATGTGGCGGCTGTAGGTCCGAGCGCTCAAGTTGGTCCCGCCGACAACACAGCGCAAGCGGTTGCCCCAGTCACGTCCAACCTTGCCAGGGCCAGCGTGCTGGTGCGCGAAGACCTCAACCGAAGCACGGCCATCCTGATCGGGCGCGTGACAGTGGCCGAGAACTGCAACAACCCCACCAGCGACGATTATTCCGCGAGCAGCCCTCGGCGTGATTTGTCCAACCCGTTTTACGGCCACCCGGTTGGCATCAAAGGCGTGAGGGTCATGCTGCAAGACGGCACTTACATCGTTACCGATGATGAAGGCCGCTGGCACGCAGACAATATTCGCCCTGGAACCCATGTGGTGCAGTTGGATGAAATCAGCTTGCCCAAAGACATCGAATTGGAGTCTTGTGAGCAAAACACCCGCACAGGCGGGCGCAATTTCTCCCAGTTCGTCAATGTTCGTGGCGGCACCTTGTGGCGCGCAGACTTCCGCTTCAAGAAAGTGGCCAGTTGCCTGAACCAGCGCGTGCAATTGCAGGGCAAGACAGTGCGTGCAACGCTGGGCGCGGGTTTGGCCAACCAGTCAGTGAGCGCCACCCTCATGCTGCCTGGCGGCGCCAAAGTGCTGGCTGGCAGCGTCAAGCTGGACGGCCAGCCGTATTCCCAGGCGACGGCTGGCGACGGTTACCTCGTAGCTCGGTTGGGCGCACACCCTGGCAAGTGGCAGCACGTGTTGGAGTTTGAGCTGGAGCAAGCACCAACAGCAGACATTTCCTTGAAGGTGCAAGTCCAAGCTTTGGGCCAAGCTGCCCAAGGGTTGGCTGCATTGCTGCTCAAAACCCCAGCTACCGACGTGGCCATGTGCGCGCCGATCTCTGTGCCGGCTATCGTTGCGACACCGGCAAAACCCGCTGCGGGGATTGTGCCTGCCACAGTGCCGGGCGCAGCGCCCGTCATGGTCGGTGTAGCTGCAGCTGCCCCGAAAACTGCACCCACCCTTCAATTGGTCGAAATTTTGCCCTACGATGAAAAATGGCTTGCAGCGGCAGGCTCCGGTGCCGAGTGGCTGCACCCGCAGAAAGACTTCGCGCCCGCCTTACCCGTGGTCAAGGTTGCCGTCAAACACGATGCCAACCATTCGGTGGAACTCAGAGTCAACGGCGAGCGCGCAGGCGCACTGCGTTATGAGGGTGCCATCAAAAACGCGGCAGGCACGTTGGCCCTGTCAAACTGGCGCGCTGTCGACTTGCGAGAAGGCCCCAACGAAATGACCGTCACGGTGAAAGACGCGCAAGGGCAGACCGTGTTGCAGGAAACCCGAATCATTCACTTTGCGATGGCCGCCGCTTCAGTTGCCTATGACGCAAAGCGCTCCCGCCTGGTTGCAGACGGGCGCACACCGCCGCAGATAGCGGTGCGCTTGCTCGATAAAACCGGGCAACCCGTTCGGCGCGGCTCAGGCGGCGAAGTCCAGGTGATGGCGCCCAACCTGTCGTTGGATCAGGCCAACGCGATCCAGCGCGAGCCGCTTACCGGAAACCTCGGTGGCAAGACCCACTATGAAATTGGTCAAGACGGTCTGGCCTTGATTGCATTGCAACCAACCACCCAGACTGGCGAAGTGGTGCTGAAGTTTGATTTCGGCAACAACGGCGGAGTCCGTGAGATCCGCGCCTGGCTCACGCCCGAATTGCGCGAGTGGGTGCTGGTGGGTTTTGCCGAAGGCACGGCGGGCTTCAAGGGGCTCAGCGGCAACATGGTCAGCTTGAATGAAACTGCGCTGGACGACCGGCTCTTTGATCAAAACCGCATCGCGTTTTATGGCAAAGGCCAGATCAAGGGCGAATACCTGATGACCGTGGCCTACGACTCCGCCAAGGGCGCAACCACGGCCAGCAGCAAAGCGCTCAAACAAGCCATCGACCCGAATCAGTTTTACACCCTGTATGCCGACGCCACGCAGCCGCAGTTTGACGCCGCCAGCGTGAGCAAGCTGTATTTGAAGATTGAAAAGTCTCAGTTCTACGCACTGTTTGGCGATTACGACACTGGCCTCACGGTCACCGAGCTGGGTCGCTACAGCCGCACCTTGAACGGCATCAAGTCCGAATACAAAGGCGATGTCTTCAGCTACAACTTTTTTGCCAGCCAAACCACTCAGAGTTTCCGCAAGGATGAAATCCAGGGTGACGGCACCTCTGGCCTGTACCGCCTGACCAGCCGGGACATTGTGGTGAATTCGGACAAACTGAGCCTTGAGGTGCGCGACCGCCTGCGCCCGGAGATCATCATCAGCTCCCGGCAGCTCACCCGCTACCTCGACTATCAGATTGACTTCGCATTGGGAACCTTGTCGTTTACCCAGCCGATTGCGGCGCGTGATGAAAAGTTCAACCCAACATTCATCGTGGCCGAGTACGAGTCGGAAAGCCTGGCCAATGCCACGGTGACCTTCGGTGGCCGGGTGGCGGCAAAGGTGGGTGATAAAACCGAGGTAGGACTGACCCACATCAAAGAAGGAATTTCCGGTCGCGAAGCCAGCCTGACAGCCGCTGACGCTACGGTTCAGTTGGGTGAAAAAACCAAATTGCATGCCGAGTTAGCGCAAAGTCAGCGGATTTCGGCAACCGGCCCGCAAAGTGGCAATGCGTCCGTCGTCGAGCTCACGCACGACGACGGTAAGGTGGCGGCACGCGCCTACGCGCGCCAGCAAGACGCTGGTTTTGGTTTGGGCCAACAAGCAGCTTCGGAAGCGGGTACCCGCAAGATCGGCGTTGACGTGCAAGTCAAGGTGACCGACCAGTTCAGCATCAAAGCGGAAACCTACACCCAAGACAACCAGGTAAGCAACGCCAAGCGCGACGTGGCTGAAGTGCTGGGTACCTGGGGCGCTGACGGCCTCAATATCAACGGCGGCCTGCGCATCGCCAATGAAAACAACGGCGCGGGCACCAATAGCCAGGCACGTCAACTTCTGGGCGGCGTCGGTTATGACCTGCTTGACAATCGTTTGACCCTTCGCGCCAACACCGAGTTGAACTTGAGCGGGCAGACTGACAGCCAGAGCTTCCCGAACCGCCTGATTCTGGGTGCAGACTACCGCCTGACGCCTCAGACTACGCTGTTTGCCCAGCATGAATTGGCGCGCAGTTCAGTGCTGCAGGCCGACACCACACGTGTGGGTTTGCGCACACAGGTTTGGGAAGGCGGCGAAGCGTCGTCGTCATTGGGTAACCAGGCCGGCACGGATGGCAACCGGCTGTATGGGAATCTCGGTTTGGTGCAAAAGTGGAAGCTCAACGACCAGTGGTCAACTGACTTCGGCATTGACCGATCACAAACCTTCTCCAGTTCTTCAAACGGCCAGTTCAGCGCCGCTCAGCCGCTGGCATCTGGCACATTGGCCAGCAATCCGCCGGGTCAGGCCTCAGGCAACGGCCTCAGCGGCTCACCTAGCCTGATCTCAGGTGACTACACCGCCGTGTACGTTGGAGCCGCCTACAAAAACAGTGAATGGAGCAGCAACGTGCGGGCGGAGTGGCGCATCAGCGACACCGATAAGAAAATCAACCTCCTTCTGGGCGCGCAGCGGAACCTGGAAAACGGTCGCGCCATTGCAGCGGGGCTGAACTACAACCAGACGGAAGGCACCACCAACACCAGCCTACTTACCGCGCGCTTGAGTTATGCCCACCGCCCATTGAACAGTGCCTTGATTTGGTTGGATCGGCTGGAGTACCAGGGCGAATCACGCAACGATGCCAGCGGCATGTTCAATGCTCGCAAATTGATCAACAACTTCAACGCCAATTGGCTCCCCAACCGCAGCACGCAGATTGCCATCCAGCATGGCGCCAAAGTCGTGTTTGACACGATTGACGGTGCTGGGTACCAGTCGCTCACCACCCTGGTTGGCTTGGAAGCCCGCCATGACATCACGGAGCGGCTGGACGTCGGCCTGCACTTCGGCAGCTTGCGCGCGTGGGGTTCCGGTGCGCGTGATTTCCAGGTCGGCGTGTCGGTCGGATTCAAGGTGGCTGACAACGCTTGGCTGTCAGTCGGCTATAACCAGCGCGGCTTCAATGATCCTGATTTTGCCGGAGCCCAATACCGTGTAGAAGGCCTCTACTTGAACTTGAGATTCAAGTTCGACCAAAACACGTTCAATCTCAACGACCGGCAAAACAACCCGTTGCCGCTGAAACCTTAGGCCGCAGAAGTCTCTACCCCACTGCACTTACCCATGACGAACACTTGGCCGACATTCACACCGAAACTGCGGATGGCAACGCCGTGCAAACTTTGATTTTCCGCGCATTTGGCTTGACCAGCCTGCTGCGTCTGGTGTTCCAGCGCGTGAAGAGCGGCTTGATTTTGGCCGCGACGCTGCTGGCGCTGGCGCATTCGCCAATGGCCCAGGCCGAGGTTTTTTACGGCGTCACTGGCAACGGAATCTACAGTGTGGACTCTGTCAGCGGCGGCCCGGCCACCTTGCTGGTGACCTTTGCTGCGCCACTTGCCAGCGCCGCGACCCTTGCCACCCGCCCATCGGATGGCATGTTGTTCTATTTGGATACTCAAGCCGCCAACCCCAATCTTTGGCGATGGGATCCATCGACCCCCGCCGTGTCACCGGTTTTGATAGGAACGCCGGGGGCGACCACAGTCGGCGTCATTCGTTTGGGGTTCGACGTCGCAGGAAACTTGTTTGCGATGAACTCGGGCGCCGGTTCATCGTTGTGGACGCTTGATCCCGCCACCGGTGCAATATTGACAGTAACGCCGGCCAGCGGATACCTCGGCGGCGCCCTTCCTGGCGGAGGCGATTTGTGCCTGCATCCGTCCACGGGCGTGCTTTATATGGTGTCGCAAACAAACCTTTTTACCGTCAGCTCTGCCGGCTTGGTCACGCTAGTGGGCGCCATGACGGGCGGCCTGCCCGGAAGCGCCACGGGTTGCGCCTTTGATCGCAATGGCAAGTTGGTAGTTTCCCCGGGAGCGACGTTGTATACCGTCAACCTCGGGACCCTGGTTGCCACTGCCATGCCAGTTGCTGCTGGAGTTGTCTTCGGCGACCTGGCCACCAACCCCAATGCCAATATCGTCGCCGACCTGCGTCTCACCAAAACTGCCAGCAACCTCACGCCCGGAAGCACCGTGAGTTTCACATTGACTGTGACCAACGATGGCCCCAACCGCACCACCGATGTGCGGGTGTTGGACGCCCTCCCAGCCGGGTTGACTTTTGTCTCGGCCCTGCCCAGCCAGGGCAGTTATTCTGCCGTGGCCATTGTCGGCCCGCCCGCATTCCCCGCCGGTACCTGGCGCGTCGGCACGCTCAACAACGGTGCCTCCGCCACCCTGACAATCAATGCCACCGTCACCGGTACCACGCCCATCATCAATACCGCCCAGGTGTCGAATTCCGACCAATTCGACCCTGATTCCACGCCCAACAACGGCGTCGCCGCTGAAGACGACCAAGCCAGCGTCAC
>JANOYE010000019.1:0-3948 GCA_031428695.1 Rhodoferax sp. | reverse complement strand
TAAGTAATTAGTTAAACTTTAATAATCAAATGTCAAGACTAAATCCACTCCCCAAGGAATATTCTCCCGAACTCAAAGGCCACTTTGATTTCTTTTTGGGCACCTTGGGCTTCACCCCCAACAGCGTGCTCACCATGCAGCGCAAACCCAAGCTGGTCAAAGCCTTTGCCGACCTGAACGCGGCTGTGATGGACCCCGCCGGCGAGGTAGACGCCGGTTTTCGCCGCCTTATCGGCCACGTGGTCAGCAAAGTCAGCGGCTGCCTGTATTGCCAGGCGCACACACTTTTGGGTGCCCAGATCAAAGGCGTGAGCGACGCGAAACTCGCCGACATCTGGGCCTACACCACCAGCCCGCACTACAGCCCGCGCGAACGCCTCGCGCTGGATTTCGCCATAGCCGCCAGCAGCCAGCCCAACGCCGTGGCAGACGCGCAATTTGCCGAGCTGCGCTTGCATTGGAGCGAGGGCGAAATCGTCGAAATCATGGGCGTCGTTGCTATGTTTGCTTTCTTGAACCGTTGGAACGACACGATGCAAACGCCGCTGGAGGCGCCTGCTATTGCGGTTGCTTCAAAGGCGCTGGGGAGCAAGGGGTGGGGCGTGGGTGGGCACGTTTAGTGGCAGTTTGCGCGGTGCGGGTTGAGGGTGCAGAGTTTAGGGTTCAGGGTTCGTTTTAGGCTGGGGTTACGTTCGAATCAGACCTCACGCCTGGCCAGCGCAAGATAAGCGCCCAGGCTGACCATCATGGCACCCGAGACCCGTGTCAGGAGCCGGGCTCGTGCCGCGCGGGCGGTCTGCGATTTGAGCAGGCGAGCGGCTGCGAAAACCGCCACAACATCGACGGTTGTGTTCAGGGCCACGCAGAGGCTGCCCAGCAGCACGATCTGCGGAACCAGCGGCTCGGCTGGTGAGACGAACTGGGGCAAAAAAGCCAGGAAGAACAGGGCCGTCTTCACGTTGAGCGCCTCGACGGCGATGCCCTCAAGCAGGGCACGGCGCGCGCCCTGCGAGGCGGCGGGCTCGACGGCGAGCGCTTGGTCTTTTTGCAAGAGCATTCGAATGCCAAGGTAGACGAGGTACGCCGCGCCAAGGTACTTGACCAAGTTGAAGGCCAGCGCAGACTGCGCAATGATGAGCGAAATGCCAAGGGCAGCCGCGAGAACGTGGAACATGCCGCCGATGCCCGTGCCCAGCCAAGACGCCAAACCTTCAGACCGCCCGCCCGCCACCGTGCGGGCCACGACATACGCGATGCCAGGGCCAGGGGTGATGGCAAGGAGGGTGGCAGCGAAAAGGAATGTCAGGAAGGACATCAGGGTTGACCTTTCGGGGCCATAGACGCAGTGTCTACGGGCCTGGCATCATAGCCCGCTCAAAAGCACCAAGAGGTTGGCTTCGGCAAAGGCGCCGCCGGTTTTCTGAGCCGGGGCTTTCACTCAGCGCCCACCTTTAACCACCAGCGGGGTATTGCGCCGTCCCGACGATTTCTGCGCCGTGTCGCCGAAGGCGTCGCGGGTTAAGCACCATGAGGAAATGACCGTGAACGCAAGCGACCTTCAAGCCGCATCCAGCCACTCCCGAACCGCCTTGTTGAACTCCCCCGCCCGGCGCACCATCATCCAATGCCCGCTCTCGATACCCGCCACTTTGCCGCCGGGCGTGGCGGCCACGGCATCCGACCACTTGGGCGAGTGGAACATGAAGGGTTTGCGTTTGCCGTAGATGTAGAGCATGGGCCACTGGGGTTTGACTTGCGCGAGGCCAGCGAAGCCGCCGAAGGCCTTCATCCAGTTCATGGCGTAGGGGTAGTTCATCTGCCAGCCGATGGTCTCGGGCGGGTTGCGGTTGCTGATGGCGTGGGCCATCCAGCGTGTCATGCGGTTGGCGAGATTGGGAAATTTCGGGCCCAGGCGCCAGGCCCAGGCGAGCCAGTATTGGTAGGCGAAAGCGCCGAGTTTGGCGCCCAGGGAGAGCGAGCGCACCAACGCGCCTGAGTTGTGGTCGCCGATGTCTACACCGATCAGACGCTTGACATGCAGCGGGTTTTGCATGGCGTATTCGTAGCCAAACACGCAGCCCCAGTCATGCAGCATCAGCGTGACGGGCGCGCTCGGGCTGACCTCCATCACGATGCGGTTGATCAGCACCGTCATCTCGCGGTGGCCGGTGGGGCGGGGCGGTTTGGCCAGGTCGTAACCCGGCAGGTCGAAACGCACGCAGCGGTAGCGATCCTTGAGTGTGGCCGTCACGCCGTCCCACAGCCGGTGTGAGTCGGGCCAGCCGTGGATCATCACGATGGTTTCCGTGCCCGTGCCGTCGATGTGGATGTCAATGCCGTCTACGGTGGTGGTTTGAGCGTTCATGGCCTATTTTGACGTGGTGGCGGGCAAAATCTGGCCAGTTTGTGACACCATTGCGCCATGCCCAAGCCGCACTACCTTCAGCCGCAACACCTTCGCGATCTATTGTTAGACCCGCTGCATCACCCGCGCGGGCAATCCCACCTGAGCGCCGCCAGCGGCCTGGTGCGGGTGCAGCGGCGGCTGTACGTGGTGGCCGACGACGAGCACCACTTGGGTGTATTGGGCAACACCGGGCAGGCGCCGCTGCAGTTGATCCGGCTGCTGCAGGGCGACTTGCCGCACGGCGCGAAAAAGCGCAAACGCGTCAAGGCCGATCTGGAAACCCTGGCGCACCTGCCGGCCATGCCGGGTTATCCCTTTGGCGCCTTGCTGGCCATGGGCTCGGGTTCGGGCTCCGGCCCAAGCCGCAGCCGGGGCATCATCGTGCCGCTCGATACCTCGGGGCGGGTGATTGACCGGGTGAGCCACGTCGATCTGAAACCCCTGTATGCGCGCCTGCGCCGGCGGCTGGGAGAAATCAACATCGAGGGAGCGTTTGCCACGCTGGGCGAAACCGGCGACGAGCGTCATTTTTGCCTGCTGCAACGCGGCAACAAGGGCGGCGATAACGGCAGATCCAGCAGCGCGGTCATCCGTTATCGGTGGAAGCCTTTTCTGCAGTGGTTGCTGGGCAAAAGTGATCAACGACCGCCGGTGTTGTCGATCACGCAAATCGATCTGGGCGTGCAGGCCGGTGTGCCCCTGAGCCTGACCGACGGCGCGGCGCTGCCGGGCGGGCGCTGGGCGTTTTGCGCGGTTGCGGAAGACACCAGCAACAGCGTTGACGACGGCGTCTGCCTGGCCTCGGCCGTGGGCGTGGTGGACGCGCACGGCGCGGTGTTGCAAAGCCACCGCCTCAAGGGAGCGCCAAAGGTTGAGGGCCTTTCGGCCAGCCTGTCGCGTGGCCAATGGGTGCTGACGATGGTGACCGATGCCGACGACCCGGCGCAAGCCTCACGCTTGCTCAGAGTGCGCCTGCCCAAGCTCGCACGCCCTGGTCGAGCGGGAAAAAAACTGCACATCTAAAGCCGGTGGCTGCCGTTCAACCCCGATGGTTGCTGGGATTGGTGGGGCGACAGCGGCTTCAATTTTCAGGTCAAAAGCGGGGTGCAGTTGGCGGCGGTCAAGGCAATGGTTGACAGGCTGACTTTGGCGCGTTGAAGCCTCCCAAGCTTTCGCCCCCATCGCCGCCAGCACGCTTTTGGGGTTACGGCATGCAACCAAGCAAATGCTTCATTGAAAGATTTGACGCCATGCTTCCTTAGGAGTTGAAACAGCGGCATTCGCGCTACAATGTAGCGCTCCACAAATCGCACCAGGATGACATGATGCTTACCGTTGAAGTCCGCTCCCGCATTGAACCAGCGCTTAAAGAGGAAGCCACTGCCGTGCTGAAAGCTTCAGGCCTGGATGTCAGCACCGCCATTCGGCTGTTCATGCGCAGCGTCGTGGAAAAAGGGTACTTTCCGATTGACATGCCCAAGCCCAATGCGCAGACTTTGGCGGCTATCGCAGATGCAAAAAAGGGGAAAACCACGCGCACG
>JANOYE010000018.1:0-17679 GCA_031428695.1 Rhodoferax sp. | reverse complement strand
GCGTGCTCATCGGAAGTACCAATTGGCCGCAGATGGTTTTTCTCACGGCCTCCGAAACCCCGTGCCGTTGGCAGACGTATCTTTCGAAGTCAATGCCAGCTCTGGGAATCTCGACCAATCAAGTGGCCACGTCCTCTTTTCAAATGGAATAACCCGAACAATCTGGCTGCTCTCAAACGGTTGTAGTGCGTTCCCAATTCTGTGTCCTTTGCCCGGAGCTCACGAGTTGCATAGGAAAGCCGCCGCAAGTCAAACGGATCTGTTCGATCTGTCAAACGCAACCACCGTGTCTTGGCCGGGGCCTCCGTCAGTTCCGTAACTGCAAGCTTCCGGTGACTATTGGCCTCCAAGCCCGAACCCCCGCAGCGCGGCTGAAGCGAATGTGTTGCAGCCTCGAAGCGCGCAGACTTCAGGGTCTATGGGCTGCGCAGCAGACCGACAGAGTCGCGACTGTCTGAGCCGAAGGCGAGTTTGAGCGACGGCCCTGATGGCGTGTATTGCAGATGGTTGCCCGAAGGGCCCGCGACAGACGAGCGACGGCGGCGGTGCGGGGGTTCGGGCGGATCGCGCACAGGGGCCTGGTTTTCAGCGCTGCAAACACGATTGAATCACATACACCGACGCGCCGGGCCATAAAACAGAACAATTCAGAGAAAGCGATTCACTATCCTATTCATAGCATCTTACGCAAGTTATTCGTGACTTGGAGCCCGATTCTTTTCACATTTTTCACAAATCCCGATTTTTTCAATAGTAATTAATACCCATATTAATTACACACAGAACTGCAGGAACTGAACCTACAGCCGCCTGCCCCCCACCGCCACAGCCGGAACCAGCGGCACCACATTCTCCCGCCCTGACGCGCCAAAGGCTTGCTCTTTGAGGATGCCCAACTGGTCCCGCACCTGCGCCGCTTTTTCGAATTCGAGGTTCTTGGCGTGCTCCATCATCAGCTTCTCCAGGCGCTTGATTTCACGGGCGATGTCTTTCTCGCTCATGTCTTCCACGCGGGCGCGCTGCATGGCGTCGTTCTCCAGCCGCTCCATCTCGCGGCCGGCTTTTTCGCTGTAGACGCCGTCGATCATGTCGCGCACTTTTTTGACGATCGACTTGGGCGTGATGCCTTGCGCCAGGTTGTGGGCGATTTGTTTGTTGCGGCGCCGCTCGGTCTCACCCATGGCGCGTTTCATGGAGTCGGTGACGCGGTCGGCGTACAAAATCGCCCGGCCATTCAGGTTGCGGGCGGCACGGCCAATTGTTTGGATGAGCGACCGCTCGGAGCGCAAAAAACCTTCTTTGTCGGCATCCAAAATCGCCACCAGGCTCACTTCGGGAATGTCCAGGCCTTCGCGAAGCAGGTTGATGCCCACCAGCACGTCAAACGCGCCCAAGCGCAGATCGCGCAAAATTTCCACGCGCTCCACCGTGTCAATATCGCTGTGCAGGTAGCGCACTTTCACGCCGTTGTCGCTCAGGTAGTCGGTCAACTGCTCGGCCATTTTTTTGGTGAGCGTGGTGATCAAAACACGCTCGTGTTTCTCCACCCGAATGCGGATTTCCTGCATCACGTCGTCCACCTGGCTCGTGGCCGGGCGCACTTCGACTTCCGGATCCACCAGGCCGGTGGGCCGCACCACCTGCTCCACCACTTGGCCGGAATGGGTTTGCTCCCACACAGCGGGCGTGGCCGAAACCAGCACCACTTGGCGCATGCGTTTTTCAAACTCTTCAAACTTCAAGGGCCGGTTGTCCAGCGCGCTCGGGAGCCTGAAGCCGTATTCCACCAACGTGGTCTTGCGTGAACGGTCGCCCAAGTACATCGCGCCAAACTGGCCAATGGTGACGTGGCTCTCATCGACAAACATCAGCGAGTCTTTGGGCAGGTAGTCTGTGAGTGTGGAAGGCGGGTCGCCCGGCGCGCTGCCCGCGAGGTGGCGCGAGTAGTTCTCGATTCCCTTGCAGTGGCCAACCTCGGTGAGCATTTCCAGGTCAAACCTTGTCCGCTGCTCGATGCGCTGCGCTTCGACCAGTTTGCCTTCTTTCAAGAAGAACTTGATGCGTTCGGCCAGCTCCAGCTTGATGGTTTCCACGGCGGCCACGACTTGGTCACGCGGCGTCACATAGTGGCTGCCGGGGTAAACGGTGAAGCGTGGAATCTTCTGGCGAATGCGGCCCGTCAATGGGTCGAACAGTTGCAGCGACTCAAGCTCGTCGTCAAACAATTCGAGGCGAATCGCCATCTCGCTGTGTTCTGCCGGGAAGATGTCGATGGTGTCGCCGCGCACCCGAAACGCGCCACGAGAAAAGTCAATGTCGTTGCGCGTGTACTGCATGCGGATCAACTGCGCAATCACATCGCGCTGGCCGAGTTTGTCGCCCACCCGCAGCGTCATGATCATCTTGTGGTACGCCTCGGGCTGGCCAATGCCGTAGATCGCCGAGACGGTGGCGACGATCACCACGTCACGCCGCTCCAAGATCGACTTGGTGCAACTGAGCCGCATTTGTTCGATGTGTTCGTTAATCGCGCTGTCTTTTTCAATGAACAAATCGCGCTGCGGCACGTAGGCCTCGGGCTGGTAGTAGTCGTAATAACTCACGAAATACTCCACCGCATTATTCGGGAAAAACTCGCGGAACTCGCTGTAGAGCTGCGCGGCCAGGGTTTTGTTGTGGGCAAAAACAATCGCCGGGCGGCCCAGGCGCGCAATCACGTTGGCCATGGTGAAGGTTTTGCCGGAGCCGGTCACGCCCAGAAGTGTTTGGAACACTTCGCCGTCGTTCACGCCCTCGCACAGTTTGTCGATCGCCTCGGGCTGGTCGCCTGCGGGCGGGTACGGCTGGTAAAGATCGAAGGGAGAGTCGGGAAAGTTGACGAAATGTCCAACTTGGGTCATGGCAGCATCACTTGGTCACGCAAAGGCAAGATGGTAGCGCCAAGATGAAGCGGCCTTGGCGGGGTAAGAATTTTCGGCCGCTAACTGCCGCTAAGCGGCTTTTGCTGGGTCATGTTTGGCGAGCATGGCCGCCAACAGGCGTTCATTGAGCGGTTTCGTCAAATAGCCGTCACAACCGGCCATGGAACCGCGAATTTTGTCGATCGTCCCGCCTCGGCTTGTCAACATGATCACCACCGGTGGTTTGCCGTTTCTTGATTTGTATTGCTTGATCGCGCGGCAGGTCTGGTAACCATCCATGCCCGCCATCATGACGTCTAGAAAGACGAACTTGAAGTCATAACTCGCCACCATGGCCAGCGCCTCTTCGCCACTTCGCGCCAGTTGCCCGTGGTAGCCGAATCCACGCAAACGGCTTTGCATGAATTTGAGGGCAACGTCGCTGTCGTCAACCACAAGAACTTTGCCTGGCTCGTTCGCGGGCAGTGCAGGTTGTAGACGCGCCTGGCCAACCGGGGTTAACACTCGAAACTCGGATATCACTGAAGCTGGGCGCGACGGTTCAGCGACAACCACAACTGGCGCTGGAACCGCTGGCGGAATCACTGGCCGGGCGGCTGCCGATGGTGCTGGCGCTGCAATTGGCGCCAGTCCGGCGGGAACGGTGTCAGATTGGGGCGGAACGGTGTCGGACTCCTGGCTGACGAGTTCACCCAGTTTTGTCAAGGTGACCATCAATCTGATGGGCCTGGGCAAATTGAGCCAACCGGTGCCGAAGTCAGAGTTGCCAATAATGATCGCAGGCTGCCCTGGCGTCATTTTTGGAATGCAGGCGTCCACGTCATTGCGCGACGTCGCGTTCACCAGTGCCGCAGACGCCTCATGCGCATTGTCAGTCAGCCACCAGCCAGGCGAACGTTGCCCAGCAATGCGGAAAAAGCTCTCCATGACCGCTTTTTCGTGGTCAGAAAAACCAAGAGCCATAACACCGTAACGGGGAGAATGCTTATTGCTCATAAAGCTATCTACCGCCCGGCATGGTCTGGTGTTTGATCATTCGGTGGCCTGACCGGAAAGCTGAATCTGGCTCAGGTGGTGCCAGGCCCAAATCGCCCGAATGGAACCGGCCAGCGTCATGGGATCAAACGGCTTGGGTATCAGGTCAATCGCGCCGCAAGCCAAGTATTTTGCGATGTCAACCGGGTCGGTGCGGGCCGTGAAAAAGATGGCCGGTGTTTGTGCCGTTTCGTCGATCAACCTTAACTTCTGCAGCGTGGTCGGGCCGTCCATGCCGGGCATCATGACGTCCAGCAACAATAAATCAGGCTTGAACACCGGCGCTGCCTCAAGCGCTTCTGTGCCGGAACTGCAAGCTTTCACCTCAAACCCGCCATGGCTGGTCATCGCCATCTTGGCGATCATCTGAATATCCAGTTGATCTTCTACGTACAGGATGCGTACTAATTTTGGAATCATGGCAGAGGCTATTGGGGAAAGGACAGGCAACCGAGGATTATACGAAGTCGGTTTGCACAACTGTTACTTCTGGGAGGTCCAGGTAAAAGGTCGCGCCGCCGCCCGGGGTGTCGAAATAATCGAGGTGTCCACCGATTTTTTCAGCCAGCATGCGCGCAATGTTCAAGCCCAGACCGGAGCCTTCGTGAACTCGCCCATCGGTCGTGTCGGCTTGTTGAAATTTCCCAAATATGCGGGTGCGAAACGCCTCAGGCACTCCGCAGCCGTGGTCGATGACTTTGATCCTCACAAAGCCGCCTTCGCGTCCGGTAGACACTGTCACCACGCCGCCAGCGGATGAAAATTTTGCCGCGTTCGAAATAAGGTTGGTCAGCAGTTGATCGAGGTGGGCAAGGTGTATCTTGACCACCGCGCCAGGCGCTGCGTATTCGTGAAGCAATGACACCTGATAGACATCGCAGAAAGACTGGTTCAACTTGCGATCTTTTCCCAGGACACTGTCGACAACTATCAGTTCGCCTTCTCTGGCGATTTGATGCTCCAGCCTTGAAATGAGCAAGGTATCGGAAACAAGGCGCGAAAGGCGTTCACATGCGGCCAGGGCCATTTCGGTCAGCTTTTTGGCGTCGGCTGAAAGTGGCCCGGCAACACCAGCGTCCAGCAGTCCGATCGCCCCGCAGATAGCTGTCAGCGGTGTTTTCAGCTCGTGGCTGACGGTGCCTACGAAGTCGTCCTTCGCGGCGTCTAATTTCTTGCGCTCGTCTATATCCACCAGCGACCCGGCGATGAGATCGGCTTTGCCATCAGCTTGAATTTCAGCTTTGGCCCTTCCGAGGTACCAGCGGTAGGAGCCATCGCGGTGGCGCAACAAGACTTCCTGCGCGAAAGGTTTACCGGTCTTTACCCCGGCCACAAATAATTCAATGGACTCTTTGCGCAAGTCGGGGTAGACCAAATCGTTGAATTGAGCGATTTCCTTTGGGAACTCAGCCGCAGTAAAACCCAGCAAGTTGGCAAACTGCTCCGTGACGTAAACAGCACCTGTTTTCAGGCTGCCATTCCAAAAACCAATGCCAGACGATTGCACGGAAGCTTGCAGCCGTTCACGGGCAATGAGAAGCTCAGATTCAACGCCGCAGCGCTGAATGTACTGGCCAATTTGGTTGCCGATGGACTGAGACAGGTCGATGAGGGCCGCATCGGGTTGCCGGGCGTCATGGCTGTAGAACTCCATCAACCGGACAACCTGACCCTCCACTAACACAGGCAACACAAACGCCCCGCGCAGCGACGCCGCAGTCGCTGCTTCGCGCCTTCGGTAACTGCCGCTTGCAACGACATCTTCCGACCAATTAGGTTTTTTGCTCTGCCAACTGTCCCTCAGCATGCCTTTGAGCCCGGCCCCGACAGTGATCTCGTGCTTCTTTTGCTGACTGCCAAATTCCTTAAGCGCAGGTTCGTCGATTTCCCAGGTTTCGACACAGCGCAAATGTTCGCCGCCCGGCGCCAAACGCCAGGTTGCCGCCGCAACCCAGTCTTGCGTGCTGCAAATGACTTGAAGTATTGCGGGCATTGCCTCAGCCAAGCTGGTGTATTCGGCCAAAATATTAGTGATTGAGTGCTGCATTAGCTGACGTTGCTCAGCCTGCTTGGCCTCGGTAACGTCCATCACCATACCAAATTGTCGGTGGGGTTCGCCTTGGTCGCCAAACACACATTGACGCTGGATTCGAATCCAGATCAGCCCGCGCTCCTGGCTCAGCGCCCGAACGGTAATTTCATCAGATTCGCCGGTGAGGCGCCACGCATCGCTGCCCTGGAAATACCGGTCGCGATCCAAAGGGTGAATGAAATCAATAAAGGGCTTGCCGTCGCCGAACATTTCAGTGAAGGCAATGCCAAACATGCGAAAAACTTCGTTAGACCACTGCACCCGGCCGGTACCCAGTTCATGGCTCCAAAAGCCAATTTTGGCAATTTTTTGCACTTGAGCCAAATCCGCCTCGCGGCTCTTCAAGGACTCCAACGCGTCGGCCAGTTCCCGGTTGCGGCGCTCCGTGCTCGCGCGAAGCTCGGTGACATAACCCCCCATTACCGTGAGCCAAAGCAGAGACGCTGCCACCACAATGAACAGCAGAAGGTCGATTTTTGGGACGCTGGCCGGCGCAGGCGGTTCAGGCAGCATGATGAGAATCGCAAACGTGGCTGCCGCGTCGAAAACCGCGATGACCAGGAGTTTGCGGGCGCTCAAACGCAACACGCCAAAAAGAAACACCAGCAACACAACAACCAAGAACACCGCCCGTGCCGGGCCGGCGTGGTAGGCGATGAAAAACAGCGTGCCTGATGCCACGAGTATTTGCTCCGCAGTCAGGCTTGGGTCTCGAAAGCGCAGGTTCAGGCCGCTTCTCAGGAGCCCAAATGTCAGAAAATTAAAACCCAGCACCAACCCCGTTGAAATCAAAAAAACGCTTTGGGTTAGTACGCCCGTTTGGTTGGCGTAGGCAAGCGCAAGAATGATCAGCAACGACGTGATCGACGCTGAAAAAAAACGCCTTATGCGCAATGCCTGCTTGGGGTCATCTGTGGGCAATGCCCAGCTGGCCAGCGCCAATTTCAAGTTTGAAAACCCACCGCTCATAGGTAGGTAATGTCCACTCGAGACAAGTAGTCGCGCAAAGCTTCAAACTGCTCAGCAATGGCGACCGCGTCTTCGGCAATCGCCGCCGATTCGATCACCGCACCCATGGTACTGACGGGATGGAAACCGAACGAGCTGCCAGAGCCCTTCATGCCGTGGCCAATCATGCGCATGGCCTGAAAATCGTTGGCGGCCAAACCTTTGGCCAAACCGTCCATGTCTTGCTGGCGCGTTTTCAGAAAAATGGGGATCAATTCCTCCAAGTCACGCTCTACTTTGACTGTAATTCTTTCGTTCATGATTCGTAAGTTCTCTTATGTGTAGGTTAGATCCAATTCGTTTGGTGCCGACTTGGACCCACTTAACGCGCCATCGAGCGCTGCTTGCAACGCCGCGAAAGACACCGGTTTTGAAAGCACGTCATTGCACCCGGCCGCAAGCGCGAGTGTGTGGTGCGGCTCCCCGCTGTGAGCGGTCATCGCCAAAATAGGGTGAATAAACCCACGTTCTCGAAGTGTTTTCACCGCTTCCAGCCCGTGCATCACAGGCATTTCCATATCCATCAAGATCGCATGCGGCTTTTCACTGAGCGCCATGTCTACCGCCTGCTGCCCATTTTCCGCTTGCAACACGGTCACACCGAGGCGCTTGAGGTAAATCGCTGTCAATCCACGCAGGTCTGCGGAATCGTCTGCGACCAACACTGTGCCGTGAAGCAAACCAGCGCCTTGCGCTGCCGTTGCGCTCGAAGCGGCTCTTTGCCCATGATTTTGGGATGCGAGTGAAGACCCATCAAACGGCCCTGCCGTCGTCGCTAGACCAACCTCGGCGGGAAGGCGGAGCATGAAGCGCGTGCCAACGCCAAGATCAGAGCTTACGCTGATCGTTCCACCCATCAGGGTTGCCAGTTCGCGGCTGATGGTTAACCCCAGACCCGTGCCACCATGGGTTTTGGCCACACTGTCACCTGCCTGCTGAAACGCGACAAACAGGCGTGCCATTTGGGGTGGAGACAGACCCGGCCCGGTATCAACGACGTCAAGCGACAGGACGGCATCGCGCCAGCTCGCCTGGATGGTGACTGTGCCGCGCTCGGTGAACTTAATTGCGTTTCCGACAAGATTAAGCAGAATTTGACGCACCCTGAACGAGTCGATTTCAACCACGTCAGGCGTATTTTCGGCAAATTTCGCTCCAATCTTCACTGGCTTGTCGCCCAGCAAAGGCCTGAGGGTTGTCACGACATCGTCGACCAAAACCTTCAGACTTTCAGGCTGCTTGACGATGCGAACCTGCCCCGCCTCAAGTTTGGCTTGATCCAAAAGGCCGTTGATCAGCGCCAGCAGGTGGCGTCCGTTGCGGTCGATCACCTGGCTGTTGTTGACCCGCTGCGTTCGACCAATTTCGTCGCTCTTCCAGTTAATGTTGTTGAAACCAAGAATCGCAGTCAGCGGCGTTCGCAGCTCATGAGTCATATGCGACAGGAACTGGCCCTTCATGCGATTGGACTCTTCCGCTGCAAGTTTCTCGATTTGCAGCTTCTGGTTCCGTTGGTACAAGAATATTTGCCGCCAAACTTGGGCCCCAAGGTGTGCAAGTACACCGACGCTCATGGGCAGGAGCACCGCAACGCGTTGTCCGAATTGACTAGACAGCACTGTCACCGCCCCTGTGGCAATGATCAAACCTGGAAAGACCAATACTTGCAGCCAGCTCAGTTTCTGGAACCGGGGAATAGCTGCGGCCAGCGCCAGCGCCAGAATGAACAGCACGATTGCACTGTCTAGAGCCCAGTTGCGCGGCCTGAAAACCAAGCCGTCTTTAAGCATCGTGGGCAAGGCCGCTGCAAGGTAAAGGCCAGGCATGCGCGCTATTGGCGTCTGCACGAAATCCCCCAAAATAGCACTGGAACTGCCGATGAAAATAGACTTGCCGCGAAGCGACGCAGCCAATGACTCGTATTTTGCCGAGCCGCTTGCCGCCAGAGCAACTTCATAAAACGGGACGATCCGCAGGCGCATGTTCGCGGGAAAACGCAGCTGCACCATGCCCCTTTCATCACTGGGAAGATCTGCCCCCGCAACTTTGAGCCGGCGCGTCACCGGGTTCAATTCGACGGGCACGCCCGACGCCTTCAGCACCGCCAGTGACAGCGCCGGCAGAGCTTCGCCATAAGCGCGGTGCAGCAAAGGCACCCTTCTGAGATTGCCGTCTTCATCACCGCCAAGGGTGATAACGCCTATCTGCGCCCTCGAAGTAAACTTTTCCAACGGCAGCGTTAAGTCTTCCCATTGCTGGGCTGGCCAATCGGCGCCGTGAACCCAGGCGGCCGCTCCCAGTTGCGCGCGGTAATTTGCCTCATGGCCAGCGCCGCCGTAAGGAAGCGAAGCGGCGGCCAAGACATTTTTGTCGGTCAAAGTATCGGCAAACTCATCGTCGCCGCGGCGGGCTTCGGAGAAAAGAATGTCGTAGGCAATGACTGCGGCACCAGCCTGCAGCAAATACCTGTTTACCAGGGCGTACACGTCGCGGTCATAGGGCCAGGCACCAATTTGCGCCGAGAGCCTGGCCATCGAGGGTTCATCTACATCGACGACAACCACGCCAGAAAAATCAGCCTCAGGCGCAACCAGCGAAGCGAGGCGGTCACTGAAATCTAGGTCGACTGCGCGCCCGATTGGCAATAGCGAGACCGCTATTGCAATCAACAAACTGCCTAACGAAATTGCGATGCAGCGGCGAAGGAAACCTGTTTCTCTCATAAGTTCAATAGACTGGAATCACGGTAGGCGTGATTCGAAACTGGCCAGCGGCCAGATGTCGAAATAGACCGGCATTGTCGTGCCTCGCCATTGGTCGAGACCATGACTTAGTTCCGGAATTTTCAACAATCAGGTGAGAACGCCTCAGCCCGCAATCAGACCAGCCCGACCGTCCAGAAAATGCAGCCACGCTTAAACAACAGCACGTCACTTCACGCCATAACTGTAAGCCACGACCGGTTGAGTCTTGCCCTTCAAGGCCACCTTGTGCTCGAGCACACATACCAGTTCATCGGCCATCGAGTCGGCACAGGCTCTCATTTTTCCAGTACAGACGATTTCTCCCGGACGCGCCAGATCAGTCAAACGCGCCGCAATGTTCACCGCGTCGCCGATGATGGTGTAACTCATGTAGGACTGGGAGCCGACGTTCCCGACAATCACGTCGCCCCGGTTCAAACCTATCCCAACGTCGACCTGGACGCCGAAATTCGACTGCCACAACGCCGACAGCGGTTTGATTTGGACCACAATATCACGAGCCGCCCGCAGCGCGCTCAGCTCCACGTTGGGAAGCCCAAGCGGAAGACCAAAACCAATAAGCAGGCAATCACCCGCCATGCTCAAGACGGTGCCATCGTGGCGATGCGCGACTTCGGTCAAGGTGCTGAAGAACTTGTTCAATATGCCAACCACTTGTTGCGGTGCAAGGGCCTCTGACATTCTCGTGAATCCCCGCATATCCGCAAACAGGGCAACCACGTCCCGGCGCTCTCCTGCACCGTCTTCAAATGCTTTGCCACCAGCAAACAAGATTTGCTCAACGACATTGGGTGACACATATCGTTCAAACGTCCTGCGCATCGCTGCGCGTTTGGCCTCTTCGGTGGCCAATTGTTCACGCTCAAGCGCCTGGCGCGCATCTCGAAGCTTGAGGAGTGAATGCACGCGGGCTCGAAGCTCATCGCGGTGAACGGGCTTCGACAAAAATTCATCGCAACCCGCTTCAATGCCTTGGATACGGTCCTCTTTGCTGTCCAGCGAGGTGACCATCACGATAGGCACCATTTGGGTTTCTCTTGTAGCCTTGATTTCACGGCACAAGTCAAAGCCGTTCGCGTCGTGCATGAGCACGTCAAGGAGGATCAGGTCAGGGGTGCCGAGCTGCAGTTGGCTTCGGGCTTCCGCGCCAGAACCGGCAATCAGCGTGCGGTAGCCATCGCTCTTCAGGTGGTGCGCAATTAGCGCCGCCATGTCTGCCTGATCATCAATGATCAAAATGGCGTTAGCGCTCTTTGCCTGCATGCTTTCGGCGCTGGAGAGGGGCATAAGTTCCGATCTATGTGCTACGTCATGGGCGAGCCGCAGGCAATAGATCGTCCAGAGCCGCTTTTTCGCTCCAAAGTTTGAATCGCAGCCGACGATGATTGGGTTTTATTTGTTCACGCGTCCTTAAACCGCTCACGGACATCCAACACTTCGACCCACCTCGCGTGCAGCGCCTCAACGCAGGCCGGATCAAAGTGAACCCCGGCCTGATCGTTGATGTGTCGAACCACGCGGTCGAGCTCCCAGGCTGGTTTGTAGGGCCTTGCCGAGGTCAGCGCATCGAACACGTCGGCCAAGGCGACGATCCGGCTGAACAGCGGAATGCTCTCACCCGCAAGTCCGCCAGGATACCCAGTGCCGTCGAATTTCTCGTGGTGAGTCAATGCTATGACCGCACCCAATTGGAGAATTTTGGACGAACTGCCCTGCAAAATGTCATGCCCGATGCGAGCATGCTGCTTCATGATTGCAAATTCGTCTGGATCAAGTTTTCCCGGCTTCAGGAGAATGTGGTCGGGGATGCCGACTTTCCCAATGTCATGCAGAGGGGCCGCCGCCAGCAATAACTCCTGTTCAGACTTGGTCATTCCCAACTCTGCTGCGATGACTTCTGAATACTGTGCCATGCGCGTCACGTGGGCGCCGGTTTCCTGATCCCGGAAATCTGCCGCTTTTGACAGCCTGACCACAGTTTCCCGCTCCCGCTCGCGGATTTCGCTGGTCGCTTTGAACACTTCTTCAGCCAGCCAGGAAGCGCGGTCTGCCAGTTTCCTGCGACCGTCTTCCAAAATAAGGAGGTTTTTGACGCGTGAAGAGAACTCAACCCTGTCTACCGGTTTGGACAAAAAATCTGTGACGCCGCCAGCAAGGGCCGCATAACGAACATCTTTTTGATCATTGGCGGTCACCATCACGATTGGCGTGGTCTCGTGCCCCGGATACCTTCGAAATCGCTTTACGAATTCGATTCCGTCGATTCCGGGCATCATATAGTCAACCAAGACAAGGTCAACCCGATTTGTCTTTGCCCACTCCAATGCCTTGAGTGGCTCCAAATAACAGTGGCTCTCACAATCGCCCTGTTTCTTCAGCAGAATGCCAAACAGGCTCAAATTGATCTGGTTGTCGTCAACTACGAGTATTTGATGGGCCATTTGGGGCAATAAATTTCTATTGGCGTTTCAAGCATCATCACCAGGATGATGCCACATGGTTTCACGCCAATTCAAAATCGACCGTGGCTATCAATTGACGCACTTGCTCCAGCAGGTCGTTGTCCTGGTAAGGTTTGGTGAGATAGACGTTGACGCCAGCGTCGTCGGCCAGATCTCGGTGCTTTTCACTGGTGCGGGAGGTGATCATCACCACGGGCAAATCGGACCACGCGGGTACATCGCGAATGCGACGGGTCAGCTCAAGTCCGTTCAGGTGGGGCATCTCCAGGTCGGTAATTACCAGGGCAGGCACGCGGGCGCGCAGGCTGTCAAGCGCCTCAAACCCGTCCGCCGCGGAGGCGACCTCGTAACCCCCATCTTCAAGCAGTTGCTCCATTGAACGGCGCACGCTCCAGGAGTCGTCAACCACAAGCACCAGGGAGCGTTTAACCTCAAGGCGCTGGCGCATCATTTTGGATGAACCCTGGCGCCCGAGGGAGCCTGCAGAGCGTTCAAGCTCGGTGACACCCACCAGGAACAGCGGTCGGCCGTCCGGACGCAGCGCGCCACCCACAATGCCCGGCACGCGCCGCATCAAACGCCCCACATCCTGCAAGATCAACTCGCGCGAGGTATGAACAGCGTCCACCAAGAGCGCGATGGTGCCATTGGCCCCCTTGGCCAAAATCACAATCCATTGCCGCGCCCGCTCAAGCACGCCCTCTGCGGTGATGGCATCCAGATTCAGCCAGTTGGCCAACACATGGGCGGGGTAGTCCTCCCCGTCCAGGCGCATCAGGATGCCGTTGGCATTTGCGCTGAATTCACCCAGGCCGGCAGCCACAATGGCGCGGATCTGATCTTGCGGCAAGGCGATCTGTTCGCCAGCACATTCAACCATCAGCGCCAAGGCAACGCCGCTGGTCACCGGCACGTGCAACGTAAAGCGGCTGCCCTGCCCATAGGTGCTGGCAATATCGAGGCGACCTTTAAGGCCGGTGATGCGGTCGTTGACGATGTCCATGCCGACACCGCGCCCCGAGGTTTCAGTGACGGCTGCACGCGTGCTGAAGCCTGGCTGCAATATCAGCCGCTGCAGCTGCGCTTCTGGTAGGTTGGCGTTGGCCTCGATCAAACCGTATTCCACTGCTTTGGCTTCGATGGCCACCAGATCCAGGCCACGCCCGTCGTCGTTGATCTGCAATACCACCTCGTCACCGACGCGCTGAAAGGCCAGTTCGATCGTGCCCTGTTCCGGTTTGCCGCCAAACACGCGGTCTTGCGGCTGCTCGATGCCGTGATCCACCGCATTGCGCAGCAAATGCAACAGCGGCTCGGTCAAACGATTGAGCACGTCAGCATCCACGGCGACGTCCTCGCCACTGACTTTAAGCTCGACTTTTCGCCCGGTAGCTCCTGCTGTCTGGGCAACAATGCGCCGCAGACGCGGCACCACCGATTTCACCAGCACCATGCGGACGGTGAGCAACTCCCGGTGTTGTTCAACCAGCGCGTTCGACTCCTCACGCATGATGGCGCCGGACTGGCCGGTCAGCTCGCGCGCCTGTTTCACAAGCTCGGAGCTGTCCCGGGCAGATTCGCTGATAAACCGCGACAAGCCATGCAGCGCGTCGTAACGATCCATCTCCAGAGGATCAAAATTTGCGCCTTCAACCTGCGCTTCGCGCATCTGGACCACTTGGCTGTTGACCATCAAGTCGAGTTCGCGCAAGCGTTCGGCCAACACTTGGTTGTTGTGTTCCATGTCGGCCAGCCATCCGTCTGTGTCAAGCAAAATGCGCGACAAGCGCTCGGCGTGAATGACCGATTGCCCGGCGCGGCGCAACATCCGACCCAGTTGGATTGAGCTGACACGCAAAGTGCTGCTGTCGCGAACACGGGTGGCGCCTGCGGCACCCTCTTCCGGGGCGTCGCGCAAAGCGAGCACCGGATCTTCAGCCGTGGACTCCGGCAAAGCCTCCGGCTCCGCCATGTTGGCTTCACCCGCCCGAATCCACCCCACCCAATCAAGCAAGCGTTGCAAGACCGCCAAAGCGTTTGCAGGGGCCGCTTCCTCGCCCTGAAGGAAGCCAACCATCTGGTGCAGGCAATACACCGCCTGCGTCACATCGCGCACCATGGGCTGATGCGGCACTTCGCCGGATTGCAGACCCTCAACGGCGTGCTCCAAAATATCTTCCAGCCTGTGCGCCACTTTGCCAATGCCTGGCAAGCCAATGATGTTGCCGCTGCCTTTGAAGGTGTGCGCGCTGCGCTGCGCCTCCAGCATGTCTGGCGCGCTGCCGGCGCCCTCGCCCCAGCGCTTTACGGCGTCTTCCAACACCTGCAACTGCTGCGGCGCATCGGCCAACATTGCATGAAGAAGTTCCGGATCTACGTCGTCCGTTGCGAGCGAAATGTCGGCTGAGGTTGCGGGTTCAAGCACGTCGGCGAAAGCATCGTCCTCGCCGTCCTCTGGCGCTTGTAACAGTTGCGTGGCGATCTCGAGCACCGCGCCCTCGGGCAGCGGTTGCGGGCACAGTGACAAATAGGCCACCATGTGCTCAACGATCAAGGGATGCGCCGGGTTTTCCAGATAAGCGACGACTTCGTCCACCCACTGGCCCAACCAGACGACACCCAGCTCAGTCTCTACCGCGCTGTCATCAGAAGGAGCAGCAGCGCCATCTTCAGCGAAGCTCGGCGAGGCCACCTCCATCGTCACGTCGCGCACCAGCGCCAAGAACGCCGAAAGTCCGAGCAAGCCGACTGATTCGACAGCCAGGATGAAGCGGTCTTGCAACGACAGCATATCGGCCACGCCCGGTGGCGGCTGCAAAGGCGTCTGCTGCCACTGAACCAGGGTTTGCTCGGTCGCTGGAACGTCCTGCGCAAACTCGCTGCGCAGGACTTCGATCATTTCGTTGATCATGGACGTAATGCCGGGTAAATCAGGCTGCCGATGGCGCCGCCGCTCCGGATTTCACCTTGAACTGCGCCACGGATTCGTTGAGGCGCTGGGCAAACTTCACCAACGTATCGGTGGCTTCGGACTGCTGGGCAATGGCCGAGCTGGTTTCGGCGGTGCCGTCGTTCATGCCCTGCACGTTTTTTTGCAGAGTTTGCGACATTTCTTGCTGCTGCGCTGAGAAAGCGGCGATCTGGCGCACCAGTCCCACCAGCTCGTTGGTGGCGGTTTGCGTTTGGGTCATTTCCTGCCCTGCGCGACGCGCCAACTCGGTTTGCGTCACCACGTCGGAGATCAGCCGGTTCATGGTGATCAAGGTTTCATTGGTTTCTGCCTGGATGTTGCCGACCAGCTTGGCAATTTCACCGGTGGCCTGACGCGAGCTGTCTGACAAGCGCTGCACCTCGGTCGCCACCACCGCAAAACCGCGCCCGGCCTCACCGGCCGTGGCGGCTTGCAAAGACGCGTTGAGCGACAACACGTGTGTGCGCTCGGAAATCGTATTCACCAAGGCCACGGCGGAAGAAATCTCCTGCGAACGTTCACCCAGGCGCTTGAAGCGTTTTTCGGTTTCGGAGATGACCTCGCGCAACGAATTCATACCGCGCAGCGAGCCTTCCACTGCGGCCTGGGCCGCCTTGGTTGCCTCAGACGTACGTGCGGCTACCACATTCGACTCATTGGACAACTGCGCCACTTCGCTCAACTGACGGGAAGCGGCGCCCAACGTCTCGCCCATTGAGACCAGCAAGCTGCGTTCGCGCCCGGCGGCGCCCTGCACCACCTGGCCTTGAACCTGTGCGGACTCGGCCGCAACGCGCACCTGGACGGCAATCTGCTGAACGTCGAGCAGGGTCTCCGAGGTCTCGTCGGCAAACTGGTTCACTGAGGCAGCGATGGTGCCCACAATGTCGTCGCTCACCTCGGCACGGGCCGTCAAATCCTTCTCTGAGAGTGAAAACACGGTCTGAAGCAAATTGATGGCCGAGTTGTTCACGTCGTCGTTTTCCTTTGTCTTGGCTTCCAGCGTTGCAATGCGGTCATCGAGCAACGCGTCAAAACTTCGGCCCAAGTGGCCCAGTTCATCCTGACCAGTCATTTTGGTGCGCGCAAGGGCGTCCCCCTTGTTAACCTTCTCAATCGTGCCCTCTAACGTGCCCAATCCACCCACGATTGATCTGTAGGTCAGGAAGGCCGCGCCTATCAGCACCAAAGAACCAATCACGATGGCAATCAGAAGTGTGTTGAACGCCGATTGAACTGCCTCCCTGGCCAACTCCTTGGTCTTGTTGATTTCCGATTCGAGGACCTTATTGAAGGTTTCTTGCTCCTTCTCCAGCACCGTGAATTTTTCGTTGAAGCCAGCGCGACTCTTTTCAAGTTCCGCAACATCGCCGACAGCCAAGGCGGCGACGGCCTCTGCTGACTTGGCGTAATCCTCAAATAAGGGACGGAGTTTCGCGATGTTTGCCTTGGACACCTCCTCCAAAACCGGGGAATCATCGTTTGCGCGGGCCGCAGCGCGAATCTTCGTGGCGTTTTCCTTCAAATGTTTGGCGGCGTCGGCAATCCGCTCGGGGCTGTTATCTTTAACCGCGCCTGCATACTGCTCCACCAGACCGCGCAAGTTGTCGTGCAACATGTCAGTCAACATCTGGTTTTGAGCCGCAATACCGTAACCGGCGGAGCGGTTTGCGGTTGTTTCCAGTTGACGGGCGGTGACCAAACCCAGCGCCCCAATGCCCAGCGCGATTAACAACGCCAGCGCCACCAGCGCAATCAGTTTCGAACGAATGGTACTAAGCATAATTTTTCACCAGAGAAGTTGAAAAGAATCACATCAAACTGATCCACAGCGCAGAAAGCAGCTCGTCAGTCTTGATTTCAAAAGTGGCCTCGCCTACCTTGCCAAAGCAGATCTCGCGCAGCCGCTCGGGCAGCTCTTGCGACAGATCCAGCGGCTTGCGGTCGTATTCAAGTTGGGTTGGCAGCCCTGAAAAGAGCAGTGCTACCGCGTCTTCGTTGCTGTTCTCGCGGCGTCCGCCCAGCATCAGACGGTGGTGCCTCGAAATCGCTTGAGGCGGCAACGCGGGCTCGAAATAAGCCGCCAGGTCAGCCACCGGAACGATGGCGCCCTCAACGTTGACAGCACCAATCAACCAAGGCGCGGCGCCCGGAACGGGAACCAGTTCAAAATCGTCAATGAGGACGTTGATCCACCGAATGCCAAATGCCAGCGACCAGCGGCCGCAAGTGACAACGTGGGCCGTATGCGCCGGCTTGTGGGCCTCTCCCTCCGGCAATTCGATGTCCAGGACAGGGTCGAAATCATCGTCCGAGAGAGATTTCACGTCATCCATGTTTTTTGGAGGTGCGACGGCTCAAAGCTGCTCGAGGATTTGCTCGGGCAAATACGGCTTGGTCACGTATCCTTTGGCGCCGAGCATTT
>JANOYE010000017.1:0-3180 GCA_031428695.1 Rhodoferax sp. | reverse complement strand
GCTGAACGGAAATCCATCGTCTGTTTCCGCCATCAGTGGAGTTCTTAGTCAATACTGCATGTGCGGTGGAACCTGAACCAGCAAAAAAATCAAGCACCATCGCCCCCTCGTTCGGCTCGGTGGCAATATCAAGCATCCGCTCAATCAGCTTGACTGGTTTCGGGGTGATGAATAGCTCGTCGCCGGTCGATGCCTCCATAAGCTTGCTTAGCTCTTGCTTCGCATTGCGTGTGCTACCAACATCCTTCCAGGACCAGTATGTCTGGGGCACGACGCCATCCTTGACTTCCGACAGAAACTTCTTGACTCCGGGTCTATTGTTGCCGGACTGCCCCCACCAGATGCGGTTGTCTGCCACAAGCTCGTCGAATTTCTCCTTTGAGATGCGCCAATAGCTTCCAGCAGGTGGTCCGGCGATTACCTTTCCGCTCGGGGTCTTTATCTCGTACATGCCCTTGCTGTAATAGTTCCGAGCGGCCAGATCACCCTGCAACCAAGGCCCACGAGGATCGTTGTCTGGGTTCTGATAGCGATCAACCATCTTCTCACTCCGAGGGAGAAGGCGTGGCCGCCAAAGCTCTGCGTTCTTCGCGTAGAGCAAGATGTAATCATGGTCCTCACTGAGATGCCTTGCCGAATTCTTTGGGCTGTCCATCTTGTGCCAGATGATATTTGCAATGAAATTAGCCGACCCAAACACTTCATCACAGATGCATCGTAGATTTTGAATCTCGTTGTCGTCAATACTTATAAAAATTGCGCCGTTGTCTGCCAATAGATTCAAAGCCAATCGGAGCCGCGCATACATCATCGTCAGCCAGTCCGAGTGGAATCGGCCATTAGCCTGAGTGTTAGCAACAAGTCGCATGCCACTCTCATCTGTTTGGTTGGAGCGCCGCAAGAACTCATCGGCACGCTCCGAGAAGTCATCCTCATAGATGAAGTCTCTACCCGTGTTGTAAGGCGGGTCGATATAAATCAACTTGACCTGGTTCAGATAAGTCTCCTGCAGCAGTTTCAAAGCGTCAAGGTTATCCCCCTCGATAAACAGATTTCGCGTAGTGTCAAAGTCCACGCTCTCCGCGCGGCAGGGGCGCAGCGTCTTGGCAATAGGCGCATTGGCGGTCAGCAATGCCTCGCGCTTGCCAGGCCAATTAAGCTGATACCGCTCTTGCGGCCCTTCCACTATTTGCCCCGACAGTTCCTGACGCAATTGGTCAAAGTCGATGCTGCGCTTCACCACGCCATCAGCACCGCGCGCTTCAGCCACGCAGTTCGGGAAAAGCTGGGCCAGCTTGTCGATGTTGGCCTGGGTCAGGTCGGGGCTGTGCATTTTTAGTTTATTCATGGTAAATTCGGCCTCTAGCCCCCGCAGAATGTGCGTAAGCAGCTATTAAAACGATAGCTATTTTAGTCTTGATTGTGTTTACGATGCCAACGCGTCAAGCTCGCTGCGAATGGTACGCAACTGGGCGTTGATTTCGACTTTGCGGTTGAACTGTTTTTCCTGGAGCAGGCGCGTTTCCAGCTTGGCGGCTGCCGTTTGCCTGGCTGCCATGAGCGACAGCCGATCAAGCTGGTCGCGCAAGGACTCGCCGGGGCGGCTTGGCGCGGCCAGGTGTTGGCGCACAAGCTGCTCATACAGGCCCTGCAAATCCAGCGCTACCGGCAAGCCGGGGCGCGGCAAATCATCTTTTTGCCACGGGGCGACATGATAGTCCCCCACGACCCATTGACCGCTGGCGGCATCACTGGGGCGCTTGTAGGCTGCAACGGCCTGGCTGTGGCCTTCAAACCGCAGGACAAACACAATGGGGAAAGGGATGGCCTTGTCGATGCACCGAAGCACGCCATGATCGATATCGGGCAGCTTCAAGGCAATTTCAAACACCTCAATCTCGGGCACGCCTGGCGTGGCGGGCAGATTGATGGTTTCTGGGGCCAGTTTGTAGGCCCATGTGATGCTCTCCACTTGCCGGGCAAACAGCGCGCGTACGGCAGCGCGGGGCTTGGCGTGCGCATAGATTTTGGTCTTGGCCACGGGCCGGGCCACAGCGGCCTGGGGCGGCCAGGCGAACAATGCGCGTGGCGAAACGGATGGCAGAGCGCCTGGCGCCGGGGCTACCAAACCTCCAGCCTCAAGCGATGAGTTAGTCCTTCGGCCACCTGTACAAACGCCTTGTCACGACTGACCAGCGTTGCATCCACCGTTAGCGCATGGGCGGCAATCATCATGTCAAAGTCGCTCAGGTTGATGCCTTTGGATTCCAGCGTGCTGCAAAACTCGCCGTAACAAGTGGCAACCTGCTCATCCCACGGCAGCACGTCCATGCGCAGCAGGACTTGCCTTAAGGCGTTTTTTAACCGCGCTGGCTGCCCTTTGCGGTGCAGCCCGTATTCCAGTTCCGCCAATGTGACGCTGGAGATCACCACTTGCCCCACGGGCAGTTGGGTCAGGCGCGCCAGCAATACGGCATCTCGTCCCTGCATGATGTGACTGACTACGTTGGTGTCTAGCATGTAGCGCTGGCTCATTCCTTCCAGCCCTCAAAGGGGTCGCGGCGTTCGTGGCTTTGGCGACGCTCAATCAGGATGTCCTCGTCCTTGTTGTGTGCCACCACGTCTAGCAGGCCTTGCCAGTCCGTCGGTTTACGTGACAGCACCACATCGCCCGTGGCCGGGTCGTGGCGGATGAAGACCTCTGACACGTCAAAACGGAACTCCAGCGGCAGGCGAACCGCCTGACTGCGGCCGGTGGCAAATATTTTGGCGGTTTGATGCATTGTGATCCCCTTAATTAGATGGTATATCTCATGATATGCACCAAAGCCATGACTGTCAACATTCAGGCGTTTTCTACACGGTTTGGATCACTAAAAAGCTGACCAGCTCAAAGTCTTCAATGCCGGTCAGGTTTTGGGTCAACGCGCTGGTTTTGCCCGGCGAAAACAGGCTGTCCACTTCCTGCTCTTGCTGGCGCTCAATCATGGAGTGGATGGCCTGATCCAACAATGATGAGTACACCTTCATGTTGCGGCCATCGTCAGTGGCTTTATTGAAGGGCTCAAACACGGCAGGCACCGGGTCAACCCGGCCTTTGCAGGCCGCGCGTGCCAGGTCCAGCAGGGTTTTGACTTCGGTGTGGTCGGCAATCACGCTGCCGTCCATGCCGATATAGAC
>JANOYE010000016.1:0-28681 GCA_031428695.1 Rhodoferax sp. | reverse complement strand
GACGCGTGAAAGGATGTTTTTCAAGCGTTCCGTGCTGCCGCGCGCCGCGCGTTCACTGAAAAATGCGGCTGTGTCCAGCGCAGACACTTTCTCAGCCACCGCAACGGTGATAAATTGATTGAGTGAGGCTTGATCGCGTTCCGCCAGTTTTTTGGCGTGGGCATACAAAGAGTCGGGCAGGCGCAGTGCAAAAGTGCTCATAGGCGTTTCTCCAGTTGTTTCAAGGCTTTGGAAGGTGTCCATACGTTGAGGTTGAACCTTGGTTTGGCGATTTCAAAGTCGGCAAGATTGTGCGTGACCAGCACGTCCACGTGCCCGTTGACCGCAGCCTCCAGCACCATCTCATCGCCGGGGTCGCGCAACTGGGGGCGCCAGGCAAAATGCAGCTCTACCGGCGTTGTCAACGCAGCCAGGTCGTTTAAAAAATCATCGACCTCTGAAATTTTCAAATGGTGCATTTTTCGGATCTCTGAGCGCTTGAGCACGGACTCTTACTCCAGCCAAAGTGTTGCCGAGGCGCTCAATTGAACCTGCTCGGCCGCCACCGCCTCCAGCAGCGCAAAAGATGCCCCCAAGCGACTGCTCAAACCCGCAACCAGCACGTTGGTATCGAGCAGGAAATTCAGCTTCATGATGTTGCGGGCATCGTTACCATCAAAATCATGGTTGCTGAGAATCGGCGTGCCTGCGAGGCGGGAGGCGGGAGACGTGACTTTGCACGTCGTGGTTCTTCGGCGGGCAGCACCTCAGCCAGCCCAGGGCGGCTGCCTACGTGTCACCCGTCGCGAGAAACGCTCGTTCGCATTACCAAGGTCGAGCGCGCGCCTCCTTCTTTACCTCCGGCAGCCGCCCTGGGCTGGCTGAGGGGCATGGGTAACCGCTTGGTTGGAGTTTGACTGGGAAATGAGGAACATGACCCTGGAGCCTCGGCATGAGCACTACTTCTTGACGGCTTTGACGAGTTCAACGACCAAGTCTTTTATATTGCCGATGTCTATCGGGGATTGAACCTCGTGTGATTCAACTGGGCGCCCGAAATAGCTCTTGGTTAACGACTCTCGAATCTCAACCTTCTTGTCTTCAGGCATCAGTTCGATGAATGGGCCAATCGAGGCAAGTTCAAGTTCAGTCTGTCGGGCGCGATCCGAGTTAGTTCTATGACGCGCTGACTCACGTGCGGTGTACCACGCTGGTGCAGTTATCGCGATAGCGTACAGAAGCCGTATGACCACCGACCAAGTGTTTTCGGGTGAGAAAGGCTGATCCCAAAACTTGATGAACGTGGCCACAGCTACGGATATTCCAGCGCCAAAGATGGCGACAGTGACCCAGCGCCAAAAATTTGCTTGAGAAGCCTGCGAGTTAGCTATTTGCTGGTAGTTGCCCGTTACGCCAATATTTCCAACAACCTGAACAATACGTGAAGCCTGAATGCGCTGACCATCCAGATCCTGGAGCGAAAGCAATGCTTGGGATGAAAATCCACCGCGTAGCGCTTCGTAATCCAGTTTGTACCCATGGATCGCTGCGTCGAAAGCCGCTGTTCGCTCGATCTCCTTCTCAGCGAACTCCTTCTGCAGGTTAGCCACAGCCGCTGCCGCTTCAGCGCGATCGCGAACTGCCGCATCTTGCAACGTGTCAAGCCGCGCACTGAGCGCCTCAGCATGGACTTTCGCGTCTGTTAGGCTGGTGGCTAGAGCGTCACGCTGCTTTACAAGCGTCTGCACGGTCTGCAGAGAGGCAGTAGCCTGCATATTGACGAGAGCCGAGAACGACGGTTCGGTCAGAGCAGGAATCTGCTGAGGCAAACCCCAGAGGAAAGGCAACACGTTCTGCTCGCACTGCGCGGCAGCATTCGTGATGTGGACGACGTTTCGATTCGAAACGTAGGCGTTCAGCTCATTGACCGGGGCCTGCAGGTTGGTTTGAAGGTTCGATAGCGCGCCGGTACTGGCCAGAGTTGCCGGTGTCTGTTCGAGCAATCCTGCAACCAGCCGTGCAATTGCAAAGACCTTGTCCCGAGCAAACGCGGCTGTCTCGTTATCCGCAACGACAGGATCGGCAAACTCTTCTCGGCCCTGAAAGGCAAGGAGTTGTGAGACAAGTGCCCGGATTGGGTGATCTTTGTAGGCCGAGAATGTCATTTCAAGTCCAGTGTAGTTGTGGATCGATTTTTGAGACGCTTAACTTTGAAGTTGCCCGTCGCATAGAAAGAATCGCGTATCGGCCTTCGATCCGGATACAAGGTCAGCTCTCCCATTTCCAAGTTAAATCCCCAAACGCAGTAACCCATGCCCCTCTGCCAGCCCAGGGCGGATGCCGCAGGTAAAGAAGGAGGCGCGCGCCGGGCTTTTACTACACGAGCGGGTGATTTTCGCGGCGGGTGACACGGAGGCATCCGCCCTGGGCTGGCTGAGGGGCACACTGCGGACGCTTCGGAAATGGAAACTCTGACCTTTGGATTTTGACCTTTGGACTATTTCCTGCAAAGGGGTTCGGATTGGAATGCAGTGGCCGTAGCGCTGAAGAAGGAGGGGCGGCCGCACTTGGAATTTTACTGAATATTTTTACCAAGCAATAGTTTAGTATTCTTAAAGGCAATTAAGTCACGTATATGCTATATATTTTGCTATAAATTAATGACTAAAACAGTATAATTATTAGTCGTAAAAATACAAAAATCTATACTGAACGAACAAAATTCTCTAAAATTAACAAGAGTATTAATTTCGTCGAAAGCGCAGATCAGGCCAACACGGTCTTCAAAAACCGCCCAATGTCCGCAATCTCGCTCGGATGCACGCTGTGCGGCATCTGGTAGGTGTGCCACTGCACCTTGCAACCAAGAGCCACCAACGCGTCACGGGAGGCTTCGGCGCGGTCCAGCGCAATCATGGGGTCCATCGTGCCGTGCGCCATGAAAATCGGCGTGTCTTTATTGGCGGCGCTGCGCTCTGTGGCCACACTCCCAGCCAGCGGCAAATAACCGGAAAGCGCGATGATGCCGGCCAGTTTTGCCGGGTGGCGCAGCCCCGTGTGCAAGACCATCGCGCAGCCTTGCGAGAAGCCCGCCAGCACGATGCGCGAGGCGGGGATGCCTTTGGCCACCTGGTCGGCGATCAAGGCCTCGATTTGCAACGCAGACTTACGGATGCCCGCGCTGTCTTCCACGCGCTGCAGTTGCGTGCCCAAAATGTCGTACCAGGCCGGCATCACGTATCCGCCGTTCAGCGTCACGGGGATCGACGGCGCGTGCGGAAAGATGAAACGAATGGGCGCGAGGCCCGTCAAATCGAGTTCAGGCACGAGGCCGGCGAAGTCATTGCCGTCGGCGCCCAGGCCATGCAGCCAAATCACGGCGGCGGTGGGGTTGGGCGCGGTTTCAAGGGTGATGTGGGGAAGAATTTGGGTCACTTTAAAATTGGCGTTTTACGCATTTGAACTTGATGGCTCATTATCCCTTTCCTCGCCACGCAGCCGTTCGCCCAGCCATTCGCGCGATGATGGGCGGCCTGCTGCTGGCCCTGGCTTGCTTAGCCCTGCCCGGCGCGGCGCAGACCGCCTCAGGCAAGGGCCCGCTGCTGCTGCAGCGCATCGACGACGTGTTGTATGGCGTTGACCCGATCTCGCTGGCGGTGGTGGACAACCGCTACATCTCGGCCATTCTGGTGCGCGTGAATGCCGGCAAACCCCATCCCCCGCTGAACTACACCCACTTCGTTGCCGATTGCAGCGGCGCTGGGCAAGTGGCCTGGTTGGCCGAGACGTCGTCGCCGATGGATTTGACACCGCAGGGCGCATCGTTCAGAGCGCGGCTGCAGGCAGTCCAAGCCGCGTTGAGCGCGCCAGGCGGGGCGAAATTCTCCAAGCCCGCCGTGCTCGACGGCAGCCGCAGCATGGCCGATTTTGTGTGTGCCGCGTCGCAGCGCCCGTCGCAAGCAGTGGCCTTGGCCAAAGACATTCTGGAGAATGGCGGCCCGAAAGATTTGCGCACTGCTTTGTGTGATTTGCAGCCCGACGGTGTGTTCGTCACGCGCGAAGACGTCACCGTGCGTTTCAGCGACAAGGAGAAAGCCGTCTCGGTGAACAACCAATGGCTTACCAGCGGCAAAGTCTCCGAAGCGGAAATCACCTTTGGCAGCGGCACCGCCAAGTGGCGCATCGACCGCATGAGCGCAGAAGCCAACCTGATCGACTCCACCGGCCGCGTGATTTTTGCCGGCTCCTGTGTTGAAAAACAAGCGACGCGCTGACTTTCTCTATTGCCCGTAACGGCGCAGCCATTCCTTCTCAAGCGGATCGACCCAGCTGCCATGCGGCTCGGGCAGGGTGGGCGCGAATTGCGCGACCTGGCCGGGCAAGGATTTGGCGGCGAAACGCGCGCGTTCAGCGGCTGGCAACTTCTCCAGCGCCAGCACAGTGGGGTCGCCCCACTGCTCGATGTCGGCCTTGCGACCCTGCGCTTCGGGCGAGAGCAGAAAGTTGGCCAGCACTTGCGCGCCTTCTTTCGCCTTGGCATTGAACGGGATCGCCATGAAGTGGGTGTTGCCAATCGTTCCGCTATTGAATTGAAAGCTGGTCACGCTCTCTGCAAGACGCTTGGCGGCGATTTCATTCGCGGCTTCGTTGGGGTTGAAGGTGAAGCCGAGCATCAACTCGCCGTCACTCATCATCTGCCGCATGGCGCCGTTGTTTTGCACAAACTGCTTGCCGTTGCGCCACAAGTGCGGGTGCAGGGCGTCAAGATAAGCCCACAGCGGCGCGCCGAATTTGGCCAGCGCTTCCGGCGTGACAGGGTTGTAGAGCGCGCTGCGGTCGGCATTGGCGTCTACCAGCGCCTGCTTCACGAAGGTGGTGCCGTGAAAATTTGGCGGGCGCGGGTAGGTGACACGGCCTGGGTTGGCTTTGGCGAAATCCAACAAGGCGCTCATGCTTTTCGGTGGGTTTGGCACCTTTTTGCTGTCTGCGTAAAAGGTGAGCTGGGCCATGCCCCAAGGCGCTTCCATGCCTTCAACCGGCTCTGAAAAATCAATGCGGGTGGTGGGTTTGCCCGCCACGTCCACATACTGAAAACTCGGCAGGCTCTCGGCAAAGGGGCCAAACAGCAGGCCCTCGCGTTTCATGGCGAGGAAGTTTTCGCCATTGATCCACACCATATCAACGGTGCCATCACTGAGCTTACCGGCAGACTTTTCGCTGCGCACACGTTTGACGACATCGACGGTGTCGGTCACTTTCACATGCTCCATCTTCACGCCAAAACGTTGTAGTACTTGCGCGCCCGCCCATTGCAGGTAGGCGTTGATGCGTTCGCTGCCGGCCCAGGCGTTGAAATACACGGTTTGCCCACGGGCTTTGTTTTCAATGGTCGCCCACGCGGTGCCGGTTTGGGCCAACAGGGGCATTGCGGCGCTGGCACCGAGCAGTGCCAGCGTTTGGCGGCGTGACAGGAAAGCGATGCGTTCAAGGGTCAGGAGATGATGGTTCATTAGGCAATGGTTAAAAAGAAAAAGTTACTCGTGGATTGATTACTTGGTCGCTGAAATGGTTCCAACCTTACGGAATTGAAACACGCGCGAGCAAACGGAAACCAGAAGCCAAATGCAATTCAAGCCAGCAGCGCCTGCGCAAACTCGCGCGCGTTGAAGGTCTCCAGCTCGTCGAGTTTTTCGCCGACGCCGATGAAATACACCGGCACCGGCCGCTCGCGGGCGATGGCCGCCAACATGCCGCCCTTGGCGGTGCCGTCGAGTTTGGTGACGATGAGGCCGGTGAGGGTGAGCGCATCGTCAAAGGCCTTCACCTGCATCAAGGCGTTTTGGCCGGTGTTGCCGTCGATGACCAGCAGCACTTCATGTGGACTGGACGCATCAGCCTTTTGCACCACACGTTTGATCTTTTTCAGCTCTTCCATCAAGTGCAGTTGTGACGGCAGCCGCCCGGCGGTATCGACCAACACCACGTCTTTGCCGCGTGCCTTGCCAGCGGTAACGGCATCAAAACTCACCGCTGCTGGGTCGCCCCCCGCCTGGCTGATGATCTCCACGGTGTTCCGGTCTGCCCACACAGTGAGTTGCTCGCGCGCGGCGGCCCGAAAGGTGTCTGCTGCGGCCAGCAGCACGCTGGCGCCGTGGTCGGCCAGGTGTTTGGTGAGTTTGCCGATGGAGGTGGTTTTGCCCGCGCCATTCACGCCCACCACCATCATCACCGTCGGGGTGTGTTGGCCCACCACCAGCGCTTTCTCCAGCGGCTTGAGCATCTCGGTGAGCGAGGCGATGAGCACATTTTTCAGCGCGACCGGGTTGGTGATGCCATTGGTTTTGACCTTGTTGCGCAAATCGTTGAGCAGAAACTCGGTGGCGGCAACGCCGGTGTCGGCCATCAAGAGGGCGCTCTCCAGGTCTTCATAGAGGGCTTCGTCAATCTGTGTGCCGACAAAGGCGCCGGAAATGCTGGACGCCGTTTTGCCCAGCCCGGCCTTGAGTTTGTCCAGCCATTTTTGCCGCTCGGGCGGGGCGACGGCAGGGATCGGGATGGCGATGGGCGCGGCCAGCGCCTTGCCGATCAACGAGCCTGTGGGCTGCGGGCTGGGCGCGGCGGCAGATGCAGCGGCAGAAACAGCCGCTGGAATGGGAACTGGCGCAACCGGGGTTGCAGGCGGAGGTGGAGGTTTCTTTTTGAAAAAGCTGAACATTGCGGGGTTCTTAGAATCACAGCATTCTATGAAACGCACTTTCAATCTCATTTCCCGCACGGGTTTGCTGCTTCTGCTGGCCTGGGTGGCCCACAGCAGCCAGGCGCAAACGCCTGCCTTTGCAGCACCCAAGGTCGAGCAGTTCACCTTGGCCAACGGCATGACCGTCATCATCAAACCCGACAAACGCGCGCCCACCGCCGTGCATATGTTGTGGCTGCGCGTGGGGGCGATGGACGAAGTAGACGGCACCTCGGGCGTGGCCCACGTGCTTGAACACTTGATGTTCAAGGGCACGCCGACCCTCAAGCCGGGCGAGTTTTCTCGCCAGGTGGCGGCGCTGGGCGGGCGGGAAAACGCCTTCACGGCGCGCGACTACACCGGTTATTACCAGCAAATCCCCGCCAACCGGCTGGAAGACGTGATGAAGCTGGAGGCCGACCGTTTCGCCAACAACCAGTGGAGCGACGAGGAGTTTTTGAAGGAGATTGAAGTTGTCAAGGAAGAGCGCCGCTCCCGCACTGAAGACAACCCGCGCGCCTTGATGGGCGAAGCGATGAACGCGGCGGTGTTTGTCGCCTCGCCATACCGCCGCCCCATCGTCGGCTGGATGAACGACCTGGACGCCATGACACCCGCCGATGCGCGCGAGTTTTTCAAGAAGTGGTACGTGCCGGCCAATGCCGCCGTGGTGATTGCGGGTGATGTGGAAGTGGCGGCAGCGAAGCAACTCGCAGAAAAATACTACGGCGGCATTCCCGCTCGCGCTGTGCCTGCGCGCAAGCCGCAGGTGGAGCCGCTTCAATCGGGCCTGCGTCGCCTCGATTTCAAAGCCCCCGCCGAGCAGTCTTACCTCACACTGGCCTTCAAGGTGCCCAGCCTTTCCTCGCTGGACAACCCCGGCGAAGGCGGCAACGACGCGTTGGCCCTCACGGTGCTGGCCGCCGTGCTAGATGGTTACAGTGGCGCGCGGCTGGACCGCGCCTTGGGCCAGGGCGACAAACGCGTGGCCGACAGCTCGGGCGCCTACAACGGCTTGTGGGGCCGCGGGCCGCAGCTCTTTTATTTAGACGCTGTGCCAGCGCCCGGAAAAACTGCCGAAGAGGTTGAGAAAGCCCTGCGCGAACAGGTCGCCCGTGTTGGCCGCGAAGGCGTGAGCGAGGCCGAGCTGAACCGTGTCAAAACCCAGTGGGTGGCCAGTGAGGTCTACAAGCTTGATTCGGTCTTCAACCAAGGCCGCACGCTGGGCGTTTATTGGGTGCAGGGCCTGCCGCTGGATGCCGGTGAAAAGCTCATAGCCAAATTGCGCACGGTCACCGCAGAACAGGTGAAAGCGGTCGCCTTGAAATACTTTGGCGACGACCAATTGACCATCGCCACCCTGCGCCCGCAGCCCCTCGACAAATCCCGCAAGCCGCGCGCTTTGCCAGCAGGAGCGCGACATTGAACCACTATATGACTGCTACAAAAAAACTAGCTTGTTACGCTCTATCTACTGGACTTTCAGCGCTTTTCTGTTTGCAAGAGGCCGTTGCTGGCATTCCCATTGTGCAGTGGACACAAGCCTCCGGCGCCCGCATCTATCTGGTGGAAAGCCCGAACATTCCGATGGTGGACGTGCGCATCGAATTCGACGCCGGTGCGCGCCGCGACCCGCCGGGCAAGGCCGGGCTGGCCAGCGTCACGGCGAGTTTGCTGAGCCAGGGCGCGGCGGCAAGCGGCCCGGCCCCTGCGCTGGATGAAAACGCCTTAGGCGAAGCCTGGGCCGACCTCGGCGCGTCATTCGGCGCCAGCGCCAGCTCTGACCGCATGGGCTTTTCACTGCGCTCGTTGACCTACCCCGATTTGTTGCCCAAAGCCGTGGCCTTGTCCGCCCGCCTGATCGGCGAGCCCTCGTTCCCGGCTGACATTTGGCAGCGCAACAAAGAGCGCATCGCTGCCAGCATCAAAGAGGCCAACACCCGCCCCAGCACGCTGGCAGGCCGCGCGTTTGGCAATGCGGTCTACGGCAGCCATCCCTATGGCTGGGAAATCACTGAAGCGTCGCTTGCCGCCATCACGCTGGACGACATGAAAAACCTGCACGCCAGCACCGTGGCGCCCTGCCGCGCGGTGGTGACGATTGTGGGGGCAGTCACGCGCGCGCAGGCCGATGACATGGTGGGCCAGCTGTTCGCCAAGGTGAAGCCGTTGCCGTCGATGTCGGCCCTTAGGGCGGATTGCGCCCCGTGGGCGGCCGTGCCGGAAGTTGCGCCGCTCGCCGCGCCCCAAGAAGAAAAAATCGCCTTTGACTCAGCGCAAGCGCATGTGCTCATCGGCCAGCCCGGCTTCAAACGCGACGACCCGGATTTTTTCCCGCTCACCGTGGGCAATTACGTTCTGGGCGGCGGCGGTTTTGTCTCGCGCCTGTACAGCGAGGTGCGCGAAAAACGCGGCTTGAGTTACAGCGTCTACAGCTATTTTTCACCCGCCATTCACGCCGGCGCCTTCACCATCGGCCTGCAAACCCGGCCCGACCAGGCCGCCCAAGCGGTGCAGGTCTCGCGCGATGTGTTGGCGAAGTTTCTCGCCGAAGGGCCGACGCAGGTGGAACTCAAAGGCGCCAAAGACAACCTCATCGGCGGCTTCGCCTTGCGCATCGACAGCAACGCCAAACTGCTCGACAACGTCGCCAACATCGCCTGGTACAAATTGCCGCTGGACTACCTCGACACCTGGACGCAGGCCGTCGATAAAGTCACTCTCGCCGACATCAAAGCCGCTTTTGCGCGCAAGCTGCAGGCGGACAAGATGGTGACAGTCGTGCTGGGTGGCGCGCCTTGAGCCGCCCGGAGAAAGCGGGCCAAGCAGCGCGCGGCATTGCTGTTAAAAAACCTGATGCCCGCCCGGCAGGCCACAAAAACCACGAAGTCCGAATCATCGGCGGCCAGTGGAAACGCACCAAACTCAAGGTGGCTGACAAACCTGGCCTGCGCCCCACGCCGGATCGCGTGCGCGAGACGCTGTTCAACTGGCTGGGGCAAGACTTGAGCGGCTGGCAGTGTGTGGACGCCTTCGCCGGCGCCGGTGCGCTGGGCTTTGAAGCGGCCTCGCGCGGCGCGAAAGGCGTGCGTTTGGTTGAGAACGACAAAACCCTCGTCGCCATGCTGGAGCAGGTGAAGGCGCAGTTGAAGGCCGATGCAGTCCAGGTTCTGCGCAGCGACGGTGTCGGGGCGCTCAAGGCTTTGAGCGAGGCCAGTGTTGACCTGATCTTCATCGACCCGCCGTTTGAATCGCAACTCTTTGAGCCCGCGTTGGAAGCGGCAGGGCGCGCCGTCGCGGCAAGCGGATTCGTCTACCTGGAAGCAACGGTGAAATGGACGGATGAGCAGCTTTTACCCTTCAATTTGGCGCTTCACCGGCATTTAAAAGCCGGGGCAGTGCATGCGCATTTGCTCAGGCGCGCTGCGTAATCCAAGATAATCCCTCGCATCAGCCACTCCCAGGAATTCCCATGAGCAACAACGTGCTTGCCATTTATCCCGGCACCTTCGACCCTTTGACGCATGGGCACGAAGACGTGGTGCGCCGCGCAACGCAGCTTTTTGACCGCGTCATCATCGCCGTGGCAGCGGGGCACCACAAGAAGGGCGCGTTGTTCAACTTGCAGGAGCGCTTGGAGATGGTGCGCGAAGTCGCCAAAGATTTCCCCAAGGTGTCGGTCGACAGTTATGCCGGCTTGTTGCGCGATTTTGTTGTGGCCAATGGTGGCAAAGCGGTGGTGCGCGGCCTGCGCGCGGTGACCGATTTTGACTACGAATTCCAGCTGGCCGGCATGAACCGCACCTTGATGCCGGATGTGGAAACCGTGTTCCTCACGCCCAGCGACAAGTACCAGTTTGTCTCCAGCACCTTCGTGCGCGAAATCGCCTTGCTCGGCGGCGACGTGCAGAAGTTTGTCTCGCCCTCGGTGTACGACCGCTTGATCGCCAAGGTGAAGAGCCTGCCCAAGGACTAGGCGCTGGTGATTCGGGTGGACGCTGCGACACTTGGGCCACTCTGCGGCTGGTAAAACATTGGGTCGTCACTGGACAGGCAAAACCTTTTCAATTGCTATTATAATAATAGCATTGCAAGCAATTTTTACGTGACTTGAGGGCCTGTTTTTCTTGAAAATTTGGAATTTTCAGGCAAATTTGCAAATAATTAATACCCATGTTAATTATTTGCATTTCTTAAAACTGAAGCCCAAACGGATCACCCAAGTCTGCCAAGCCATGCCAGCAGCGCGGCATTCACCTCCGAGGGCTGCTCCATCGTCAACATGTGGCCGCAGTCGGCGATGATTTTCAGCTCGGCGTGGGGGATCAGCGCGGCGATTTCGCGGGAGCAATCGGGGGGCGTGAGCTGATCAGAGTCGCCGCACAAAACCAGTGTGGGGCAGGTCAGCTGCGGCAAATGCAAGCGTGCGTCGGGCCGGGCCATCACGGCGCGGTTTTGCCGGATGAGCTGCTGGGAACCCGCCGCCAGGACGAAGTCGAGGTAAGTCTGCAACAGCGCGGCGTCGTTGGCGGGGCTCTTGTGAAAGGCCATCGGTAGGTTGAACTTCAACACTTCTTCGGCGCGGCCCTGTTCAAAAAACACGATGGCGGCTTCGCGCAACTGGCGCATCTCGGGCGTCTCGGGCCGCGCATTGGTGCCCAAAAGCGCCAGCCCCCGAATGCGCCCCGGCGCTGCCTGGCGCACCACTTCCATCGCCAACATGCCGCCCATGGAGGCGCCGCACAAGATCAGGTCGCCTGGGTGCTCAGCGAGCAGGGCTTCGGCCATCTCTTGCACTGTGTCGAAGCGGGTGTGGACGTTTGTCACCTTGGCATTGAATGCGGTCGGGATGACCGCCAACTGGGGCCGCCACATGACGGCGTTGCAGGCGAGGCCGGGCAGCAGCAGGATTTGGGGCATGGCGGTGCTTGGTCGATGAAGGTTATTTCGGACGCCGCTTTTGCGCGTCTTGGTGAAGCTGCTCAAACCAGTCGCGCTGCGCGTGGCTGCCGCCGATCTCGGTGAGACGTGGCAGGGCTTGCGCGAGATGGCCTGCGGCGTGTTTGAAGTCGCCCCGCGCGTGGGCCAGCAGGCCGCGCGCGGCGGGCAGGGCGACGTCTTGCCACGCTGGGGCTGCCGAGGCGAGCTTCTGCGCGTGGATTTCGATATTGCGCATCAAGACTTCAGCCTCGGGCAGGCCAGCGCGGGCCAGCCCGTACAGGTAATGCGAATCCAGAAAGGGCGAGACTTGGTCACCCGTGCGATGGAGCAGGTAGGACGACACATCGGCCCAGCGCCCGCCCACGTCAACACCTTTCAGCTCAAGCCGAGAGAGCAGCGAAACAGCGTTGACCTGGTCTTGCGAATAGGTTTTGACGACGCCCCAAATGCGTTCGTCAAACAGTTGCAGCGCGCCCGCGAAATCTTGCAGCTCGATGGCAAACAGCGCCTGGTGCCACCAGTTGTGGGTGACCATGAAGGAGTTCAGGCCCGTCCAGCTGTCGCTCATGCTGTTCATGAACTCGCGGCCCTCGCCAACGCGGCCTTGGGTCAACATCACGTGGGCGATGGCGTGGTGCGCCCAGGGTTCTTTGCGGCACAGGCGCACGCCGGTGCGGGCGGATTGTTCGGCCTCTTCCAGGTGATGGCACTGCTCCTGGCCAAAGGCCAACATGCCGTGGAAATAGGGCACGTCAGTGGCAGCGGTTCGGCACGCCAGCGCCAGGTGCAGCATCGCGCGGGGGTCGCCTCGGTTGAAGTGGTGGTACTGGCCGAGTTTGAGCGACACCAGGTCGCGCGGAAACTCTTGCGCCTGTTCTTCATGCAAAACGCAGGCAAGATGGATATCACCCGCTGCCCACGCCGCGATGGCGGCGACAAAGCGGCGCTCGCGCAAGCTGACCGCCGGGTTCGCGTCCAGTGTGGCCTGGGCCTGTGTCAAAAACGGGCGCGCGTTGCCGGGGGCATCGCGCGATTCGGCGAACAGGTGCAGCGCGGCGCAATAAGCCTGCACGATGGCGCTTGGCTCCGACTCGGCGATTTTGAAAACGTTGACCGCGCGCGCTTCGCAGGAAATGACGCCTTCGACAAAGTCGTTGACAAACGCCAGGCTGCCCGCGTCATGCAGGGTGACAGCGTTACCGAGGCTGTCTGTCAACATGGATCGCCTCAAATTGGCAGCGAGGGCCAGTTGCGTTGCGGGCTGCGAAGAAGCTCGTAGGCACGCGAGACGCGCAACACACCCAGGTCGTCAAACCTCTGGCCAGCGATCTGCAAACCAATCGGCAGGCCGCCCGCTGTGTAACCGCAGTTGATCGACGCGGCGGGTTGCTCAGACATGTTGTACGGCACCGTGAACGCGATGTGCTCCAGGCCGTGCAGCGGGTCGTTGGTGGGTGAGGGCAACTCGGCGGCAAACGCCGGCACCGGCGCAGTGGGCGAGATCACAAAGTCGAAGGCGCTGCAGGCTTTCACCGAGGCCAGGCGAACGGCATGGGCTTGGCTAGTGGCCACAAACACTTGCTGGCCAGTCATGCCCGCAGCGCTGCCGGCCCATTGGCGGATATAGGGCAAAACCGCTGCTTTTTTCCCAGGCGCCAGCGCGTTTAAGTCAATGTAGGAGCGCATGCGCCAGGCGTGGTCCAGGCCATCGAGCATGGCCGGTGTCAAGAAAGGTTTCATCGGCGTGACGATGGCGCCAGCGGCCTCAAACAATTTGGCCGCCTGCTCGACGGCAGTGCTCACTTCGGGCGCCACTTTGAGCCCGCAGCCAGCGTCCAGCAGCAGGCCGATCTTCAGGCCTTTTAGAGAACCGGGCGCGGCGTCGAAGTCATCCCAGGCGATTTCTTGGTAGGGCAATCTCATGCTGTCGCGCGCATCGGGGCGCGAGAGCACCTGCATCATGAGTGCTGCATCGGCCACGGTGCGTGTCATCGGCCCGGCGGCGCGCCCGGTGTAGGGCGGGTCGATGGGGATGCGACCAAGGCTAGGCTTCAGGCTGAAGATGCCGCACCAACCTGCGGGCAGGCGCAACGAGCCGCCGATGTCGGTGCCGATGTGCAAGGGGCCGTACCCTGCGGCGGCGGCAGAGCCCGCACCGGCGCTGGAGCCGCCGGGTGTTTTGCTCACATCCCACGGGTTGCGAGCAAGTTTGTGGAAGGTGGAAAGGCCGCTGGACAACATGCCGTAGTCGGGCATGGTGGTTTTGCAGATGAACACAGCGCCGGCTTCGCGCAGCCGCGCCGCTGGGGGCGCGTCTGCCTGCGCGGGAGTCATGTCGCTGGCGGCGGTGCCCACCGGGGTCGGGTCACCCAGTGTGGCGATGTTGTCTTTGATGGTGACGGGCACGCCGTCCAAATCGCCGCAGGGTGTGCCCTTCTGCCAACGCGCTTCAGAGGCTTTGGCCTGTGCCAGCGCTGCGTCCGGGCGCAACAGGTAGGTAGCGTGGATGTGCGGCTCCCACTTTTCGATGTGTTGCAGCACGGATTGGGTGACCGCGACCGGGGAGAGTTCATGGCTTCGGTAGGCGCGCAGCAGTTCGTGCGCGCTCAGGGTGTGGAGTGTCATAACTTGAAGGCCTGTCGTTGTGATGGTGGCTGTGGAGGCTTGGCCGTCACCGAACCAAGGCCTCGGCTTCGATTTCCACCCGGTAACCGTCCCCAATCAGCGCGCCGGCCTGCACCAAGGTGTTGGCGGGCCGGGTGTGGCCAAACACGCGGCCATGCTCGCGCGACACGGCCTCCCACTCGTTCACGTCGCGCAGGTAAATGCGGGTGCGAATGACGTCTTCCATGCGTGCCCCCAGCGCGCTCAGGGACGCGGCGATTTTGTCGAGAATCCAGGTGGTTTGAGCGCCCGCGTCGCCTGCGGCCACAACGGCGCCGTTACCGTGGGTGGCGGTGGTGCCAGACACCGACACATGCGCACCATCGCGCACCGCGCGCGAGTAGCCGGCAATCGATTCCCACACGCTGCCGCTGTCCACACACCAGCGATCCGTGTGGCCGGGAATCCGTTGCTTTTTGTAGATGGGCGCAAACGACGACAGGTGGTGGCTCAGGTCGCCAGACGCGGTGAGAAAGGGCGGCTTGCGGTATTCGTCGCCGCAGTCGCCGGGGATGGCTTGGGTGGCGGCAAATGCCGACTCCAACCGGGCGAGGTCTTCGCCATCCAGCGTGAACGAGAAAACGCGTTCGTTGTCGGCCCGGTGTTCAGATTCGCCCAGCCGGGCTCCGACGATGACAGCCGCTACAGCGGGCTGGTCCAGCACCCAGCGGGTGGCCACGTTGGCAATCGAGACCCTGTGCTTTTGCGCAATCGTGTGCGCCGCCTTCAACACGCCTTGGAGTGCCGCCCAGCCGCCTACGGCGTTGATGAAGCGGCGGTACTTCATCTTGCTCCAGTCGCCCACTTCCAGCGGTGCTTCTTTATTCAACCAGCGTTCTGACAAAAACCCGCCTCCGAGCGTGCCATAAGCCAGCAGCTTGACGCCGCGCTCCTGGCAAAGCTGGGTCATTGGGCCGGTGGCGCGGCGATCCAGCAAAGACAGGCAGACCTGATTGCTCGCAATTGGCAGGCCCTGGGCCAGCAACAGGCGCAGATGGGCCGTGTCGAAATTGGTCAGACCAATGTGTTGAATGGCACCCTGGGCGCGCAACGCAGCAAGCTCGGTGAGCGCATCCAGATATCCGGGGTGCTCAAACGTCCACCAATGGAATTGCATCAGGTCAATGCACTGGGTTTGCATACGCTGCTGCGCACGCTCCACGCCTGCACGCACCAGCGCTGGTGTCATCGGGCCAGGCTCAGGGCACCATTTGGTGAAGGCTTTGATGGGTGAGCGCTGGCCCAACAAATGGCCGGTGATGAGCTCCGAAGAGCCGTAGTGGTCGGCCATGTCAAAGGCGTCAAAACCGGCTTTGGCGTATTCAGTCATAGCGGCGGCTGCGTGCCCGGCGTCAAGCACCGAACCGCCGCGCTCCATGTCGGCCACCTGCCACAGCCCGGTGACAACACGGGGGATCTCCAGCCCTGGCGCCAGCAGGGTTCGTTCAATCATTGGCAGTGTCCGGCCCGCTTTGTCGAAGTCAGCGCGGCAACTTGGCTTGCACCGCCTGCACCTCGTCGGTGGTCATCTGACCGGTGGTGGTGACCTCGCCGTTTTGCAGCCGCCACAGCCTAAACGGCCCAACGATGTCGCCGTTTTTGTCAAACTCCACGCCGCCGATCACACCGACATAACGGATTGCTTTGCGTTCACGAATCAACTGCAAGGCGCGGGCAAACCCTTCAGGCCCAGCGCTCACCACTTCGCCGCCGGGTTTGGTCACCTCGCGGATGGCATCACGGATGGCCGCCGCTTCAAATTTGCCGGCACGGGCGATGGCCAGGCCCATGATGGCGCCGGCGTCGAAGGCGCGGTCGGCGGCCGGGGCTTTGGAATCGAAGCCGCCGCTCATGGCGGGGTAGGCTTTGTCGAAATAGTCGGTGCTCGGGCTGCGTGTTGTGCCAGACGAGGTGCCAAAAGCGTTGTTCAAAAACTGCGGGCCGACACCTTTGATCAGGTCGGCCGAGTTCAAGCCGTCATTGAGCAAGAAGCGTTGCGGGCCGCCTTGCTGAATCCAGGTGCGCAAAATGGTGGTGGCGTCGCCTGGGTAACCAATCAAATACAGCGCAGGCGGGTCGCCCTGCAGCGCTTTGGTGACCTCCGGCGCATACGAAGCCTGGGCCGGGTTGTACGGCGTGGCCGAGGCGATTTTGCCGCCCAACGCTTCATAAGCCTTGCGGAATTCGGCCAGCATGTTCACGCCAAAATCGTTGTTGACGTTGATGATGGCCACCTGCCGCAAGCCTTGATCCATCGCGTATTTGGCCGCAGCCGTGCCTTGCAGGGCGTCAGACGTGATGGTGCGGAAAAACCATCCCTTGCTTTGTCCCTCGTTGCCCATGCGTGTGAGAGTGGGCGAGGTGGAAGCGGGCGAAATCTGCACCACACCTGCTGGCGCAGTGACCGAGGTCACGATGGGAATCGACACCGACGAGATGATGCCGCCAATGATGGCCGGCACCTTCTTCAAATCCACCAGTTGCCGCGCCTGGTCCACCGCCACTGAGCCCTGGCTTTGCGCATCGCGCAAATCAAACGCGAGCTGGCAGCCGGCAATGCCCTGCGCGCCGGCGGCGGCGTTCAAGTCTCGAAACGCCAGTTCAACCGACTTGGCGGCGGCTTGGCCGAAACGCCCGGCCGCGCCGGTGAGCGACACCACCATGCCCACGGTGTGTTTGCAGTCGGGCGATTGGGCGGAGGCGCCCAGGGGCGCCAGCAGGCACAGCGCCATAGAGGTGGCGGGGATCAGTTTTTTCATGTCTCAAAGCTCCTGGTTGATAGAAGAGGTTCAAAAATCAAACAAAAATCAAACAAAAATCAAGCCACACCCAGCCCGGATTCACACCTTGCTCAGGTTGTATTTCATGATACGCCCATGGCGCCCGCTGCGGTCCCGTTCCAGCGCATAGGTGTCGCCTTGGGGGCCGGGGCAGGTTGCCAAGAGCGCATCGATCTCGCCGTGGTCTTCTGCATCGAGCTGGAATGAAAACACCTGCAGATGCTCCGGCAGGTGCGACGCATACCGCGCGCCGACGATGGCGGCCGCCACCCGAGGCTGTTCCAGCACCCAGCGCGTCGCCACAGCAGACAGGCTGACAGAATGCCGCTGGCCGATGCGCTTCAAAAGTTGCAGCAAGTTTTGAAATGCGCCCCAACCGCCGAAGTCGTCGATCACCAGCTTGTATTTGATGAGTGAACGGTTGGCCAACAGCAGGCTTTTTGGGTTGGAGACAGCAGAAGGCTCGGGCGCGCCCAGCCATTGCTCGGTGATGAAGCCGCCAGCCAGCGAGCCGTAACATAGCAGGCGCATGCCGCTCTTGGCGCACAACGCGGCCAAGGCGGCCTTGGGGCGCCTGTCCAGCAGTGAGTACTGCACCTGCATGCTGACCAGAGGCACGTCGGCATCGAGCATTGTGGCGGTTTGGGGCGTGTCGAAATTGGTGCCGCCGATATGGTGGATCAAGCCTTCGCGCTGCAGCTCGGCCAGCGCTTGCGCCGTGGCCACCATGCCCGGCACGTGGTAGTCCCACCAGTGAAACTGCACCAAATCCAGCCGCTCGGCGCGCAAGCGTTGCAACGAACGGGTAACGACGCGGCGCACGTAGGCGGCATCCACCTGGGCCAAGTCATTGAGGTCGGGCACAAACTTGGTGTGCACGCGCAAGGCGGCTTGGCTGGCAGACCGGCTGGCGCGAAATTCGCCAATGATGTCTTCCACGCCGGTATAGATGTCGGCGCAGTCGAAGGTGTCAATGCCTGCCTCCACAAACACTGCCATGTCGGCAATGGCCCGCGCGCGATCCACCTCGCCATGGTCGCCGGCCAATTGCCAGCCGCCACGAATCAAGCGGGGAATGTCGTAGCCGGGAGCCAATTTAAAGAGTTCGACACTCATGGCAGGTCTCCCATCATGGTGTGGCCTTCAAGGGCGCTGCAGTTGTCTCATGGTGCGAAAAACTGCGCAGCCCGAGCCGCGTGATGCGGAAACGCGTGGGGCAGTGCGGGTCGGGGCAGGCCACTTCAGCGTCGGTGCTCATCCAGTCATGGGGGTCCGTGGCGCGTTGTTTGGCGGGCAGCAGCGGCAGCAAGGCGGCTAGGGAATAGATGGAGAACCCCTGCCCTGCTGGCAAGTGCAGCATTTCGCCGCGCAGCTCGAAGTGGTCACCCACGTGGGCGCTGCACTGGATGGTTGCGCCGGGCGGCGCGACCACATCCACGCGAAGGTCGTAAAGCTCAAAACTGTCGCTGCTGGTTTCGTCGGGCATGGTGCTTCCTGTCTGGTCAGGTATAAATGCTGCAAATGCTCATTTTGAACGAAGTTGCAAAAAGCTTTGGCGCGAACCGCGCGGTGGATGGCGTCTCCGCCCACATTCAGCGGGGTGCGATCACAGGGCTGATTGGCCCCAATGGCGCTGGCAAGACCACACTGTTCAACCTGCTTGCGGGCGCCACCGCGCTGGATTCCGGCAGCATCACGCTGGACGGGCGGGCGATTGGCGGCCTGCGCGCCGACCGAGTTTTTGCAGCGGGGCTCTCGCGCACGTTTCAAATCCCGAAGCCATTTTTGGAAATGACGGTGTTGGAAAACGTCATGCTGGCACCCCGCCAGCAGGCGGGGGAGGCCTTCTGGGCCAATTGGCTGAGCCCGCAACGCGTGGCGCATCAGGAGCGCCAGGTGCGCGAAAAAGCCATGCATTGGTTGAATTTTGTCGGCCTGGAGGCGCTTGCCGGGGCCGCCGCGCGCGTGTTGTCGGGCGGCCAGCGCAAGTTACTGGAACTGGCGCGGGTGATGGTGGCCGAGCCCAAAATCGTGCTGCTGGATGAGCCTGGCGCGGGCGTGAACCCAGCTTTGCTGGAGGTGATCGTGGATCGCATCCGTTTGCTGCATGCTCAGGGCGTGACGTTTCTCATCATCGAACACAACATGGATTTGGTGGCCTCGCTGTGCAACCCGGTGATGGTGATGGCGCAAGGCAAGGTGTTGGCCTCGGGTACGCCGGGCGAGGTGCTGGGCGATGCGCGCGTGCTGGAAGCGTATTTGGGCGACGCTCAAGTAGCCGTGCCTGCATGATGGCTGCGCTGACCATCGAACACTTGGAGGCGGGTTACGAGCCCGGCTTGCCAATCGTCAAAGGCGCGTCGTTGACGGTTGGGCAAGGCGAGATCGTGGCCATCCTCGGCCCCAATGGTGCAGGCAAATCGACCTTGGTGAAGGCTGTGGCCGGGCTGGTGGCTATCAGCGCAGGGCGGGTTTTGCTGGGAACCGAGGACATTACCCGCACGCCGGCGCACCAGCTTTGCGGGCGTGGCCTGGCCTTTGTGCCGCAGTCGGAGAATGTCTTCGCCAACCTCACCGTGGCAGAAAACCTGGAGCTGGCCGCTGCACTGCAAAAAGTCGAGCGGCGCGAGCGCCTGCCAGCGTTGTACGCGATGTTTCCAGACCTGGCGCGCCAGCGTGGTTTGCTGGCGGGCAGGCTCTCGGGCGGGCAGCGGCAGATGTTGGCGATTGCGCGGGCTTTGATCCGACTGCCGCAGGTGCTGATGCTGGACGAGCCCTCGGCCGGCCTGTCGCCGCGCCTGGTGGCCGAAGTGTTTGCAAAACTTCGCGAGATCCGCGCCAGCGGCGTCACCGTGCTCTTGGTGGAGCAAAACGTTAAAGCCGCACTGGCCCTGGCCGACCGCGCCGCCGTGCTGGTGGAGGGGCGCGAACGGGTGGTGGGCAGCGCCGCCGAGCTGATGGCCGACGCGCGCATTGCCGAGCTGTATTTGGGGCGCCATGCCGTGGGTCGCCAGGCCAGCCCTCAATTCGCTCAAGCCCCAGTTCCCAAGCCATTGGAGCCCGCCCCATGATGCTGCAAGTGATTGCCGATGGTTTGATCGTCGGCTCCGTCATCTCCCTCGGCGCGATTGGCCTGACGATCACCTTCTCCATCCTGCGTTTCTCCAATTTTGGCCATGGCGAGTTGCTGGCCTGGGGCGCCTACATCGCGCTGTCTGCCCTGGCTTGGTTTGCAGCGGCAGGGGGCACCGAGGCCAGCCGCTTTGCGCCGTTTTCATTTGGCTGGCCGTTGGTGTTCGCGCTGTTGGTGGCGATGGCGGGCACGGCTGCTTTGGCGCTGGCGCTGGATTGGGCGCTGTTCACGCGACTGCGCTCGCAAGGTGCCATCACCTTGGTGATTGCCAGTTTTGGCGCGGCTTTGGCCACCCGCAACTTGCTGTTTTATTTTTATGGCGGCATCCCGCAGTATTACAGCGCCGATCTGCAAATCGCCGTGGCGCTGCTGCCACGCAGCGTGCTGGGCGGCCTGCGTGTCACCCCCGACCAACTGTTTGTGCTGGCGCTCACCGTGGTCACGGTGACAGGGCTGCACCTGTTTATGAGCCGCAGCACCCTCGGCCGCGCCATGCGGGCGACCTCGCACAACCCGCAGTTGGCCCGCATCAGCGGCATTGACCCGGAACGCGTGATGCGCGCCACCTGGGTGATCGGCGCCATGCTGGCGGCGCTGGCCGGCGTGTTTGCCGGGCTCACCGTGCAGCTTCGCCCCACCATGGGGCTCGATTTGCTGCTGCCGCTGTTTGCCGCTGCCATTCTGGGCGGCATTGGTTCGGTTTGGGGCGCGGTGATCGGCGGCTTGATCGTGGGGCTGGCAGAGAGTTTCGCGGTGATGTGGATTGGCGCGGAGTACCGCTCGGCGGCGGCCTTTGCGGTGCTGATCGCGATATTGCTGGTGCGCCCCACCGGCCTTTTTGCGGAGAAGGCGTGATGGCGACTTTGACTGAGCTTTTCGGGCTGGTTTCTGATTGGGCTTCCGGCTGGTTGTCGTATGGCAGCTTCTTCCTGGTGTTCGCCAGCGCCTTTGCCATCATCGTGCTGGGGCTCAATTTGCAGTGGGGCTACACCGGTTTGTTCAATGTGGGTGTAGCGGGTTTTGTGGCGGTAGGGGCCTACACTTCGGCGCTGCTCACCACGCCGCTGGTGGCGGGCCGCGTGGGCGGCTTTGGTTTGCCAGTGGCGCTGGGTTGGGGCGCGGCGATGCTCACCTCAGGCCTGGCCGGGCTGCTGGTCGGCGCAGCGACGCTGCGTTTGCGCCATGACTACCTGGCTATCACCACCTTTGGCATTGCCGTCACGGTGCAGCTGGTGGCGCTGAACGCGCAGTGGCTCACTGGCGGACCGTTTGGTGTGCAGTTCATCCCGCGCCCAATGCAGGGCTGGCTGGGCACTGGCCTGGTGTGGAACCTGGCCTACCTCGGTCTGGTGCTTTTGTTGCTTGCGCTGGTGCACGTGGCGCTGGAGCGCCTGGTGCGCAGCCCCTGGGGGCGGGTGCTGCGCGCCATCCGCGAAGACGAAGCAGCAGCCGCATCGCTCGGAAAAAATGCCTTCAAGTACCGCCTGCAATCGTTTGTGATCGGCAGCATGTTGATGGGTTTGGGTGGTGCGGTGTACGCCCACTTTGTCGGCTACATCGCGCCGGAAGATTTTCTGCCGATATTGACGTTCCAGCTCTGGGCCATGCTGATTGTGGGCGGCTCTGGCAACAACCGGGGCGCGCTGCTGGGCGCTTACCTTGTGTGGGGCTTTTGGGCGATCTCAGGCAACCTGCTGCGCGGCATGGTGCCGCAAGCTGAACAGGCCAAAGCCGCTGCGCTGCAGGTTGTGTTGATCGGCGTGTTAATCGCTCTGATGCTGGTGCTGCGCCCGCGCGGGATTTTGGGCGAACAGATTGGGGTGTCTCGGCATGTGGATGGGGGCGGCGGCTGAGGGTTCTGGCGTTGTCGGCAGGTCACTGCCGAGCAACTGCCACAGTCAGCGAAGTTTCAGCCGCAAACGGGCCTTGCAGCCATGCACGGCCCAGGTAGCTGTCTACCCGCAAGCCGTCCGGCGACACCATCGCGCTCAAGCCGCCACCTTGATGAAAGACGAGCAGTTCCACATGACCGGTCAACTCCATGGACTGTGGGCCCATCGGCGCGCAGCGGTTCATGACCCAGCGCACCGTGAAGGGTTTTGCCGGAACCGGCTTGCCTGCAATCAGGGGCTCGCCGTCGATCATGACCGTTGTTCCTTGGTCGCAGGTGTAACCGATCACCAAGTCCGTCCACCGGGGTGGCACGGAGTCATCCATCAGGGGCACCAGCAATGCGTTGAGTGCAAAGCGGTAGAGATCGACCGGCATGGGCGCATCTGGCATCGAATCTTGCGCTGCGGCTGCTACCCAGGCCAACTCCTGAACGGGCGCAGCAGTTGGGAGACTTTTCGAATACGCCGTGGCTACGGCCAGACCCAGCAGCAAGGCCGCGCCGGCGAAGCCACCCAGCCCGACCTTGCGGCCCCCAGGCTTTGAGTGTGTGATTTGAAGAAATGCGGTGTTTAACTTCATGGCGTGCTCCAGACAGATGAAATTGATGTGCAATGGCGTGTCAGGTAAGCTTAGGAGGATCGGCCAGATGCGCTTGTGCGGAAAAGCACCAATTCATGAAAATACCCGTTGGCGCGGGACGCTGATGGCGCTCCCGATGGAAATTCAAAAAACCCAGGAAGACATGCAGTGACTAGACATTCAGTTGCCGGTTCAGGTTTTGCCCTCAGCCACGTGAAGCTGTTGCAGGACGTTCCGCGTGAGCGGCTGGAAGCGCTGGCGCGCCAGTGTGTGTGGTACCGGTATGACAAAGGCGCGGAGATCATCGGGCAGCAGACCACGGGCCGCGATGTCTACTTCATCGCCAGCGGCTCGGTGCGGGTACGCACGTATTCGGCAAGCGGGCGGCAGGCGAGTTTTCGAGACGTGGAGGCTGGGTCGATCGTTGGCGACATTGCCGCTGTTGATGGCGGGCCGCGCTCGACGGACATCAGTGCAAGCGCCGAATCTGTGCTCGCAGCGCTGCCGGCTGAGGCCTTCCTGCTGCTGCTGCAAGAACAACCGGTGGTACACGAACGCTACCTTCGTTACCTCACCGGGCTGATCCGTTTGTTGACGACGCGGGTGACCGAGCTGACCACGCTGGCCGTTCCGCACCGGGTGCAGGCTGAGTTGCTGCGGCTGGCCCGCCAATCAGGCACTGGGGGAAACACGGCGTCGATCAACCCGGCGCCGACCCATATAGAAATCGCGGCCCAACTGAGCACCACACGCGAGCAGGTGACTCGTGAGATCTCCGCGCTTACCAAGCGCGGGCTGCTTCAGAAAGAGGGCAGCGCGCTCTTTGTCACAGATATGCACGAGCTGGAGCGGCTGTTCGGCGAATCGTCCTCGGGCACTAACGGACACTAACCGGCACTGGCGTACTTTTGGCTTAAAACACCAGGCTGACCATCACAAAAGCCAGCGTGTTTTTGGTGAGCGCGCCAAAGTAGGTTTGAGAGTCACCCTCGTAAAAATCGAAACCGACACTGAGGCGCGCGTGGTCGTTCAGGGTGTAGGTCACGCGTGGTCGTATCAAACGGCTTTGGCCTGTGAGGTCAAAAACACCGCTAATTTCCCATTTGAGTTTGTCGTTCAGCAGGCGGTCTGACAGCCTGAAGCTCAGGCCAGTTTCTACCGCAGCGTATTCGCTGTTGAGTCGGGCGCGGCCCAGCTCCAGTGTGCGCAGCAAGGAAGGTGAGGTTGACGGCTCCAGGTAGTCCCAGTGGCGCGTGGCCAGCAGTTGCACGTTCAGGTTCATGGTTTCAGCGAAGTCCAGGTCGGCACCCAGCACGGCGCGGGTGACCCGGCGTTCGTACTGTGGGCACTGGTCGCATCCTGGTCGCAGGGCTGCATGGTTGATCTCGGCGCGCCAGGTCCACGCGCCGGAAGCTAGCGCCAGGTCTGCGCCCACGCTGCGCGAGCGTTCAAAGTCACCTTGAAATACCGGCGCTTGTGGAATTCCGAGGTCAACCCGGTAGCGGGCAAACCGCTCGTAGCCGTCAAAGTAAGAGAGGGACCAGTCCAGCCCTTGCCCTGTGCGGTCCAGTTTGACTGCCCACTCTGTGCCCGCGGGTTCAGGTGCTTTGACCAGGTTGGCGGGCAAGGCACCCTGCGGCGTGATGTGGGCCGTGAATTGGGCCGCCACGGCGGTCAAGGAAATATTGGCGTTGAGGGCGTAGCGGAATTTGACGGCGTCAATGCCCAAGCGCTGGCTGTCGTCATCCGGGGTTAGCAAAGTGAAGTCTTTGGGAGACAGCTTGTCGGTAGGATTGACACCGTCGGCACGACCCCACGCCACAATTTGCCGACCTGCACGAAGCGAGAACGCGTCCCGTTCAAAATCGACATACGCCTCGCGCACCCGGGCGCTGACGGTGTCCGCCGCCAGGTTGGCGTTGAAACCCGCGCGCAGGTTCAAGCCTAAACCCACACCAGCGCTGAGCTTGGGTTTCCAGTTAACGGTGCACAAGGCGCTGGCGATGTCCTGGCGGTCATCCAGGTTGCGGTTGGATGACCAGCCTGACAGCGCGCATTCTCCATACGGCAGTGAGGACGGTGTGGAAGCGGTCGGTGAAGGGCCTGGTGGAGGTTCTGGTGAAGCGGCTGCTTGCTGGGCCTGGCAAGGCTGCGTGATCAGCAATCCTGCCAGCGCGGAAGTTAAACAGCTCAGCCTGAAACGACTGCGGCGCGCGTCACCCCATCGGGCGACGTGGGGGGCGTGCTTGGTCATTCATTCCTCTTTTTCAAGGTAGCCTGCGGCGAAAAAGGCTTCACTTACCGGCTGGTTGGCGACGAACTGTTCAAACTTCAAAAAGGTCGCGTGCCCGGTTTGGTGATTCTTCACCTGAACTTGCATGGGTTGGAACTTGTTTTGCTTGGCATCCACCAGCATCACGTTGCTGTTTTCGAGCGTTTTGAGCAGCGTGCCAGCCATGTCATGAAACTCCACTTTGACGCTGACCAGGCTGTCTTTGGCAACCCAGCTCACGCGTTTGGAGTAGCCTGAATCAGCGGCAATCTCTGGCGTTTTGGGCAGCGACTCGACCACATAAACCGCAGTGCCTGCCAATGTCTCTTGCTTCAACAGTTTGTGGCTCCAATCTTTGGCTCGGTGCCCCACCAAATCTCCGAAAGACAGGTCGGTGCCCACAAAGCTGTTCTTCTTGTTGTTACTGGCCAGGCGCCGGGCCTTTTTCATGGCGGGCAAATAAACCCAAATTTCATCGTCTTTGCCGGGGTTCTCCAGCAGCAAGGTGGTGGTGTTTCGCACATCGCTGGGTGCAAGAAATCGAATCACCCGGCGGTTCGCAACGCCATCGCCCACCAGTTTGGTGGCGCCGAACGTGACGCGTGAACGCTCTTGCCCCGAGGCGTTGACCAAGCGAAAGCTGGCTTGCGAGGTTGAACTGTCCACCCGGGTGGACTGGTAATTTTTCTCCATCAGGGCATCCACCTGCATCTCCTGCGCAGCCTGCGAATTTGCAGCGCCGCTGCCGGACATCAGTCCGGCGAGCACCAGGCTGCCAACCAGCGTTGAGGTCAAAGCCGTCCTAGGCACGGGACCGGTCGCAAGGGTCGCTGTCGCAATCTCCCCCGCCGCAATCGCGGCTGCCGCAACGCTTCCTATGATTGGCCGCAGCCGGGGGCCGGCCACCAGGGTTCCAGAGCCGCCAGGGTCAGCCGTACCCCGGTGGGTAAGGAACCTCGGCGTGTGCAGCTTGATCAGTGCCGGGATCAGGATCAAGGCCGAGACGGCACTGACAATCATCGACAGAACGATCAACATGCCAAACCAGATGTGGACATAAAAATTGAACGACAGCATCAACACGGCATACCCTGCCGAGATCGCGCTGGCCACAAAGAACACCGCTTTGCCGGCCGTTTTTAGGGACTGTGCCAAGGCCTTGTCAACGTCGTTGGTCTTGCCCAGCTCCTCCCTGATGCGGTAGAGCAGGTAAATGGCATAGTCCGCGCCGATGCCGATGGCCATCGCCGAGCTGACCGAATTGGGCGTGTTCAGCGGAATACCCGTCAGGCCCATCACGCCAAAGTTCACCAACACGGTGAACAGCAACGGCAGCACCAGGTAAACACCGGCCAATAGAGACCTGAACACCAGCGCGCCCGCCACAAACACAAAGCCCATCATCTGGGCGATGTTCTGCATCTTGCCTTTAACCAGTGACTCGCTCAAGGCCGAGGTTTGTGGCACGCTGCCGCCAATTTGCATGGTGACACCTGGGGGCAGCCGCGGCTCGACGTAGGCGCGAATGGTGGCCACCATGGTTTCAGCATATTTGCTGCTGTCATTTTTCATCCAGACCAGCAGGTTGGCGTTTTGGTATTGGTAGTCAACGTAGGCATCAAAATCAGTCGGCTGACCCGACATGGAATAGAGCAACAGGAACTGCGAGACCAGGTCCTGGCTGCCCGGAATCGCGTAAAACCCGTCGTTGCCGGCGTGCATGGATTTGCTCATCTGTTTGAGCAGGTCCACCATTGAAATGGTTTTACCAACGTCGGGCAGCGCGGCAATGAAGGCCTGGGTGTCTTCGATGGTGCGCAGCACGGCGGGGTCTTTCATGTGGTCAGCGTGGCTGCCCTGAAACACCACATACAGCGTGTTGGTGCCCGCCAATTTTTGGTTCAGCACACGGTCGTCCTGGCGCAACGGCAAGCCTTCACCAAAATAACTCTTGGTGGAGTTCTCCCGGCTGACGTTGGAAGCGGCCAGCACAGCCACACAGGCCAGCACGGCAAAGCTGGCGATGACGAATTTGTAGCGCTGCGTCACCAAGGCCGTGAGTCGGCCCGCCAGCCGGTCCCATACCCGATATTCCCGGTATTCCCGGTTGTGGCGGCTTTCAGCGCGGGCGGCTTCTGGCTGCGCTGTAGGTTGTGGCTGGGGCGCCGGCAGATAGCTGCGCAGCGCCGGAATGAAGGTCAGCTCGATCAGCAGGGCACTCAAAATGCCCAGCCCGGTGAATATGCCGAAGGTGCGGATGGTGGCGATCTCAAACGTGATCAGCGAAAAGAAGCCAAGCGCTGCCACCAGCCCGGCGGTCAACATGACCGGTGCCACTTTGACTAGGGACTCGACCACGGCGCGGTCATTCAAGGCACTTAAGGGATCTCGCGGGTGCAGTGCACTTAAGCGAGCGTACTCTTCGTAGTAGCGCTTGAGAATTTGTACCGCATGCCCAGCGGCCACCGCCAAAATCAGGATCGGTGTAGTGGCGTTGAAGGCATCCATTGACACCCTGGCCGCACCCATGATGCCCAGGCTCCAGATCACGGCCAGCAAGGCGGTGACCAGCGGCAAGATCATGCCCTGGCGGGTTCTGAAAGCTTCAAAATGCACCAAGCCGATCAACACCAGCGCAATCGGAAACAAATAGGCCATGCGTGCCGAAAACCGTTCGACATTGGCAAAAAACACGGCCGTGCCACTGCTGATGACCGTCACCTGCGGCGTCTTGGCCTGGTCCAGCACGATCTGCACCTTGTCCATCACCTCACGGAAACCCTTGGGCCCGATCACCACCGAAAACGTCACCGATGCCAGCGTTTTGTCGTCTGACATCAGCGTGTTTTGGTACACCGGGTTTTGCGCAAGAAGGCGGGCCAGATTGGCGATCTCGTCCACATCATTGGGGTTGCGCAGCAGCGGCTGCACCTTCATGTCGGCCTCGGTGCCCGAGATGGCCCGGGCGCGCTCGGCCGTCACGCTCAACAGGGTGTGTGCCTTGACGCCCGGCACCTTGGCCAGATCACGTGTAAGGTCAGCCACCACGCGTAACACCTCCGGGCGAAAGGCGCTGCCACCATCGGCGGCCGCCACACCCACCACCACCACGTACTTCGAGCCGAACAGGGTCTCAGCAGCGGTGGTGCCAATCACGTTGGGGTGCTGCTTTGGCAGCATCGCAGAAGGGTCAATGACAATGTTCAGATGGCGCAACTGGCTGGCAAAAAACAGTGTCAGAAGGCTGATCACCAGAATCAGCCAGAACCGCCTGCGCACAATGGCAGTCGCTATGGTGCGGATCATGATGGTTGCCCCTGGTGCGCAAAGCGGCTGATCTGGTTGATCACCGCCGGGTCTTTCAGGATGCGCCGGTGGCCCAGGCCCTGGGTGGCGATCAACTCGGCGTGCCGCAAGGTCTGCTGAATCTTCAGGGCGTGCTCAAACGGTATTTCCTGGTCGTCGCGATCGTGTACCAGCAGCATCGGTATTTTCAGGTGCGCCAGCATGTCCGGGATCGATAGCGTGTCCCAGCCCAACGGCTGTGCGTAGTTGGCGTCCATGCGGGCACGGGCTTTTGCCACGGTTTGGGTCGAAATGCCCAGGTAGGTGCCAATCACATTGGTGAACCAGGTGCAGTCGACAAGCGAGCTGATCGAGACCAGGCGGTGTACGTTCAGTTCGTAATCACGCAGCGCGATGGC
>JANOYE010000015.1:0-11737 GCA_031428695.1 Rhodoferax sp. | reverse complement strand
ATGATGTTGATGGCCACGCCCGAGACCACCTGGTCGCCCTTGTGGCTCACACAGGCCAGGCCGTGCATCCAGGCCAGGGCGACCGCGACCAGCATCGCCAAAAACACGGCCAGCGCGGTGGAGCCATAGGCCGCACCCGCCGCGCCAGCAGCAAACGCCGCAAACAGCATCTTGCCCTCCAGGCCAATGTCCACCACACCGGCACGCTCAGACAACAAACCGGCCAGGGCGCACAGAATCAGCGGCGTGGAGACGCGCAAGGTGGACGCCAACATCGACGCCAGCAGGGCTTCATCCATGGGGCACCGCCGCTTTGTTTTTGCCGCTGAACAACCCCAGCGCCCAGCCGACCGGCCGCGCAATCACATACGCCATTGCCCCTGAAAACAGCACGATGAAGCCTTGCAGGGCGACCACCATGTCGCGGCTGAACCCACGAATCTCAAACGCCACTTCCGCGCCGCCTTGGTACAAAGCGCCAAACAGCAGGCTTGCAAAGATGATGCCGACCGGGTGGTTACGGCCCATCAAAGCCACCGCAATGCCGGTGAAGCCCGCGCCGCTGACAAACTCCAGCAACAACTTGCCGTTCACCCCGGCGATTTCGTTCATGCCCACCATGCCGGCCAGCGCGCCCGAAATCGCCATGGCCATCATCACTTGCTTTTTAGAGCGGATGCCAGCGTATTCAGCGGCGCTTGGGCTCGACCCCACCGCGCGCAGGTGGTAACCCGCCCGCGTGCGCCACAGAAAAAGGTAAACCGCCAGGCAGGCCAGCAGCGCCAGCAAGAGGCTGACGTTCAGCGGGGAACTGGGCCATTCCACCCCCAGCCAGCCCAGCGCCTCTTTCATGCCCGGCAGTTTGGCGGAATCGGCAAACGGCACACTTTCCACCGACATCGTGCCTTTGGGCCGCAAATGGTTCACCAGCAAATACACCAGCAAGGTGCTGGCGATGAAGTTGAACATGATGGTGGTGATGACGATATGGCTGCCTCGGTAGGCCTGCAAATAGGCCGGCACGGCGGCCCAGGCCATGCCGAACAGCGCGCTGCATACCAGCATCAGCGGCAACATCAGCCAAATGGGCAACAGGCTTGAGAGCCACAACGCGATCAAACCGGCGCCCAAGCCGCCCATGACGGCCTGCCCTTCCCCGCCAATGTTGAAGAGCCCGCCATGGAACGCCACCGCCACCGCCAAACCCGTGAAAATGAAGGTGGTGGCGTAATAAAACGTGTAGCTCAGGCCGCGCTGCGTCCCAAACGCGCCGCGCACCAGCACGGTGATGACTTCCAGCGGGTTTTGGCCCACCATCGCCACCACGGCAGCCGCCGCCAGCAGGGCGACCAGCAAACACACCACCGGCAGCAGCACCAGGTCCGCCCAGCGCGGCAAGGGTTCTGGCGTGCTCATGCATGGCCTCCCGTCATCAAAAGGCCCAGTCCGGCCTCGGTGCAATCGGCAATGGCCAGCTCGCCGGCCACACGGCCTTGGTTCATGACGATGACGCGGTCAGACAAGGCCAATATTTCATCCAACTCGCTGGAGACCACCAACACCGCGCAACCGGCGTCCCGCATGGCGCGCAGCTGGGTGTAAATGAACTCGATGGCGCCAATGTCTACGCCGCGCGTGGGTTGGCCCACCAGCAGCACTTTGGGGGCCTGGCCCAATTCGCGCGCCAGCACCAGTTTTTGCTGGTTGCCGCCAGAGAATTTGTTGCTCATCAATTCACAATTGCGCGGGCGCACGTCAAACTTTTCCATTAATTTTGCGGTGGCGCTGCGCATGCGCTGGTGCGCCATCCAGCCGTGTTGGCTGTAGTCGGGCAGGTCGTCATACCCCAGCACAGCAGATTCCCAGGCGACGAATTGCATCACCAAGGCGCGCGCATGGCGGTCTTCCGGCACGTGGGCCAGGCCGAGCTTGCGCGCCGTGGAGGGCGAGAGCCAATGTCCTGCCTGAAACTCACGCGCACCCAGGGTCAACCGCCCTTCCTGGGGCGCCAGCAGGCCGGAAAGCACATCCAGCAACTCGCTTTGGCCGTTGCCGGAGACACCGGCAATGCCGACAATTTCACCGGCGCGCAACTGCAAGTCAATGCCATCGAGGCGGGTCACTTTCATCGTGTCACGCACCGTCATCTTGCTGGCCTGCAGCAACACTTCGCCCGCTGGCCGGGCTTTTGAATCGACCCGCCCAATATTCACTTTGCGCCCGACCATGGCCTCGGCCAGGCCTTCGATGGAGGCCTCGGCAATCGGCAAATGCTGCACCACCCGGCCCGCGCGCATCACCGTCACCTGGTCGCACAAACCCATCACTTCGCGCAATTTGTGGGTGATCAGCAAGATCGTCGTGCCCTGGCTGCGAAGCAGCTTCAAGACCTCAAAAAGTTGGTCAGTCTCCTGCGGCGTCAGCACGGCCGTTGGCTCGTCGAGGATCAGAATCTTCGCGCCACGGTAAAGGGTTTTGAGGATTTCGAGGCGCTGGCGGTCGCCCACAGCGAGGTCGGCCACCAAGGCATCGAGGTTGACTTTGAGCCCGGTCGACGCCATCAGCGCCGCCAACTTGCCACGCACCTGGGCTTCGGCTTTGCTCAGCAGCCAATGCGGCTCGGCGCCGAGCATCACGTTGTCCAGCGCCGTCAGGGTTTCGACCAGCATGAAGTGTTGGTGCACCATGCCGATGCCCAAGGCGATGGCGTCGTCGGCGTTGCGGATGGTGGCGGGCTGACCCATGACGCTGATTGATCCGCTGTCGGCAGAATAAAAGCCGTAGAGGATCGACATCAACGTGCTCTTGCCCGCACCGTTCTCCCCCACGATGCCATGCACCGTGCCAGCCGCCACCTGCAACTCCACATCCACGTTGGCAGCCACCGCGCCAAAACGCTTGTGGATGCCATGCATGTGGATGGCGGGGGTGGGTTCCAGGTCAGGCATCGGCCCATGATACAAAAAAGCCTGCTTGGTGCTAAACCAAGCAGGCTTTTCTTTGCCCGAATCCAGGCTGTAGGCGACCGCCTGGAAACGCTGAAGAAGCGTAGCGGGCGGGATGAAGTTGCGCAGGAGGAGCGGAACTGTACTATCAGTACAGTGAGCACCGCAGTGTGCAAATTCGCCCGCGCAGTAGCTTATTCGGCGTTTTCAGTATTTGCAGGCGTTGTCGGCCATATAGTCGGCTACTTTGATCTTGCCACTGATGATGTCAGCCTTGGCAGCATCCACCTTCTTCTTCATGTCGGCGCTCACCAGCTTTTCGTTGTTGCTGTCCATGGCGTAATCAATGCCACCTTCTTTGAGGCCCAATACGGTCACGCCGGGTTTGTGGCCTTTGGCCACGTTCAACACCGCCACGTCCACGCGTTTGAGCATGGAGGTGAGCATGGTGCCGGGTTGCAAATGATTCTGGTTGCTGTCAACGCCAATCGCCAGCTTGCCGCCGTCTTTGGCCGCTTGGTACACACCCACGCCGGTGCCGCCCGCAGCGGCAAACACCACGTCAGCGCCTTTGGCGAACTGCGCCTTGGCCAGTTCACCGCCCCGTGCCGGGTCGTTCCAGGCGGCTCCAGTGGTGCCGGTCATGTTGCCGAAAGTCTCGACTTTGGGGTTGGCATATTTCGCGCCTTGTTCGTAGCCGCACTGGAACTTGCGGATGAGCGGGATGTCCATGCCGCCGACAAAACCGACCTTGCCGGTTTTGCTGGCCATGGCCGCCATCGCGCCGACCAAGAAGCTGCCTTCCTGCTCTTTGAACACGACCGACTGCACGTTGGGCAGGTTCACCACCATGTCAATAATGGCGAATTGCAGCTTGGGGAAGTCTTTGGCGACTTTTTCGATGCTGGATGCCTGGCCAAAACCAATGCCGATGATCGGGCTGGCGCCACGCTCTGCCATGCGGCGGATGGCCTGCTCACGCTGCGATTCATTGGAGATTTCGAAATCAAGGTACTGCTTGCCAGTCTCTTTTTTCCATTGCTCAATGCCACGGTACGCCGCCTCATTGAACGACTTGTCAAACTTGCCGCCCATGTCAAACACGATGGCGGGTTCGGCTTTGGCCTGGAAACTGACAGCAAGTGCCAGGGCCAAGGCGCCAAGTTGAACGGAAGGTGCAAATTTCATGATTTCTCCAGAGGTTGAATGATCAAAGGACAAGCTTAATTCTGACTGCGACGGGCATCAATCGGGATTTCCCCGTGAATCTGACGCAAGAACTGAACCATCCATTAAACGCAGATTGTGCGCGATGGATGACGCCAGCCGCGCATTATTGAGCACCAGCTCTATATTGGCGGCCAAACTGTCGCCGCCCGTCAATTCGCTGACGCGGGCCAGCAGAAACGGTGTGACTTCTTTGCCGTGGACGGCCTGCTGGCGCGCCTCGGCCAGGGCCTTTGCAATGGCCGCATTAATAGTTTCCGCAGGCATGGCAAAGGCAGCCGGAATCGGATTGGCGATAACCACGCCCCCTTTCAGGGCCAGCGCCCATTTGAGGTGCAAAACTCGGGCGATGGCTTGGGCCGAATCCAGCCTGTAGTCCACCTTGCAGTTACTTGCGGACACATAAAACGCGGGCAAATAGTCGGTTTGGTAGCCCACCACGGGCACGCCGTGGGTCTCCAAATACTCAAGCGTGAGTGGCAAATCGAGAATCGACTTGGCGCCAGCGCAGACCACCGCCACCGGCGTTTGCGCCAGTTCTTGCAGGTCAGCAGACACATCAAAGGTCTGTTGCGCGTTGCGGTGCACGCCGCCAATGCCGCCTGTAGCAAACACACGAATGCCCGCCATGGCGGCGATGATCATCGTGGCGGCCACCGTGGTCGCGCCAGTTTGCCCGGCGGCAAGGATGAAGGGAAGGTCTCGCCGGCTGACTTTCGCGGCGCTTTGCCCAAGCCGCGCCAAGGCCTCAATTTCAGCATCTGTGAGCCCGACTTTCATCTGCCCATGCATCACGGCGATGGTCGCCGGCACCGCGCCATGCGCCCGCACTTCGGCTTGCACCCGCAGCGCGGTTTGCAGGTTCTGCGGGTACGGCATGCCGTGCGAGATGATGGTGGATTCCAGCGCGACGATGGGCTGGCCAGCCGCTTGCGCAGCGGCGACTTCGGGGGACAGGATGGCGTTCATTCGGCTATTTTCCGCCAACCGGTTGTGTACCATCAGGGACACTTGACCTGAGTCTTCAATTAAAGGAATGGAGTTGAAATGAAGTTGCACCAGACGGTTTTGAACCTGGTTTTGGGCTTGGCCTCACTATTGGCGGCCAGTGCCGCCCTGCTCGCCAGTCCCCCTGCAGAAGCGCAAAGTTTGCGCCTGCAACTGCTGGCCCAAGACCTCACCGCGCCGATACACCTGGAAGAGTTGCCAGACGGCACCGGGCGCATGCTCGTCGTGCAGCAAGACGGGCGGGTCTTGGTGATGGCGCCTGACGGCAAGCTTCTGCCCGAGCCCTACCTTGACTTGCGCAGCCGCATGTTTCCTTTGGTCGATGACTTCGAAGAGCGCGGCCTGCTGGGTTTTGCCCTGCATCCGCAGTACGCCCGCAATGGGCGCTTTTTTGTCACCTACTCGGCGCCCCTGGGGGGCGGCGCACCGCAAAACTGGAACCACACCCGCCGCATCTCTGAATTCACCGCCAAGCCTGGCAGTGTGGCAACGGTGGACCTCATCACCGAGCGCGTCCTCATCGCGCAAGACTGGCCGAGCCGCAAACACAACGGCGGCGGTTTGGCCTTCGGGCCCGATGGCATGCTCTTCATTGGCATGGGCGACAGCGGCGCCTCCCACGGGTTTGGCAAATCGGTGGTCTGGGAGGCCTTCAATGTGCCCGCCGAAGGGCTGATCTGGGACAACCTGGCGCAGGACAAACACACTTTGTACGGAAAAATTTTGCGCATCGATGTGGACCAGGGTTTCCCGAGTTATGCCATTCCAAACGGCAACCCGATAAATGCAGCGCAAGGCCGCCCTGAAATTTGGGCCTGGGGGTTTCGCAACCCGTACCGCATGGCATTTGACCGCAACGGCAACGGCGACTTGTACGTGACGGCCATCGCCGAAACCTTGTGGGAAGCGGCTTACCGCGTTCGCGGCCCCGGCAATTTTGGTTGGCCCTTGATGGAAGGTTCGCACTGTGTCGACCGGCTGGCGCCGCGCAAACCACCCGTGCAATGCCCTCGCCAGGGTGCTGCGGGTGAACCGCTGCAAATGCCGGTGGTGGAATACGCCAACATGCAAGTCAACCACCGAGACTCCACACTGGGCATCAAAGGCGTCGGCACCGCGCTCACAGGCGTGCGCATGTACCGAGGCGCGGGCATCCCCGCGTTGCAAGGCAAGCTGGTCATTGCCGACTGGAGCGCGGCTTTCCGGCAAGCCTCCGGCCAGCTGTTTGTCGCCACACCGCAAGCGCAAAGCGACAAGCTTTGGCCGATGGAAAAAGCGCTGCAGCTGGAAAGCCGCATCATCAGCCTGGCTGAAGACCGCAACGGAGAAATCTATGTGCTGACCCACGAAGGCATGGGGCCATTTGGCAACACCGGCAAGGTGTACCGGCTGATGTCAGCGCCCTAAAAACAATCGATCAAAAGCTTGCGCCGGCATGTAGCCGGTCTACCCATTCCACAGACAGGTTCGCGGCGTTGGCCGTTGGGCTTTGCAGCGTGATTTCGGCGCAGCGCAGCGCCCAAGGCACCGCCTGCGCCAAGGGCATTTGGCGCAGGTGGGCAAACACCAGGCCCGCCAACAACGCATCTCCCGCGCCCGTGGTGTTCACTGCTTCAAGCGCGCGCCCGGCGCTGTGGCCACCTTGGCCATTGGCATCACACCAAGCCGCGCCTTGCGCGCCCAAACTCAGCACCACGTTGGATGCACCCAGATCATGCAGTGCCAGCGCCGCGCCTTGCGCCCAATCGATGCGCGCCTGTGCGCCGCCTTCAATGGGTGCCCAACCGAGCAGGGTTTGCGCCTCAAGCCGGTTGAGTTTCAGGGTGTGAATGCGTGGCAGCCAGGGTTTGATGCGAAGGCACTTGGCGGCGGAGACCGCGTCCACAAAAATCGGCGCTTTCAGGTCGCCGTTCAGCAGGCATGCCAGCGAATCAGCGCTCAAATTGCAATCCATCACAAGGCTGCTTGCCCCGCAGAAGAGCGCCCAATGCGCGGCCAGCGCCTCGGGCGTGAGCGCATCGAGCAGCTGCATGTCGTTGATCGCACAGGCCAACTCTCCCTGCGGGCCGTGCAGGCTCAAGTAGCTCCCGGTGCGCCCCTCGTGTACACGTGAAACAGCGCTTACATCTACACCAGCCGCTTGCGTTGCACGCAAAAGCTGCTCGCCAAAGCTGTCGGCGCCGACCACGCTGACCAAATGTGCGTTGACACCCAGGCGCGCCAGGTTTTCCGCCACATTGCGGGCCACGCCGCCGGGGGCCAGCCGAACCTCGCCGGGAGTGGAGTCTGCCTTGGCCAATGGGCCAAAGGCGCGCCCCAAAACGTCGATGTTCGCGCCGCCAATGGCCACTGCGCAGGTGTTTTTCGTCAAGGCAGTGTGGTCGGAAAAATTCAGCGGCACAATGGCAAACGCAATCTGTAGGAATAGCCAAATATGATACTCGTCGCCGGTTCTGCCAACCTCGATTTCGTCGTGCGCGCGGACCACATTCCCGCGCCCGGTGAAACCGTGCTCGGCCGCGATTTCAAGACATATCCCGGCGGCAAAGGCGCGAATCAAGCCGCGGCCTGCGCGCGGGCTGGCGGCGTTGACACCGCCATGTTGCTGGCGCTAGGGAACGATGCGTTCGCAGTGCCGCTGGAGACGTCTTTGAAAAATGCTGGCGTTCATTTGCACATCAAACGCTCTGCAGTCCAGCCCACCGGCACGGCATTCATCTGCGTCAGCGACGATGCCGAAAACGCCATCACCGTCGCGCCGGGCGCCAACAACACGCTGCTGCCATCCGATCTGGTTGATTTGAACGGCGTTAGCCACTTGGTGATGCAGTTGGAGACGCCTGTGGACACCGTGCGCGCCTATGCCAAGGCCGCCCGCGCCGCCGGTGTGAAAGTGGTTTTGAACGCCGCTCCGGCGCAGCATCTTGGCCCCGAATTTTTGGCCGCCATTGACATCTTGATCGTCAACGAGGGGGAGCTTGCCGTCGTGGCCGGTCACAAAGGCACCATCGAAGAGGCGTTGGCGCGCATACAGGTGGCGTGTGTCGTGGTCACCCTGGGCAGCCACGGCAGCCTGGCTCGCGTGCATGCCCCCAGCGGCGCGCAAATCATCCGCCAACCCGCCTTCCCCATCACGCCGATTGACACCACCGGCGCAGGAGACACCTTTGTCGGCAGTTTTGTCGCCGCGCTCAGCCAAGGCGCGCCGCTGCAAGAGGCGCTTGAAACCGCCAGCGCGGCCAGTGCCCTCGCCTGCCTCACACCTGGCGCGCAGTCGAGCATTCCCACCCGCGCTCAGGTGCAAGAATTTTTAGCCAAGCAACATTAATCACGTTCAAAAAAACCATGACATCCAACCAGAAAACCAAAGTGATCTACGACACCGACCCCGGTGTTGACGACGCCATGGCGCTGTATTACGCGCTGGCACACCCTGCCCTTGACGTGGCCGGCATCACCACCACCTATGGCAATGTGACGGTGGAACAGGCCGCGGTGAACGCCCTGTACCTCACGGCCCTGGCCGGGCGCGCGGAAATTCCGGTGACCCAAGGCGTCAAAACACCCTGGGTCAAACCCGGTGAAACACCGCCCGCGCACATCCACGGCGCCGATGGGCTGGGCAATTTAGCGAGCCGCGAAAAAACATCCAACCGGCTTGACCCGCGCTCCAGCGCGCAGTTCATCGTAGACATGGCGCGCGCCGCGCCGGGTGAGATCACGCTGGTCGCGGTTGGCCCCCTGGGCAACTTGGCGTTGGCACTGAAAATCGAACCCAAGTTGCCGGCCTTGCTGCGCGAAGTGATTTTGATGGGTGGCAGCGTCACTGAGCCGGGTAATGTCTCACCCGTGGCCGAAGCCAATATTTGGGGCGACCCGCACGCGGCAGACAAAGTCTTCACCGCCGGCTGGAAACTCACCATGGTCGGGCTGGACGTGACGCACCAGGTGATCATGTCGGTGGCGCTGTTCAAAAAGATTGCCGACCACCACAAACACGTGGCCACCGACACGCTGCACACGGCGGTCGGTTTCTACGCCAACTTCTACAGCGGCCTGTACCCGCACGTTGCCAAAATCCACGGCTGTTTTGGGCACGACGTGCTGGCCTTCATTTACCTCACCAACCCTGAGCTTTTCAAGGTGCTGACAGGCCGCGTCCGCGTCGCCACCGAAGGCATCGCCCAAGGCCAAACCATGCTGGACCGCCGCCCGACCATTGGTTATGCGCAGCGCGGCTGGGACGCGCCCCTGCCCGACACGCAGGTCTGCATGCAGGTTGACGCGGCTGGCGCGGGCCGCGTGTTTGAAGAAACGTTGATGCTTGATTGGCTCAAATAGCCCGCCCCAACCCGATACCAACAGGAGAAGCCTATGCAACCCGCCAAAACACTCGCGGTGGTCGATTACCAAAGCCCCACTGCCGCCAAAGACTTCTGCAAGAACCTGCACGACACCGGTTTTGGCGTGCTCAAGAACCATCCGCTCGACCAGTCTTTGGTCGAGGGCATTTACGCTGAGTGGCTGGGCTTCTTTTCGAGCGAGGCGAAGAACAAATACCCGCAAGACCCAGCCAAGCTGGACGGTTATTTCTCTCCTCAGGTGAGCGAAACCGCCAAAGACCACACCAAGCGCGACTTGAAGGAATTCTTCCACTTCTTCCCCTGGGGCCGTTACCCGGCCGAGGTGAGCGACGCCGCCCGGCGCTATTACCAAGCTGGCAGCGCGTTGGCGCAAGAGTTGTTGCAATGGGTAGAAGATTGTTCGCCGCCCGAGGTCAAAGCGCGTTATTCCATGCCGCTGCCCAAGATGATCGAAGGCTGCCAGCAAACCCTGCTACGGGTGTTGCATTACCCGCCCCTGCGCGGCGACGAAGAACCCGGCGCCGAGCGAGCCGCCGCCCACGGCGACATCAATCTCTTGACGATCTTGCCCGCCGCCACCGAACCGGGCCTGCAAGTCATGGGAAAAGACGGCCAGTGGGTCGATGCGCCGAGCGATTTCGGCCTGCTCATCGTCAACATCGGCGACATGTTGCAAGAAGCCTCCGGCCACTATTACCCCAGCACCGTGCACCGTGTGTTGAACCCCGTCGGCGAAGGTGCGAAAAAATCGCGCATCTCGATGCCGCTCTTCCTGCACCCGAACCGCGAAGTGGTGCTGTCAGAGCGGTACACAGTGGAGAGTTACTTCAACGAGCGCATGCAGGAGCTGCGTGGGGTGCGGAAGGGATGATTTTCCCTTTTTGGTTGATTATTGTTACTCTGTTTAATATAGCAACATAGCTAATAAATACGTGACTTAGAGGGTGAAATATCTTCAAACTCATGGAAAATCGACAATAAATGGCTGGATAAAACCCAATTTGGGTATGATAGTATTGAGTGAGGGATCAAGAAGTCAGCGGCACTTCAAGGTGGCACTTCATCTATGGCCGCCAGCCCCCAGCCAAGCGCCCCGCCGCCGTTCCTCATGGTGCTGCTTGCGCACCATGAGGAGCGGTGGCGGGGCGCCTGGCTGGGGGCTGGCGGCCTTTGCGTGAAGTGCGATGGTTGTAGGCCAGAAGGAGGTTTTTGAAGTAATTAACATGAGTAAAGGGCTATCCCCTTAGCTCCACAGATTGCTTTGTCCGTAAAGTTGATGCGATTTGGGAGTAGGTGACTGGTGTCGTGGCGACGGCCTGTTGCATGAGCCGATAGAACAACAAGCCGCGCGAGGTTGAGGTTCGCCGGTTGAAACGAAACACGAACTCGTCAAGGTAATAGTCCAGTTGGTCGGGTTGGACAGCGCCATGGTGCGTGCCCATCATCCAGCGCTGCAAGAGCGAGGCCACGCGATGCACGCCGGGCATCGTTTCGTGGGCCGCTTGGCCCGAACGCTGATGCACCGTTTGCTCAAGCGCGTAGCCGTTTTCCTTGAATACCCTGTACGTGGACGAGCCGTCGGCATGGATCAACGCGCCGGGGCTGATGCTGTCTTGCACGAATTGCAGCAGGTTCTTGTGATCCGGGCGTTCGATCTGGCGGATCCGGATGCGCCCCAATCTTTTGGAGGCTGAAACCTCCGCCGCAATCACCACCATCACCTTGGCCGTGCCGCTCTTGCGCCCCACGGGGCTCAGCGGGTTGAAACGGTCTGTCAGGGCCAGGTAGGTTTCGTCAACCTCTACGCGCCCTTGCAGCAATTCACGCTCAGGGCGCACCATCGCGCGGCGCAGCCGGTGCAACATGGTCCATGCTGTCTCGTAGCTACCCAGCCCCAACACGCGCTGCAATCCCAAAGCGCTGGTGCCATGTTTTTGACTGGTGATGAACCAGATGGCTCCAAACCAGACGCGCAGCTCGGTGCGGGTTTTGTCGAAGATCGTGCCCGCTGTGGCGGTGGCCTGGTGGCGGCAAGCCGGGCATATCAGGCGATATCGGCTCTGGGTCTGAACCTCAGAGATCAGCCCGCACTGCGGGCACACAAAACCGTCTGCCCAGCGCAACTTCTGCACATAGTCCCGACAAGCCTCCTCGGCGTGAAACCAGTCAAGGTATTGGGCCCAATTCACCGGG
>JANOYE010000014.1:0-2897 GCA_031428695.1 Rhodoferax sp. | reverse complement strand
GCAGCGGCTATCCGCGCCGCCGGTTTGCCCGACTGGCTGGCGCAACGCCTCGAAGCGGGCCGCTGATGGAATCCGAAGGGCCTACGGGACATGGCCATCCGTTTGACGCGCTGACGCCTGATGTCGTGATGGACGCGCTGGCCGCCATCGGCCTGTTTGGCGACGGCCGTTTGATGGGCCTGAGCTCGTATGAAAACCGGGTGTACCAGATTCACCTGGAAAGCCCCGCCACGAGCGCACCGAACGAACCCAACTCCGTGGTGGTGGCAAAGTTCTACCGGCCCGAGCGTTGGACAGACGCGCAAATTTTGGAAGAGCACAGCTTCAGCGCCGAACTCATGGCCGCTGAAATCCCGGTGATCGGCCCGCTGCAAGTGAACGGCGCAACGCTGCACCACTTCAATGGTTTTGCCTTCAGCGTGAGCCCGCGCCGAGGCGGCCGTGCGCCCGAGCTGGACAACCCCGAAGTGCTGGAGTGGATCGGCCGCTTCCTCGCCCGCATCCACACCGTGGGCGCCGCCAAACCGTTTGATTCCCGGCCCGCATTGAACCTGCAAACCTTTGGCGAGGCGTCGCGCGAATGGCTGCTGGAGAAAGAAATCATCCCGCTGGACGTTCAATCCGCCTGGGAAAAAGTTTCCCGAGTCGCTCTTGATTCAATAGCTGCTTATGCAAGTATTTCGAGACCTGCAGGCCAGAAAGGTTTAAATAAAGACGACGTGAGGCTGATCCGCCTGCATGGCGACTGCCATCCCGGCAACATCTTGTGGACGCCCACCGATGCCCCCACCGCCGCAGGCCCTGGCCCGCATTTCGTCGACCTTGATGACGCCCGCACCGGCCCCGCCGTGCAAGACCTCTGGATGCTTTTGAGTGGCGACCGCAGCCAGCGCACGCGCCAGCTCGGCAGCCTGGTGGACGGCTACGAGCAGTTCCGTGAATTCAACCGCGAAGAGCTGGCGCTGATCGAACCCCTGCGCACATTGCGCCTCATCCACTACAGCGCCTGGCTCGCGCGCCGCTGGGCCGACCCGGCCTTTCCCATCAACTTCCCCTGGTTCGGCTCCAGCGACTACTGGCAGGGCCAGGTGCAAATGTTGGAAGAGCAGATTGAAGCGATGCAGGAGCCGTCACTGGTGATTTAGTCGTACCCAAATTGGGGTTTATGTTTTTGATTTTGAGGCAATTTTCACGAGGGTAATAAAAATAATGGTTATGAGTCTCGTAAAATATAAGTAGTTTGCTATATATATTATAGCGTTTGAAATTTAGAAACCGATCAGGAGTGAGTCATGAAACGCAGAAGCCTTGTACGCGCTGGCCTGGCCGCAGGCGCCTTATGGAGTGTGGGCGGTGTAGCCGCTGCCCAAACCGCCTTTCCCAGCAAGGCCATCACCATGGTCGTGCCGTTCCCGCCTGGCGGCTTGGCCGACTTGGTGGCGCGGCCAGTTGCCGAAGCGATGGCGCGCGACCTGGGCCAACCGGTGGTGATCGAGAACAAGGCGGGCGCGGGCGGCGGCATCGGCATGGCCTTTGTGGCCAAGGCGCGGCCCGATGGCTACACGGTGCTGATGGCGCTTTCATCGCTCACCGTGATCCCGGAGGCCGACGCGATTCTGGGCCGCGCGCCGATGTTCGCACTGGGCGATTTGCGCGCCATCGCGCGTTACACCGCCGACCCGACGGTGCTGGCGGTGCGCGCTGACGCGCCGTGGAAAAACCTCAAGGAGTTTGTGGACGACGTGGGCAAACGCCCCGGCGCGGTGAATTTTGGCTCCAGCGGCAACTACGGCACCATGAATGTGCCGATGGAAATCCTCAACGCTTCTGCGGGTTTGAAGATGGCCCACATTCCGTTCACCGGCGCGGCCCCGGCGATTGTGGCCTTGCTGGGCAGCCAGATTGACGTTGTCTCCACCGGCCCGGCGACTGTGTTGCAACACGTCAAGGCCGGCAAGATCAAGGTGCTGGCGCACTGGGGCAACAGCGCGCTGGCTTCCATGCCCGAGGTGCCGAGTTTGAAAGAGGCCGGCCAGAACGCCGAATACGCGCAGTGGTCTGGCTTGTTCATCCCCTCCAGCGTGCCCGAGCCGGTGGCGCAGCGCCTGCGCGCGGCAGCCAAATTTGCCGCGAACGATGCCAAAGTCAAAGAGATCATTCAAAACGCCGGCAGCCCCGTGCAATACCTGGATGCGCCGGAGTTCGAACTTTATGTGCAAGCCGACGCCAAACGCATGGCGGGTGTCGTGCAACGCATCGGCAAACTCCAATAGGCAAAGGAAGAATTCCATGAAAAGAACATTTTTTAAATCTGCGGCGCTGGCTGCAGCGGCGGTCGGCTTTTGCCTGAACGCCATCGCGCAAACCTACCCGTCGCGCCCAGTCAAAATCATCGTTCCCTTCGCCGCAGGCGGTCCGGCAGACAACTTCGCGCGGTTTATCGGCTTGAAGCTGGGCGAGTCAATGGGGCAGGGCTTTGTGGTGGAGAACCGCCCCGGCGGCGGCTCGGTGATTGGCACCGATGTGGCGGCCAAGGCCACGCCGGACGGCTACACCTTGCTGATGATGTCGAACACCCACACGGTGAACGAGACCCTCATCGCCAACAAGCCCTTCAACCTCACGCGCGATTTTGTCGGCGTGGCGCCGGTCAATTCCTCCGACCTGGTGTTGGTGGCCCACCCCTCGGTGAAGGCCAACAACCTCAAAGAGATCATCGCCACGGCCAAGGCGTCGCCTGGCAAGTACAACTACGCTTCCAGCGGGCCCGGCACGCCCTACCACATGGCCGGTGAATTGTTCAAAAGCATGGCCGGCATTTACCTCGTGCATATTCCGTACCGGGGCAGCACCGGCGCGCGCACCGACATCATCGGCGGCCAGGTGGACATGATGTT
>JANOYE010000013.1:0-19512 GCA_031428695.1 Rhodoferax sp. | reverse complement strand
TTGGTAGGGCGTGTAGGACTTGAACCTACGACCAAAGGATTATGAGTCCTCTGCTCTAACCAACTGAGCTAACGCCCCGAACCATCGGCGATTGTAAAGGGCGCTTCGGGTACTTTAACGCTGGTGGCTCAGCGCGTTGCTCACGAGTTTTGAGGTGATGTCAACGATCTGGATCATGCGGTCATACGCCATGCGGGTTGGGCCGATCACGCCCAAGGTGCCGACGATTTGACCGTCTACTTCATAAGGCGCGCTCACGATGGACAGGTCTTCAAAAGGCACGACTTGGCTTTCGCCGCCAATGAAGATGCGCACACCCTCCGCGCGCCCAGCGACGTCGAGCAGGCGCATCAACTGGGCCTTTTGCTCGAACAGCTCAAAAGCGCGGCGCAAGTGGCCCATGTCGCTGGAGAAATCGGCCACCGCCAGCAGATTGCGTTCACCCGAAATCACCACTTCATCTTTGGATTCGGTGATGGCGTCTGAACTGGCGTTCACCGCAGCCTGCATCAGAGAAGCGATTTCAGAGCGCAGGCTTTCAATTTCATTCTTCAGGCGAGCGCGCACGTGCTCAATCGCCAAACCGACGTAATGGGTGTTGAGGTAGTTGGCGGCTTCGACCAAATTCGACTGGGTGTAATCGACCTCGGTGAAGATGACGCGGTTTTGCACGTCGCCATCAGGAGAAACAATAATCACCAAAATGCGTTTTTCCGAAAGCCGCAAAAATTCAATGTGCCGAAACACCGACGTGCGCCGGGGCGTCATCACCACGCCGACGAACTGCGACAAGCTCGACAGCAGGTTGGCGGCGTTTGAGATCACCTTTTGCGGCTGGTCTGGCGCCAAGCTCTGCGGCGAAATTTGGTTGTGGTTGACGGTGAGCATGGTGTCAACAAACAGGCGGTAACCACGCGCCGTGGGAATGCGCCCAGCCGAGGTGTGCGGGCTGACAATCAGCCCCAACTCTTCGAGGTCAGACATCACATTGCGGATGGTGGCCGGGGAGAGTTCCAGCCCCGAGGCGCGCGACAACGTGCGTGAGCCCACCGGCTGGCCATCGGCAATGTAGCGCTCAACGAGCGCCTTCATCAATAACTTCGCACGGTCATCCAGCATCGTTTCATTTTAGTGATGTAATTTGCAAATGAACTCCAAATTCCGCCAGATTGCGCTGATCGGCAAATACCAGACGGTGGCGTCCGGCGCCTCGGGCGCGAGTTCGCGCGTCGCGCTGGAGGAGATTTCGGGCTTTCTGCTTGGCCAGGGATGTGAAGTCTCTGTAGAAAAGGACACCGCGGTGAACATGGGCATCGGCGGCTTCCCGGTGCTGGATCTGGCCGAAATCGGCGCGCGTTGCGACTTGGGCCTGGTGGTGGGTGGCGACGGCACGATGCTCGGCATTGGCCGGCAACTGGCGCGGTATGGCATGCCCTTGATTGGCATCAACCAGGGGCGTCTTGGGTTCATCACCGATGTTACGTTCGAGTCGTTCCAAAAAACACTGGCGCCGATGTTGGCCGGTGAGTTTGAGGAGGATCAGAGAAGTTTGATCAGCGCCCAGGTGATTCGCGACGGCCAGCAAGTGTTTGACGCGCTGGCCATGAACGAAGTGGTGGTGAACCGCGGTGCCACCTCAGGCATGGTGGAGCTGCGGGTGGACGTGGATGGCCATTTTGTCGCCAACCAACGGGCCGACGGCCTGATCATCGCCACGCCCACCGGCTCCAGCGCCTATGCCTTGTCCGCTGGCGGGCCGCTGCTTCACCCATCGGTGCCCGGCTGGGTGATGGTGCCCATCGCGCCGCATACGCTGTCGAACCGTCCGATCGTTCTCTCCAATTCGACGGAAATAGTGATTACGCTGGTTGCCGGGCGCGATGCCAGCGCGAATTTCGACATGCAGTCGCTTGCTTCGCTGTTGCGCGGAGACCGCATCGTCGTCACCCGTTCCCAACACCACGTTCGGTTTCTGCATCCCAAGGGTTGGACTTATTTTGACAACCTGCGTCAAAAACTTCATTGGAATGAAGGAGTGGCCTGAGCATGTCTTTGCGCCGAATCGTATTGCGAGATTTCGTCATCGTCAGCGAACTTGAGGTTGATCTGGCGAGCGGTTTCACCGTGTTGACAGGTGAAACTGGGGCTGGCAAATCAATTTTGATCGATGCGCTTCAACTGGCTACCGGCGCTCGAGCCGATGTGTCCGTTATCCGCGAGGGTGCGGCCCGCACCGACGTGAGCGCTGAGTTTGACTGCCCGTCGTCGATGTCGGGCTGGCTTGCGGCCGCCGGGTTTGATGACACTGACACCCTGCTGCTTCGCCGCACCATCGACAACCAGGGCAAAAGCCGAGCCTGGATCAACGGCAGCCCGGCCACGGCGACCCAATTGCGCGAGTTGGGCGAATCCCTGCTTGATATTCACGGGCAACATGCCTGGCAAAGCCTGACCCGCCCCGAGGCGATTCGTGGCTTGCTCGACGCCTACGCGGGATTGTCCCTGGAGAAACTGGGCCGCTGTTGGCAAACCTGGCGGCAATCGCAAACAGCGCTTCTGCAGGCCAAAGGCGTGCAAGACTTCTTGTTGCGCGAACGCGAGCGACTGGCCTGGCAGATTGGCGAACTCGACAAACTCGCACCCGCGCCGCTCGAATGGGATGAGTTGAATGCAGAGCACAGCCGTTTGTCACATGCTCAGGCGTTGCTGGAGGCAGCGCAGCAGTCCATTGAAGCGCTCGACGGAGAAGACCAAAGCGCGCTGGCCCGGTTGAACGCAGCCCGCCAATTGCTACAACATCAAGAGCATATAGAGCCCGAATTTCGAGACTTAGGAGCCGTTTTGGCTTCAAGCATCGCGCAGGTTGAAGACTCCGCCCACAGCTTGCGGGCCTACCTGCGCAACACCGACCTCGACCCAGCGCGTCTCAGCATGCTGGACGAACGCATGGCCCTGTGGCTGTCACTGGCGCGGCGCTACAAACGCACGCCAGCCGATTTGGCCAGCACTTTGACGGCCTGGAAAGACGAGTTGAAGCTGCTCGACGCCAATGCGGACCTGCTGGCGCTTGAACTCGCACAAAGGCAGGCCGAAGAAGCTTACCAACTGGAGGCCAAACTGGTGTCGAAAGCCCGGCGCAAAGCCGCGCCGCAACTCGCGAAGGCCATTACGCTGTCAATGCAGGGGTTGGGCATGCAGGGCGGCCGTTTTGAGGTGGCCGTCGAAGCCATGGCACAAGCTTCTCAACATGGCATGGAAGATGTCAATTTTCTGGTGGCGGGTCACGCCGGCAGCACACCGCGCCCGGTCAACAAGGTCGCATCCGGCGGCGAACTCTCCCGCATGGCGTTGGCGATTGCCGTCACCACGAGCCAGCTCGGCACCGCTCAAACCCTGATTTTTGACGAGGTAGACGCAGGTGTGGGCGGCGCGGTTGCCGAAACCGTCGGGCGCTTGATGAAGCAGTTGGGGCGCGACCGGCAAGTGCTGGCCGTTACCCATCTGCCGCAAGTGGCCGCCTGCGCAGACCACCACCTGGTTGTGGCCAAGGAGTTGAAGGATGGCGCGACACAAAGCAGTCTTCGGGCCGCACAAGGTGAACAGCGCGTTGCTGAAATTGCCCGTATGCTGGGGGGTGAGCGGCTTTCGGGCACAACCTTGGCCCACGCCAAGGAGATGCTCGCAGACAAGCAATGAAGGATAGAAAAAGCGCCATGGAAATTGTCTTGATCACAGGTATGTCCGGCTCGGGCAAGTCGGTTGCATTGCACGCGCTGGAAGACGCTGGTTATTACTGCGTCGACAACCTGCCACCGGAGTTGCTGCTGCAGTTTGTGACGCTGGAGCAGGAACAAAAGGCAACCCGCGTCGCGATCGCCATGGATGTGCGCAGCGCCAACGCCTTGCCGATGGTGCCCCAGCAGCTGCAAACTCTGCGTGAGAGAGGCATTGAGGTCAAATCGCTCTTTCTCGATTCCACCGCCGAGACGCTGGTGCGGCGTTATTCCGAGTCACGCCGAAAGCACCCGCTGTCGCAGCTGGAAGTGTCACCGTCGGCCAAGGACGAACGACGCGCCCTGGTTGACGCGATTGAGCTGGAGCGCGAGTTGTTGGCCGACATCCGCGAGCAGTCGCACGTGATCGACACCAGCATCATCCGGCCATCCCAGCTGCAGGGTTACGTCAAAGCGTTGGTGTCCGCCCAGACCGGGCAATTGACACTGGCCTTTGAATCGTTCGCCTACAAACGCGGCGTGCCGACCGATGCTGATTTTGTCTTTGATGTTCGCATGTTGCCCAACCCGCACTACGAGGCCGAGCTCAAAAACCTGACCGGGCGAGACGAGCCGGTGATCGAGTTTCTCCAGCGCCAGCCCGAGGTGGGTGAAATGTTGCGCCAGATCGACGCGTTCATCAACTACTGGCTGGAATCTCTCGCGCGCGACCACCGCAGCTATGTCACCGTGGCCATTGGGTGCACAGGTGGCCAACACCGCTCCGTGTACATCGTTGAAGAATTGGCCGACAGTTTCTCGACCAAATGGGCAACGCTCAAACGCCACCGCGAACTTGACAGCATGCCGGGGCGCTTCTCGCCGACCAGCGCGGGCTGGCTGACTGCCTAATTCAGCATCTGATTCTGCCCCCGACGGTCGGCCAGGCGGCTAATCCGCCAGGAGTTTGCGCACCGGCGCGGGCAACCCCAAAGCCGGCCAGTCCTGCTGCGAAAACCACCGGCCTGGAATCGCCTTGAACGCAGCAGTCGGCGCTGTGATGTCAACCGCATGCAAGTGCAAATCCTTGTGGGTCAACACATGTTTGAAGGGTTCGTGGTGCGTCAATGACTTTTGGAGGGTTGTTGGCACTGCCGCCTCAAGCGCCTCTGCGCTGTCGAACAGCGCAAAACAATACAAACCCGCCCACACGCCCGGCGTTGGCCTTTGCTGCAACAGCACCGAGCCGTTGTGATCCCGCACCCACAACATCCAGATCGACTCGGCGCTGCGTTTCATCTTGCGCGATTTCACCGGGTATTTTTCCGGAGCGCCTTCCCGTTTTGCCACACACACGTCAGCCACGGGACATACGCCGCACCGGGGTTGCCTGGCGGTGCAAACGGTGGCGCCCAGATCCATCATGCCCTGGGTGTAACGCGGCATGTCACCACTTGAACTCCTGCTGGGAAGCAAGGTCTGCGCGTGGTTCCACAACTCTTTTTCATGCCGACTTATCGCCAGATCCTCAGCAAACCCAAGCACCCGGGTGAGCACCCGTTTGACATTGCCATCCAGAATCGCCACGCGTTCGCCAAAACACAGCGAAGTGATGGCCGCCGCCGTGGATCGGCCTATGCCCGGCAGCTTCTCAAGCTCCGCAGCAGTGACGGGAAAGGCTCCCGCATGCAGATGCGCAATCGCTCGGGCGCAAGCATGCAAATTGCGTGCGCGGCTGTAATAACCCAGCCCGCTCCACAGCCCTAAAACCTCATCCAGACTGGCAGCAGCCAGCGACTTCACATCGGGAAACCGTGCCAAAAACCGCGGGAAATACGCCAGCACCGTGGCCACCTGAGTCTGCTGCAACATGATTTCAGACAACCAGACTCGGTACGGGTCGCGGGTGTTTTGCCACGGCAATTGGTTGCGCCCATGGGCAACCTGCCACTGCACCACCCGACGGGAAAAATCTGCCGGGAGGTCGCTCAAATGCTGGTGAGCCTGGCCATCGGGCCGGCGACACTCTTGGACTTAGATTTTGACACCGACGCTTTGACCGGGGTGGATGAACTTTTGGGCGACATGAGAAAACCCGTCAACTCAAGAAGTTTGGCGTCAAGCTCGTTCAGGCTGGTCTCCTGCGCACCGATTTCATTGACGCGTTCTGTCAAACCACCCGTCGCCTGCTGAATCCGGTCAATCGCCTCAATGCGCCGAGAAAAGGTGCGGCGGCGCTCACGCAACTGGGCATCCAGCTGGGCGGCTGCCGATTTGCTCCAAAGTTCAACGTCTCCCAATGCCGTCTCGTGAATCGTGCGCAAACGCGTGGACAAGGCGCGCACCAGCCTGTCGGTGAACTCGGGTTGGGCCAGCCTGAAAGCATTGCCAATGCCCAAATACTGCAAGTGGCTGCTTTCAACCCCATCCAGCCCGTGAAAATAGGAGTCCATGGTGGGCTCAGCGGGCACTTGCAGGGAAAAACCATGCTCGGTATTGAGCTGGCGAAACGACGCGTCGAGCATGGACTGGATTTCGGCCGTGAGTGTTTGCACCTTTGTCAAACTGGCGCGCAGTCGCGCGAAGGTTTCGCCATAGGCGCGCTTAATGCCAAACTTGAGGCCTTTTTCCTGCAACATGCTGGTGAGTTGCCCCATCTCCTTCTTCAGGTAGGCCGGGCCCAGGATATCGAAGATGTCGCGCAGCAGCTTCAAATGCACCGACCGCACCGCATGGATGCGAGAGCCCCCCAAGTCGAAGTCGGCCTGCTCCTGCGAAATGCGCTGGCGCATGTGTTTGATGACCACCTTGTTTTTGCCCTGCAGCCCTTTAAGCTCACTGAGCTGGTCTGCCAAGTCGCGCCTGCGGATGTTAATGACCCGCCCAGTCTCGGTGCGCAATTCACGGATGGTCTTGGCCACTGCCCCGCCCAAAATCTCATGCCGCTTGCCCATGATGCTTTTGCCCAGTGCGTCTTCGAGCGCAGGCAGGCAACTTTGGGCAAGCAGCGCCGGCTGGTTGGTGACCTTGCCGACCAGGCCTTTGTGGGCGGACACAGGAATCACCTGTTCAACCGGGATTTTCAGAATTTCTGCAGTGGACGCGCGTTGGCGATCAATTTGCGCCTGCATTTGTTCGTGCGTGCTTAAAGGGTCCCACAGGGTGTCGATCTTGTTGAGCACCACCAAGCGTGCATTGATCTGCCCAGCCTCGGTGATCAGGTGTTCATTCCAGATGGCGAGGTCTGATTTGGTGACGCCGGTGTCGGCACCCAGAATAAAAACCACCGCCTGCGCCTGCGGGATCAGGCTGACTGTCAATTCAGGCTCGGCGCCAATGGCGTTCAAGCCAGGGGTGTCCAAAATCACCAGGCCCTGCTTCAAGAGCGGGTGCGCGATGTTAATCAAGGCGTGGCGCCATTTGGGCACCTCCACCATGCCTTTGGCGTCAGGAAGGGGGTTGTCCTGCGGCGTCTGGGCGTTCCACAACCCTAGCGCGCGGGCCTCGTCTTGCGTGACTTTGCGGGTTTCGGCAACCTTCTCCAGCGCCTGCGCCAGCTGTTTCGGGTCGTTGACGTCAAGGTCGATGCGCGTCCACTTCTCCGGCACCATGCGCCATTCCATCAAAGACTGCGGCTTCAAGCGCGATTCAATCGGCAACAGCCGCAGGCAAGGTGGCACATCCGCGTCGTACCCCATTTCTGTCGGGCACATGGTGGTTCGGCCCGCGCTGGCAGGCATGATGCGCCGGCCATAGGCCGCGAAAAAGATGGCATTGATCAACTCGGACTTGCCGCGTGAGAATTCCGCAACAAAAGCCACCATCACCTTGTCTGAACGCACCTGGTTTTCAAGCCGGCGCAAACGCTCCTCCACGGCAGCGTCAAGCAACTCATGGTCTTTCATCCACTCGGACAAAAGCTTCAGTCGCAGGGCAAATTCCCGCCGCCACTGGCCATGCTGGTCAAACTGTTCGTTGAAAGAAGTGGTCAATGCAGCCTCGGGTGCCTCATAGGGGTTTTCAATATAGCACTGTGGCGGTCACCTGGCCTCATGGTTTCTGGCATTTGGGGCAGAAAAAGCTGGATCGTTGCCCCTGGCGAATCAATTTGATGGGCGTCGCGCAGGTTTTGCAGGGCTCTCCAGCGCGGCCGTAGACCATGGCCTCCAGCTGGAAGTGTCCGGCCTGGCCGTCGGCATTGCTGAAGTCACGCAAGGTGCTGCCGCCGCGCTCCACGGCCCGCGCAAGCACTTGCCGGATGGCCCCGTGCAGCTTCAATGCCCGCGCCCGGCTGACGCCATTGGCCTTGGAAGTGGGCCGAATGCCTGCCATGTAGAGCGCTTCCGACGCATAAATATTGCCTACCCCCACGACCAGCTCGCCGCCCAGCAGCACTTGTTTGATGGGCGCGCTGCGCAGCTTCAGACCCTGCCGGAATTTCTGCACATCGAAGCCTGTCCCTGAATCTTCAGACAAAGGCTCCATGCCCAGCTTGCCAAGCAGCTTTTGCGCCACGTCCGAGCCCTGAGATTCGGCGAACACCACCGCGCCAAAACGCCTTGGGTCGTTCAGCGTCAGCCTGCCCTGGGTGGTGGTTAGTTCGAAATGGTCGTGTGCACCCAACACGCTGGCAACACCCGGCAGACGCGTAAAGCTCAAACTGCCAGACATGCCAAGGTGGATCATCAACAAGCCATTTTCAAGCGCCCCCGCTTGCGAGGATTCCCGCTGCAGATCAAGCAGAAGGTATTTGCCGCGCCGCCGCACCGCCATCACCCGCGTGTCGACCAGGCTCGCGGGCGCGCAAATCAGCGGCCAGCGCAGCGGTTTGCCCATTCTCACAGACAGCACCCGTGCGCCCTGTATGCGGTCGGCAAAACTGAGCCGGGTGACTTCAACTTCAGGTAATTCGGGCATAGTGTTATTGAGGATGCAACTGCGCAATTGCGCCAGCTTGGATTATTATGGTTTGATGTTGCAATTCACCCGCATTTTTACGATTCGCCGTTTGCGCGCTCTGGCCATTGACTTCCCGTTGAAACAGGCTGCCGCCCATGGGCTCCACGTAGTTTCAAGGAGCACATTGACCACCTTCCTGGTCTTGGCAGCCACCACACTGCCACCACTCGGCTTTGCACAGCCTGCACGCCCGCAAGCGCCCGCTAACGCGCTTGCTGCCGAGCCAAGTGCGCCCCCTTCTTCGGCACTCGACGGTGAACTTTTCTACCAACTTCTTTTGGGTGAGCTCAACACCTATGGCGGTGAAGCCGGGGCCGGGTACTCGCTGATTTTGGATGCGGCGCGCAAAACCAATGACGCCAAGTTGTACGAACGTGCCGTCACCATCGCGCTGCAGTCGCGTTCGGGCGAATCCGCCTTGCTGGCCGCGCGCGCTTGGAGCAAAGCCTTGCCCAGTTCACGCGAGGCCAATCGTTATTCGCTGCAAATCCTGATTGGTTTGAACCGCATTGGCGAAACGCTGGAGCCGCTCAAAAGTGAAATCACGGCCAGCCCGCTACGCGAACGCGCGGTGATGATCGGCGCAATTCCCCGCTTCTATGCCCGGGCGTCTGACAAGAAATTGGCGGCCGGCGTGGTCGAGCAGGCGCTGGCTGAGGCCATGGCCAACCCGGCGACAGGCGCTGCCGCCTGGACGACGGTGGGGCGGATGCGTGTGGACGCGGCCGACATGCCTGGCGCGCTGGAGGCCGCTCGGCGCGCGCAAGTGATGGACCCACTGACAGAGGGCCCAGCCGCCTTGGCGCTCGCACTGATGAGTCCAAAAACCCCGCTGGCCGAGCAAATTGTGCGCAAATACATTGACGGCAAGCCGCAGGTGGAAATTCGCATGGGTTACGCCCGGGCGCTGGTTGACGCCCAGCGGTACACCGAAGCAATGGCCCAACTGCAGGCGGTGACTGCTGAAAAAGCCGATCACCCTCAGGCCTGGCTGGTGCGCGGCACGCTTGAGGTGCAGGATCGAAAATTTGACCAGGGAGAAAAGTCGCTCAAGCACCACATCGACGTGGTGCAGGCGGGCGGCGCCAATCGCTCGCCTGAAGTCAATCGTGGCCTGGCCCAAGCCTACCTGTCGCTGGCGCAGATCTCCGAGAACCGCAAGGATTTCGCTCAGGCCGAGAACTGGCTTGGCAAGATCGACAACGCCGACGACATGGTCAGTGCGCAAGCCCGCCGCGCCAATATTCTTGCAAAACAAGGCAAATTGGAAGAAGGTCGCAAACTCCTGCGCGCCCTGCCGGAAAAAAACCCCGCAGACGGGCGCATGAAGTTGATGGCCGAGGTGCAGTTGCTGCGCGACTTCAAGCAATACAAACCCGCTTACGACCTGATTGCCGACAAAACCAAAGGCACTGCGCCAGATTACGAGTTGATGTACGACCAGGCCATGCTCGCTGAGAAACTCGGCAACCTCGGCGAAATGGAGCGTGGGTTGCGGCAGATCATCGCGGGCAAGCCCGATTACTTGCACGCCTACAACGCCTTGGGTTATTCATTCGCCGAGCGCAACATCCGCCTGCCTGAGGCGAAGGCACTGATATTGAAAGCACTGGAGTTCGCACCCAATGACCCGTTCATTTCAGACAGCCTGGGCTGGGTCGAATTCCGCAGCGGCAACACGGCCGAGGCGGTGCGCATCCTGGAGTCTGCCTTCAAGACCCGCCCCGACGCGGAAATTGCGGCGCATCTTGGCGAGGTGTTGTGGGTCAGCGGCAAGCGCGATCAAGCGCTGGTCATATGGCGGGAAGGGGCAGCGCTGAACGCGGAAAACGAAACACTGGTAGAGACGCTCAAACGATTTCGCGTTAAATTGTGATTTTTAGTAAAATATTTGCAAAGTATTTGGTCTTTTTTTCGTCTTTAATTATAGCATCTTGTGCAAACAATACGAGACTTGGTTTGCAAACTGAGTCAGATGCAGAGTTGTCGAATAAAAAAATTCAAACAAAAACCGAATTTCGCGGCCGCCTGGCGCTGAAAATCGCTCAAAATCCGTCACAGGATCCGACCCAGCCTCAGTCTTTTTCGGGAAGTTTTGAGTTGATCGGCAATGCCAAAGTCGGCAAGTTATTGTTATTTTCTCCGCTTGGCACCACGGTCGGCGCACTCAGTTGGGGCCTGGGCGTGGCGCAGCTTGACACTGGCGGCGTGACGCGCCAATTTGACTCCTTGGACGCCATGTTGTTAAGCGCTACCGGCGCCGCCTTGCCCATCGACAGCTTGTTTGCCTGGCTCAACGGCGAGCCGGCTGCCACCCCTGGCTGGGCCGCAGACGTTTCCCAGGCCATCCATGGTCGCATCATCGCCAAGCGCACCATCCCGGCGCCAGAGGTAGAGTTGCGCGTGATTCTGGAGTGATTTAGAAATGGAAAGAGGCCCGCCGCTTGGGTGGCGCGCTGTGCCGCACCAACCGAGCGGGATAATCCAGCCATGAATGCAACCCCATGAAGGCGATTTACGACGTTTGCGCGCCCGCCAAGCTCAACCTCTTCCTGCACGTGACAGGCCGCCGCCCGGATGGTTACCACACCATCGAATCGGCCTTCATGCTGATCGACTGGTGCGACACCCTGCATTTCGAGCGGCGCAACGACGGGCTCATCAGACGCGAGGACTTGAAGCCGGGTGCCGGCACCGCCCTGCCGGACGAGGATCTAACCGTGCGCGCCGCCAAGGCGCTGCGCAGCGCGGCGGGCGCTGGCTCGCAAGGTCTCGGCGTTCACTTGGGCCTCCTCAAAAGCATTCCAAGCCAAGCCGGCCTGGGCGGTGGCTCCTCCGATGCGGCAAGCACGCTGCTGGCGCTGAACCGCCTCTGGGCGCTCGATTTTCCATTGAGCCGGTTGCTGACGATTGGATTGTCGCTGGGCGCCGACGTGCCGTTTTTTCTGCAAGGTCGCAACGCTTGGGTAGAGGGCATTGGCGAGAAAATAACCGCTGTGGATCTGCCAGAAGCGAAATTTCTCGTTGTAAAACCGCACGGCGGGCTGGAAACAGCCACGATTTTCTCTCACCCCGATCTTCCTCGAAACACGGCGACTGCTATAATCTTGGGCTTTGCTGCAAACCCGTATGAGTTTGGGTGCAATGACTTGCAAACGGTGGCGCAAAGCCTGTGCCCCGGGGTGGGTCAGGGCCTTAAGTGGCTTGCACAGCAGGGCTTGCAGGGGCGCATGACAGGCTCGGGCAGCGCAGTTTTTGCGAGATTGCCGGAAGAATTTTCCCGAGGTTGGCCCCGAAGTTGGCCCCGAGGTTTGTCCAGAGCAGACCTGGCGCTTGGCGCTAAAGTTGGCGATAAAGCGGGCAAAGCCAAGGTGGACGGGTTTGAGGTCAAGGTGTGCAGAAATATGCCCGCACATCCACTGGCCGGGTGGGCAGGCAACTGAGTGGTTGCGCTGGGCAAAAAGGTTTTCGGGTTCGCTGGTTTTTCCGGCGGACCGGTGTAGGGGAGTCGCCAAGTTGGTTAAGGCACTGGATTTTGATTCCAGCATGCGAAGGTTCGAATCCTTCCTCCCCTGCCAAAGTTAAGTCAGAGAGTGAGTCCGTCCGACAAGGCACGGCGCTCCAGCAGGCATCGGCAGTTTTTCAGGTTTTGGCAGTTCTTCACGCTGGGATTTTCATGCAGTCACCACAGTCGCCTGATTTCATGGTCTTCACCGGCAATGCCAACCCGGAGATGGCCGCCGACATCGCCTCCCACCTCAACATCAAACTAGGCGACGCCACGGTTGGCCGCTTCTCTGACGGAGAAGTCACCGTCGAGATCAACCAAAACGTGCGGGCCCGCGATGTCTTCGTGGTGCAAAGCACCTGCGCGCCCACCAATGAAAACCTGATGGAGCTGCTGATCATGGTTGACGCGCTCAAACGCGCCTCGGCCGAACGCATCAGCGCTGTCATTCCCTACTTCGGTTACGCCCGGCAAGACCGCCGCCCGCGTTCGGCACGCGTGCCCATCACCGCCAAAGTCGTCGCGAACATGTTGCAAACCGTGGGCGTGGCCCGCGTTTTGACCATGGACCTGCACGCCGACCAGATCCAGGGCTTTTTCGACATCCCGGTAGACAACATTTACGCCTCGCCCGTGCTCCTTGGCGATTTGCGGCAGAAGAAATACGACGACCTCATCGTGGTCTCGCCCGACGTCGGTGGCGTCGTGCGCGCGCGCGCCTGGGCAAAACAACTCGGCTGCGACATGGCCATCATCGACAAACGCCGCCCCAAGGCCAATGTGTCGGAAGTGATGCACGTGATCGGTGAAATCGAAGGCCGCAACTGCGTCATCATGGACGACATGATCGACACCGCAGGCACGCTCGTCAAAGCCGCCGAAGTCTTGAAAGAGCGCGGCGCAAAGAAGGTGTACGCCTATTGCACCCACGCCATTTTTTCCGGCCCGGCCATCGAGCGCATCACCAATGGCTCGGCCCTGGACGAGGTCACCGTCACCGACACCATTCCCTTAAGCCTGGCCGCCCAGAGCTGCCAGAAAATCCGCCAACTCACCGTGGCGCCGCTGATCGCAGAGACGATTGCGCGCATCGCCAAGGGTGAGTCGGTCATCAGTTTGTTTTCAGAGCAAGAGAACCTTTTTTAAGGGTTTTGGTCTGGACAAAAAGCCGGCCTCTCCCAAAGAGGCCTTTTTTAGCAGGAGCCACACTGGTCGCGGTGGGCTCCCATTTTTGGAGTTAGATTATGAAATTCGTCGCTTTTGAGCGCGCCATGCAAGGTACGGGTGCGAGCCGCCGTCTGCGCACTTCGGGCCGCACGCCCGGCATCGTTTACGGAGGCACCGCTACGCCCCAGCTCATCGAGCTGGACCACAACGCGTTGTGGCACGCCCTGAAAAAGGAAACGTTCCACTCGACCATTCTGGACATGGAAGTGGCCGGCAAAGACAGCAGAGTTTTGTTGCGTGACGTGCAAATGCACCCGTACAAGCCGTACGTGCAGCACATCGACTTCCAGCGTGTCGAGGCCCACACCATGCTGCACATGAAAGTGCCTTTGCACTTCAGCGGCGAAGAAAACTCGCAAGCCATCAAATTTGACGGCTGCATCGCCAACCACGTGCAGACCGAAATCGACATCAAGTGTTTGCCTGCCAACTTGCCTGAATTCATCGCCGTCGATTTGAGCGGCCTGAAAAAAGGCGCGTCGCTGCACCTGGACGACGTCAAATTGCCCGAAGGCGTGACGGCTGTCACCCACGGCAAGAAAAACCCGGTGCTGGTCTCCGTGGTGATGATCGGCGGCGCTGAACCCGCTGCTGCTGGTGACGCCGCTGCTGCTCCAGCTGCGGGCGCTGCCGCTGCACCGGCCGCCGCCGCTGCAGGCGCCAAAGCCGCCGCACCGGCTGCCAAGGCCGCTCCCGCAGGCAAGGCCGCGCCGGCTGCCAAGGCTGCTCCGGCTGCGAAAGCACCCGCCAAGAAGTAAACCTTTAAGCTTTAAGGCATGGTTTGAGGAAAAAGGCCCGCAGTATGCGGGCCTTTTTGTTTTAACCTCCACGCAATGATCAAACTCTTTGTCGGCCTGGGCAACCCCGGCCCCGAATACGAAGCCACTCGCCACAACGCCGGGTTTTGGTTCATCGACGCCCTGGCGAATGAACTCAAAGTGAACCTGGTGATGGAGAAGAACCACTTTGGTCTGCTGGCGCGCACGCTGGCGCACGGCCAAACCATCTGGCTGCTCAAGCCCCAAATCTTCATGAACCTTTCAGGAAAATCGGCGGCCTCGCTGGCCCGGTTTTTCAAGATCACACCCGCAGAAATTTTGGTGGCGTACGACGAGCTTGACATCGCCCCCGGCCAAGCCAAACTGAAGTTCGGCGGCAGCCGGGGCACCCACAACGGCCTGCGCGACATTTTTGACCAGCTTGGCAGCGGCGACTACTGGCGGCTGCGGCTGGGCATCGGTCACCCTGGCGTGAAGTCCGAAGTTATCCATTGGGTGTTAAAAAAACCCTCGCTCGACGACAAAATTGCCATAGGGCAAAGCATCGACCGCGGGCTCAAGGCTTTCCCGCACTTCGTTGCCGGCGAAATGGATAAGGCCACCATGCTGGTTCATACTGACAAACCGCCCCGGCCCAGCCCGCCCAAACCGCCCAGCACGCCTAGTACGCCCAATACGCCTAGTTCACCCGTTGCCCCTGGCACATCCAAACCTTGAACACCCCATGCTTACCTCTGCGCGTGCCTTCAAACGATTTACACTAGCTACATTTTTCATAGCTGGTTACGCATTATTTTCGGGGGCCATCGCCCAACAAGCTTACAAATGCGGCAATGCCTATAGCGAAACCCCATGCGCAGGCGGTAAGGCGATAGACGCGCGGGACAAACGCACCGACGAGCAAAAGGCGCAAGCCGACAAAACCACCAGCGACACCGAAAAAGTGGTTAAAAAATTGGCCACTGAGCGCAAAACGCAAGAACGAGACGAGCGGGCACAGGTGGGCAGAGATAAGGCGGCTCAAAAAGCCGAAGCGGACAAAAAGAAAGTCCACCGCACGCCGCTTGCGCCCCATGCCGGGAAAAAACTGAAACCTGAAAAACCGGCCAAACCGGCAAAGCCAGAAAAGCCCGCTAAACCAGCCAAGCCTGCCAAGACGGCGAAGAATCCGGCCTGAGCGCCAGTGACTACCGCGCCTCGGCCTCGCTGGGCGCAGTTATCGCGGCTGCTTGCAACCGCCGGTACTTCTGCCACAACGTCTCGTTGTCTTCCACAAACGCCGGGTTGACTGGAATACACGCCACCGGGCACACCTGCACGCACTGGGGCTCGTCAAAATGCCCAACACACTCGGTGCATTTGTGCGGGTCGATCTCGTAGATCTCCTGGCCCATGTAGATTGCGTCGTTCGGGCACTCGGGCTCGCACACGTCGCAATTAATGCATTCATCGGTGATGATCAAGGCCATGGGGTGAATTATCGCGCCCGGCGAATACCCGCATGATCTTGCCCATAATAGTGACCAAACACTTCTAACGATGGGCCTCTTCCTCCTCAAACGCCTCACTACCCTGATCGCCACCCTGGTTGGCGCCTCCATCGTCGTCTTTTTGGTGCTTGAAATTTTGCCCGGCGACGCCGCCTTGATCATGATGGGCCCCGATGCCTCGCCCGAGGCGGTAAAAGCCCTCAGCGTCAAATTGGGCCTGGATCAACCGCCGCTGGCGCGTTACCTGAGCTGGATTGGCGGCATGTTGACGGGCGACCTGGGCCAAAGTTATGCCTACAGCTCGCCGGTGCTTGATTTGATTTTGGAACGCCTGGCGTTGACTTTTCCGCTGGCCTTGATCGCCATGACGCTCACCACCTTGTTGGCCTTGAGCGCAGGCATTTACGCCGCCATGCGGCACAACAAATTGGGCGACGTGGGCCTGATGAGCCTCACCCAAGTCGGCATCGCGATCCCCAATTTCTGGTTCGCCATTTTGTTGATCTTGCTCTTTTCAGTGCACTTGCAATGGTTCGCGGCGGGCGGGTTTCCAGGCTGGGAAGACGGCGTGTTCGAGGGTTTGAAAGCGATTTTTCTGCCCGCGATTTCACTGGCTGTGGTGCAGTCGGCCATCCTCACTCGCATCACCCGCAGCAGCGTGTTGGAGGTGCTGCGCGAAGACTTCGTGCGCACCGCCCGCGCCAAGGGTTTGTCAAAACGCGCCACCGTCTGGGGCCATGTATTGCGCAACGCGATGATTCCCGTCATCACGGTGATGGGCCTGCAGTTCGCCGAGTTGCTGGCCGGCACCATCGTGGTGGAAAACGTCTTCTATTTGCCCGGTTTGGGTCGCCTGATTTTTCAGGCCATCTCCAACCGGGACCTGATCGTCGTGCGCAACTGCGTGATGTTGCTGGCAACGATGGTGGTCGTGGTGAACTTCATTGTTGACGTGTTGTACGCCGTGATCGACCCACGTGTGAAGGCCAGCGACATATGAGCATTTCGCCACCAAGCATCCAACCCATTTCAGCCGCTACACAATCAGTAGCTGCTCACGCACAGCATTCCTTCTTGAAACGCGCATTCAAGCACAAGAGCTTCACGATTGGCGCGTTGCTCACTTTGCTGCTTCTCTTCGCGGCAACCCTCTCCCTGGTCTGGACGCCCTGGTCGCCGTACGAGATCGACATGGCCCTGAAGCTGCAAAAGCCAAGCCTCGCGCATTGGCTCGGCACCGACCCGTTCGGGCGCGACGTCACCTCGCTGCTTCTCGTCGGCGCGCGCAATTCGATTCTCGTTGGCGTGATTGCTGTGGGCATCGGCCTGCTGGTGGGTGGCGGCCTGGGCCTGCTGGCCGCCGCCAAACGCGGCTGGGTGGAAGAGCTCATCATGCGGCTGGCCGACTTCACCTTCGCCTTTCCGGCGATTCTCTCGGCCATCATGATGACGGCCGTGTTCGGCGCGGGCATTGTCAATTCGATCATCGCCATTGGCATCTTCAACATCCCCAACTTCGCCCGCATCACCCGTGCCAGCGCCAACGCGGTATGGGCGCGCGAATACGTGCTGGCCGCGCGCGCCTGCGGCAAAGGGCCGTGGCGCATCACTTTTGAGCACGTGTTGCCCAACATCTCCTCGGTGTTGATCGTGCAGATCACCATCCGTTTCGCCATCGCCATCCTGGCTGAGGCGGCGTTGTCTTACCTCGGCCTCGGCACCCAGCCGCCCAACCCGTCCTGGGGCCGCATGCTGGCCGAGGCGCAAACGCTGATGTTCCAGGCGCCGCAGTTGGCGGTGTTCCCCGGCGTGGCCATCGTATTGGCGGTGCTCGGGCTGAACCTGCTGGGTGACGGCTTGCGTGACCTGATGGACCCGCGCCTGGCGCGGCAACGTTGACGGTTGTTGCGCCCCAATCGCCACTTTCCATGCCCTTGCTTGAAGTCAACCACCTGAGTGTCCAACTGCAAACGCCGCGCGGGCCAGGGTTTGCGGTCCGTGACGTGAGTTTCACCTTGGAACACGGGCAAACATTGGGAATCGTGGGCGAATCTGGTTGCGGCAAGTCCATCACGGCGTTGTCGCTGCTGGGCCTGCTGCCAGAGAACGCGATCGTGAGCGGCAGCATCAAATTCGACGGCAAAGAGCTGACAGGCCAACCCGATGACGTGCTGCGGCAGATTCGCGGCGACCGCATTGGCATGGTGTTTCAGGAACCGATGACGGCGCTGAACCCGGTTCACAGCATCGGCCACCAGGTGGCGGAGCCGCTGCAGCTGCATCGCGGCGCATCCAGGCAGCAGGCGCGCCAACAAGCCATTGAATTGCTGGAACGCGTGGGCATCCACCAAGCCGCCAAACGTTTTGACGCCTACCCGCACCAGTTCTCCGGCGGCCAGCGCCAGCGCGTGACGATTGCCATGGCGTTGGCCTGCGGGCCCGACCTCTTGGTTGCCGACGAGCCCACCACAGCGCTGGACGTGACTATCCAGGGCCAAATTCTCGACCTCATCCATGACCTGGTGCAGGAGCGCGGCATGGCGCTGGTGCTGATCTCGCACGACCTGGGCGTGATCGCCCAAAACGTCGCCCGCATGATGGTGATGTACGGCGGCAGCGTGGTCGAAAGCGGCCCCACCGAGGTCATCTTCAACCAGCGCGCCCACCCCTACACACGCGGGCTGTTTGGCGCGCGCCCGCGTTTGGGCGCTGCGCGCGGCGCGCGTTTGACGACCATTGCCGGCAGCGTGCCTGAGCTGGTTGATCTGCCGAAAGGCTGCGCTTTTTCCGGGCGGTGCGGCTTTGCGGTTGAGCGATGCGCGACTGAACAACCCGCTGCGACACACCTGGGCAACGGCCAGGAAGCCCGCTGCTTCCGCCTTATTGAAGTGGCTGCGCAATTTGAATCCGCGCAAGCGTCGGCCCACGCGCTCACAGAGTCTGCCGCATGACCGCGCCGCTGCTGCAAGTTGACCAGGTCACCCGCCGCTACAACTTGCCGCGTGAAAGTTTGTGGCAGCCGCCGCCGGTCGTTCATGCGCTGCAAGGCGTGAGCCTGACGATTGAAAGCGGACGCAGCTTGGGCGTGGTCGGTGAATCCGGCTCAGGCAAATCCACGCTGGCGCGGCTCGTGATGTCGCTTGAAAAACCCAACAGCGGCAGCGTGAAGCTGCTCGGCCGCAACATGGGCGGGCTCGATGCCGCTGCGTTGCGCGACGCCCGGCGCGATTTCCAAATGGTGTTTCAAGACCCGTATGGCTCGCTCGACCCGCGCCAAAAGATCGAAAAAATCGTTTGTGAACCGCTCGCTGCGCTGGAGAAACACAGCCCGGCGCAGATGCGCAGCCAGGCCAGCGAAGTGCTCGCGTCAGTGGGCCTGCGTGACACTGACCTTGACAAATACCCGCACGAATTCTCCGGCGGCCAGCGCCAGCGCATTGCCATTGCCCGCGCGCTGATCACCCGGCCCCAACTCATCGTCGCCGACGAGCCCGTGAGTGCGCTGGACGTGAGTGTGCAAGCGCAGGTGCTCAACCTGATGCAAGACTTGCAGCAACAGTTTGGCGTGACTTACCTGCTCATCAGCCACGACCTCGCCGTGGTGGATCACCTCTGCGCCGAAGTCGCCGTGATCTACCAAGGCCGCGTTGTCGAGCAAGGCACGCCCGAAACGCTTTTTCACAACGCCGCTCACCCCTACACGCGCGCCCTGCTGGACGCCGTGCCGCGCATGGAACCCGCCGCGCTGGGCCAAGCGCGCAGGCGCGTCATCCCCATCGCTGCGCGTGCGCACCCAGCCACCGCCTGCCCCTATGCGCCGCGCTGCCCGTTGGCGG
>JANOYE010000012.1:0-19776 GCA_031428695.1 Rhodoferax sp. | reverse complement strand
CGCGCCGTGGTGGTGGTGGCAACCATCCAGAGCTTCCGCATTGACGACACCGACAAACGCAATGTTTACAGCTTTTCTGAAAGCTTCGAGCGCCACTTCAAGGGTTGCGACGAACAGCGCCTGCGGGTGCTGCGTGATCTGCCGGATTCGCTGGTCACAGCGGAAGAGGCGAGCGCCGACAGCACCGGCGTCTTGAAGGGTTTTGTAGGCCAAGCGCGCTGGAGCCTGGCCAATTGGCTGGCGCTGCACGAGCCGCTTTTGATTGTGGACGAGGCGCACAACACCAAGACCGACAAGAGCTTCACCGCGCTCAAGCGGCTGAACCCCAGCGCTATTTTTGAGCTGACGGCCACACCCATCTCCCACAAAACCAATGTGCTGTACCACGTGAGTGCGCAGGAACTGGCGGCGGAAAGCATGATCAAGCTGCCCATCGCGCTGGCCGAGCACCCCCAGGGTTGGCAGCAGGCGGTGTTTGCTGCCGTGCAGAACCGGCTTGGTTTGGAGGCCGAAGCGCTGAAAGACGAAGCAGCGGGCAACGGTTATGTGCGCCCCATCGTGCTGTTTCAGGCGCAAAACGAGAACGACGAGGTGCCACCCGCCGCCTTGCGTAAACATTTGGAAGATGAGCTGCATATCCCCAAGGAGCAGATCAAGATTGCCACTGGCGACACGCGGGAGCTAGAAGGGCTGGATCTGGCCGCGCGCGACTGCCCAGTGCGTTTTGTCATCACCGTGCAGGCGCTGCGGGAAGGATGGGACTGCCCGTTTGCCTACGTGTTGTGTTCGCTGCAAAAGCTTTCCAGCGCCACGGCGGTGGAGCAACTGCTGGGCCGCGTCTTGCGTATGCCTTATGCGAGCCGGCGCGGGCGTGATGCGCTGAACCGGGCCTACGCCCATGTGTGCGAGGCGAAATTTTCCACCGCCGCGCATGAGCTGGCCGACCGGCTCATCAACAACATGGGGTTCGAGGCGCTGGATGTCGCCTCGATGGTGGTGCAGCAGTCCACCTTGCCGCTGTTTGAGGGGCTTGAAGGCGCGCCTGCGCCTGCGCCCCCCACGCCCATTTCGACGGCCTTTGCTGCCACTTCGATTCCGCCTGAACTGCAGAATGCGCCGGGCATTGAAGTGCATCAAATCGGCGGCGCGCAGAGCCTGGTGCTGACCGGTCACATCAGCCCAGAGGTCGAAGCGCACCTCGTGGCCCAGGTGCGCGGCCCGAAAAAGCAGGAACAGGTACAAACCAAAGTTGCGCAACACAATGCGCTGGTCGCCGCCCAGACCTCGCCCGCCTCACGGGGCGAACGTTTTGCGCCCATCCCTACTTTGGGATACCGCAGCACACCGCAGGGCCATCTTTGGCCGCTGGAGCGCGAAGCTGTGCTCGAAGCGGTGGAACTGGATTTGCTGTCACCACTGGCCATTGCGCTGCCGGGTTTTCAGGTCGTAGAGCAGTCCAATACTTTTGAGATTTACCTCAAGGACGCCAAGGTCAACCTGCGGGCGGCCGACGCCAGCCAGATCGCCTTTGACTATGGCGCGAGCAGCATCACGGCTGACGATCTGGTGCGATGGTTGGACCAATCGCTCTACCAGAAAATAACTGGACTGACGCAGGGGCAACGGACTGCCTACTTTGCTGCGGTCGTCAACCACCTGATCCACGAAAAGGGCGTACCGCTGGTCACGCTGGCCAAAACCCGTTTCCGGCTGGCGCAGGACATTGAAGCGCGCGTGGCAGACTTGAAAGACGCAGCCGCCAAGGCCCAGTTTCGGCAATTGGTGCTGGAGGAGGCCTGGGACATCGAGCCGGACTGGACGCACCCGCTGATCTTTGAAGCCAACCGCTACCCGGTGCCCGCAGGGTCGCGTTACAGCGGGCGTTACCAGTTCAATAAGCACTTCTACCCAGTGCAGGCGGATTTGAAAGACGGTGGTGAAGAGTTTTTCTGCGCCCAGTTGCTCGACAACCACGCCCACGTCAAACATTGGGTGCGCAATCTGACGACCGCGCCCTGCGGATTTGGACTGGCAACATCAAAGGGCCGGTTTTACCCCGACTTTGTGGCCGATTTGGTTGACGGGCGCATTGCCGTCGTTGAATACAAGGGCGCGCATTTGTTGAATGACCCGTATGAAATCGAGAAGCGCCAGGTGGGGGAGTTGTGGGCGCGCAACAGCAAAGGCCGCTGCGTGTTTGGCCAAATTACCAAAGAACGCGCGGGGGTGGGCACGGCGGGTCAACTCGATGCGCTGCTGGCATGACGATTGACGTGCGCAAACTCGGCTTGGTGGACTACCTGCCCATCTACCAGGCCATGCAAGACTTCACAAGCCAAAGAAGCCTCCAAGTCACGAATAATGTGCGTAATCAGCTATGGATATGTGAGCATTTTCCGGTCTACACTCAAGGCCTGGCGGGCAAAACTGAGCACCTTCTGAACCCCAGCGACATCCCCGTGGTTCAAACCAACCGGGGCGGGCAGGTGACTTTTCACGGGCCGGGACAGGTCGTTGCTTACCCGTTGATCGACTTGAAGCAGGCGGGTTATTTCGTCAAGGAATACGTCTACAAACTCGAAGAGGCCGTTATCCGCACGTTAGCTCACTTCAGTGTCACGGGCCACCGCGTCAAAGGCGCGCCGGGCATTTATGTGCGCTTGGACGATCCGTTCTCTCATCAAAGACTTGACCAAACACGCGACCACGGGCTCGATAAATCTCCCGGAATCCCGCATGGTGGTAATTGGAATCTGACCCCAATTAATTTTGCGGCGCTGGGCGTCGGCAAAATCGCCGCGCTGGGCATCAAAGTCAGCCGACATTTCACCTACCACGGGGTGGCGCTGAACGTGGCGATGGATCTGGAGCCCTTCTCGCGCATCAACCCTTGCGGCTACGCGGGGCTGCAAACCGTAGACCTTTCTACAATCGGGGTCGCGGCGTCTGTGCCCGAGGTGGCAGACGTTTTCGCCCGCAAGCTGGTGGCGTACTTGTCGCCCTGAAATCCATCACCAGGCATTCACACAGCGTTCACAAGGCATTCATGAGTTCCACAGACACCGTCCGCGAAGCGCAAAGCAGCGAAACCTACAACCCAAGCGCGAAGCAAAAAGCCGGCGCCAAGTTGTCGCGCATCCCGGTCAAAGTAGTGCCAGGCGAGGTATTGAAAAAGCCGGACTGGATTCGCGTCAAAGCCGGTTCGCCCAGCACGCGTTTTTACGAGATCAAAGACATCCTGCGCGCCAACAAACTCGTCACCGTGTGTGAAGAGGCGTCGTGCCCCAACATCGGTGAGTGTTTCGGCAAAGGCACGGCGACCTTCATGATCATGGGCGACAAATGCACACGCCGCTGCCCGTTTTGTGACGTGGGCCATGGCCGGCCCGACCCGCTCGATGTGAACGAGCCCGACAACTTGGCCAAAACCATCGCCGCGCTGAAGCTGAAATACGTGGTGATCACCAGCGTGGACCGCGATGATCTGCGCGATGGCGGCGCGCAGCATTTTGTAGATTGCATCACCCGCATCCGCGAACTGTCGCCCGCCACGCAGATCGAGGTGCTGGTGCCCGATTTCCGGGGCCGCGACGACCGCGCGCTGGCGATCCTGACGGCCGCACCGCCCGACGTGATGAACCACAACTTGGAAACCACGGCGCGCCTGTACAAAGAAGCGCGCCCCGGCAGCGACTACCAATTCAGCCTGAACCTGCTGAAAAAATTCAAGGCACTGCACCCCAACGTGCCGACCAAAAGCGGCATCATGGTCGGCCTGGGCGAGACCGATGACGAAGTGTTGCAAGTGATGCAAGACATGCGCGACCACCACATCGACATGTTGACCATCGGCCAATACCTCGCCCCCTCCAGCGCCCACCTGACGGTGAAGCGTTACGTGCACCCCGACGTTTTTAAGATGTTTGAGGCCCGCGCCTACGAGATGGGTTTCAGCCACGCCGCTGTGGGGGCCATGGTGCGCTCCAGTTACCACGCAGACCAGCAGGCGCATCAAGCGCAGAACCATCAGGCGGTGTGAGCGCTAATCTCTACGCGCTCGGCGCGGTTGCGTTGTGGGCGAGTCTGTCCACGTTGGGCATCTTGCTCAAACACGTGCCGCCCTTCTTGTTGACGGGCTTGGCGCTGATGATCGGCAGCCTGCTGGCCTGGCCCGCCGTGCTGCGCGACCCCCAGCAGTGGCGCGTCAGCCTTGCGGCACTGGGCCTGGGCATCTTCACGCTGTTCGGTTTTCACTTCTTTCTGTTTATCGCGCTGCGGCTGGCCAGCGCGGTGGAAGTGAATCTGGTCAACTATTTGTGGCCATTGTTGATCGTCGTGCTGGCCCCGCTTTATTTGCCTCAAACGCCGTGGCGGGCGCGCTACGTCATTGCTGCACTGGTGGGTTTTGCTGGCGCGGCCATGGCGATCTGGAGCGCCGGCACGGGCGCTGCGACGCCGTCTTCCGCTGCTGCTGCGCTCGCGCCCAGCGGCAACGCCTGGGGTTACCTGCTGGCGCTGTGTTCGGCGCTGATCTGGGCCAACTATTCGCTGCAAACCAAACGCCTGGCCATGAAGGGGCGCGGTTTCCCGACCGCCGCCATCGGGTTGTTTGGGCTGGTTGCGGGCGCGTTGTCCCTGGTTTGCCACGCCGCGCTGGAACCGGCCACCCGCTTGAGCGCGAGTGACGGCGGGTTGATACTGGCCATGGGCTTGGGGCCGCTGGGGGCCGCGTTCTACTGGTGGGACAAGGCACTCAAACGGGGCGACACCCGGCACATCGGCTTACTCAGTTACCTCACGCCCCTGGCCTCCACCGTGTTGCTGATGCTGGTGACCGGGCGCAGCCTGACCTGGAGCATTGCCCTGGCCGCTGCCTTGATCATCGGCGCCGCCGTGGCGGGTACGCGCAGGCCCTAACGCCGCCCGTTCTTTGGCCTGAGACCTGGAAGGTCCTTTGGAATTTTGTAACCAACTATTCCAGAACGGTGATGCGAAGGGTGAATTTTTTGGCCCGATGCGCAGGGTGCTGGACGCCGCTTGTTGTCCTGTCTGCCCAAGCGTAGCGCAGCATTTAACGGCAAGGAAAAAGGCCGCGCGCCAGTGAATTAGTAGGAGCGCGTGGTCTAACTTTCGTACCCAATGTGGTGGATTGACATCCCCCGCATTGGTAATTAATCTTCAGTCTTCAGGCAAAGACTTTCGCTTGTTTGGAGGGCACTATGGCATCAATCGGTGTGGAATGGATCAACAACTTCCCCGGCCCCTGCACGCAGAACACGCTGGCGTACTGCGACGAAACTTCGCAGGGCTTCAAAAACGGCATGGTGTCGCGCGGGCACACCGCCAAGTTCGATTGGGGCAACCAAAATGCCTTCGAGACGGACTTTCGCGAAACGCCTTTGGGCGGTGACGATGGCAACTGGGTCGACAGCGTGGACTTCGCGCACTTCTCCTCGCACGGCAGCACCAATGCCAACAACCTCTTTCAAGGTTATTTCGGCGGCCAGAATGCCAGCTGCACCTGGCGCTCGGACCAAGCGCGTTATGGCAACAACTTCAACCTTGAATACCTGATCATTGACGCCTGCAACAGCCTGGAGCTGACGCGCAACATCATCGCGGTTTGGCACAACACCTTTCAGCGCCTGCACATGATTTTCGCCTTCACCGATCTGGTGTCGGATTCGTGGTGGACGGGTGGCCGCGGCTACAACTTTGGACGGCGCGCCGGCAACAACGAAAAATTGACCAATGCCTGGCTCGACGAATCCTACTCATTCTGGGCCGACGACAACCCGGTCGCGATGGCAGCGGGAAGATCCCAGGCCGACGCCATCAACCGGCGCGACAACGAGCGGATCAACTCAAATTTCGACGACATCCCGAACAATGAAATTGCTTATTACGCCTGGAGATGGCGTTCCTGATCACCTGCAACCTACCTAGGAGGGCAAGCCATGGCCATCAAATATGCAGTAGAGCCACCCAAAGAGGTGCCGGCGTCGCTCAACGTGTACAGTCTGGCGCCGCCACAGTCCACGACAAAATATGTGGCAAGCTTGTCCCAGCGCTTTGGCCTGACCGGCAAGTTGCGGGAAGTTGTCACGTCCAAAGACTGGACGAGTTATTTCGAGGGGCGTTATCGGGTTTCAGTGCATCGCAACTCGGGGGCCGTCTGGTATGTCAACCGCGACAAATACAGCATGGAGCCGGAGAAGGACTTCAGCCTCAAACCCCAGCAAAGCGAGAAAGTGGCGCAGGCGTTTTTGGAGCGCTCGCAATTTCTGCCCACGAAGGAAATGCGCCTGCACAAAATCACCCATTTGCGCAGCGCCACGTCAGACTTGAAAGGCCGGGACAAAGTCGAGCGCCTGATTGACGCTGGGGTCATCTTCCGCCGCTTCGTTGACGAGACGCCGGTGCAAGGCCCGGGTGGGTTTGCCATGGTGCACATCGACCCTGAGGCCGAGGTGGTTGGGCTGCGCAGCGTCTGGCGGAGTACCTTGCAGAGCGCAGCCAAAGTGAAGATCATGCCGGCGGGCGCCGCCATTGAGATGTTTGAAAAACTGGCGTCGAAGGTGCAGGGCGATGTCACCGTCACGGCGGCCAACTTCGGTTATTTCGAACAAGGTGACATGGACAAGCAGGCGTATCTTGAGCCGGCCTACGTGTTCATCTACACCGCGCAAAACGGCGAAGTGGCGCACAAATCCATCGAAGTGATTTCCGCCGGGTTGCAAACCTTCGCCAAACTCAAAGGCAGCAAACGTTTCCCGGCGGGCGCGCAGGCCAAGCGCACGGCTGGGTAGGATTTGCCCAAGCTTCGCCCCAAGCGCAGTCTTCAAGTCGATTGAAACAATCCGGATGACCGCTTCGCTGCCCGAAGTAGAGCAGCGCATGCAGCCGGGTGCCTGGGACACCCACGGCTTCTTGCTGCAGGGCGTGTCATTGGCCGAGGTGGTGGCCCGCGACGCAGCCAAGCTGGCGGCGCTGGGCGTGACGGCGGCGCAGGTCGGCCAAAAACTTGCCGAAGTGCTGGCATCGGGCGCATCAAGCGACTGGTTGCGGCCTTTCAAAGCCGGTGTTTTCAGCGTGGAGATTCTGCGCCGGCGCGGTTTCATCACCTGCCCATGGGCGCCAGAAGAGTTTCAGGCCTGCACCGCTGCACAGCCGTTCGCCGCCACGGCCAACCAGTTCCGGATTGTGCGAAGACTGTCGCGTCAACACCTCGAAGGCTTCGTGCTGAGCAGCCACCTGATCCAGTGGCACGGATTTTTTGGCGGCCCTGGCAGCCGGTTTCGCATCGAGCCGGAACAGGCGGCCGCCGTGCTTGGCTTGCGCCTTTAGCGCAGCCGGTGTGGGAGCTTGCACTGCAGGTTGACGTGGGACCTCAGGCTCACTTACGATCAACGCCCCGCCGCGCTGTTTTGACCTTCAGCGCAGCGGTTGCTGCAAACCCTCAAAACCCACGGAGACACTCATGGCAGACACCTACGTATTGGTTCACGGCGCTTGGCACACCGGGGCCGAGTTGGAGCCGGTGGCCGACTTCATCCGCAAAAGCGGCCATACCGTTCATTGCCCGACGCTGGCTGGCAACCGCCCCGGCGACAGCCGCAAGACGACGGGGCTGAATGACGCGATTGAATCGCTGGTGCAATTTCTCGCCGCCAACAACCTCAACAACGTGCGCCTGGCCGGCCACAGTTATGGCGGCATGGTGATCTCGGGCGCGGTGGATCGCGCGCCCGAGCGCATCAAACGGCTGGTGTACTGGAACGCTTTTGTCCCGCTCAACGGTGAATGCCTGAACGACATGGTGCCGCCCATGTACGTGGGCATGTTTGACGCCATCTCGGGCGCCAACGACGGCGCCGTGAGCCTGCCGCCGCCAGTGTGGCGCGAAGCCTTCATCAACGATGCCGACGAAGCCACGGCGATGGCCGCCTATGCCAAGCTCAACCCGCATCCGTACAAAACCTTCACCGACAAGATCGCCCTGAAAACCGAGCTGGCGGCTTTGCAAATCGGCAAGTCGTATATCAACTTTCAGCAAGACACGGCGTTGCCGCACAGCCTGCCCTGGCACCCGCGGTTGTCTGAAAAACTCGGCCTCTTTCGCCTGGTGGAAGGCCAGGGCAGCCATGAAGTGTGTTTCACCAACCCGGCCTTGTTGGCGCAAAAGATCATTGAAGCTGGACGCGATTGAGCGGCACGGCGGCCTGCGCCCCCAACACGCGCAGCCTCGTCGGAAAATGCACCCTAATATTTTTTTCCTAAAGAGTGTGAGAAATATAGGATGGCACTAAGTCACGAAATATATGCGTTTTATGCTATAAATATTGATACAAAGTAGATTAATTTTAATTAATTTACTTAAACAAATTCATAAAAATACGTAAATTTTGCTCGATGCGTTTAAGTAATTAACACCCATATTAATTTTCATTTAAGGCTTTCCAACTTGAACGCAGGCACCCGCTCCCCCACCAGCAGTCCACGTGCGTTCACGATGCGCTGGGCGCGCCAGGGTATGAGCGCCTCGCGTTGCGCCTCGTCCAGCCAGCCGAGTTGCGCCAGCACTTCTACCGTGGCCGCGTACAACGCGGCTTTGTTGGCGTCGATGATCTTGATGGCGAAGGCTTCACGGCGGCTTTTGCTGCCCACCACCTGCACGCCGTCGGCGCCCACCTTGGTCACCCAATCGCCCCGGCCTGCTGTCATGAAGGCCAGGTCGCTGCGGCCCGTGCCGCTGACCAGATCGGGGTGGCGCGTCATGGCGTCTGACAAGAGCGCAAAACTCGCGCCGAATTCCGCGTCTTGGGCGCCGCTGGCCAAGCGGGCATAGGCGCGGGCGAGGCTGGAAAGCGGCATGGCGTAATTCGGCGCGGAGCAGCCGTCAATGCCCATCTTCAAGTCATTCTCTGCCACGCCGCCCGCGCGGGCGACATGGCTTCTGATGGCTTGTTGCAAGGGGTGCGACGGGTCGATGTAGTTGTCAATCGCGAGGCCGTGCAACACGCAGTAAGCGAGAAACCCGGCGTGTTTGCCGCTGCAGTTGTTGTGGCGCGCGTCGAATTTCAGCCCGGCGGGTGGCGCTTTGTCGTGGAAGCTGAAGATGCCCGGCGTGTGGCAGCCGCATTTCAGTGCTTTGTAGGTGAGCCCGGTTTTGTCCAGAATTTGCGTCACTCCTTCGACGTGTTTGTCTTCACCACTGTGGCTGGCGCACAGGAGGGCCAGTTGCTGGGTTGACAAGCCAAAATGTGCCGCGCCATCGGCTTCGATAAAGGGCAAGGCTTGCAACGCCTTCAAAGTGGAGCGGGTGAAGCTGAGCCAATGCGGCTCGCCCGCCTGGGCCAACAGTTCGCCGGCCGCGTTAACGACGGCGACCGAGCCGAGGTGCTGGCATTCCAGCGTGCCGCCGCGGGTGAGTTCGATCAAGGGGATGTGGTTCATATCGGTATTTTGAGTCATCCAAAAATCGGTCAATCCGCCTGCATCAAAATAGCGCTATGAACGACCACCCAATCCGCTCCCCGCTGCAAGCCACCATTGTTCAATGGCTGGTTCAACCCGGTGACACTTTCCAGGCGGGTGACGTGGTCGCGGTTCTTGAGGCGATGAAGATGGAGCACGAGGTGCGGGCCAGCGCTTCCGGGCGGGTGATGAGCCACCAGTTCGCTGTGGGCGACCTTGTTGATGAAAACGAGTTGCTATTAATTTATGAGCTTTGTGCGCATATTATTCGTGACTTGGAGGCCGATACGCCTAAAACTTATGAGAAAACGGAGAGTTCCGGCGAAAACGATTCATCACGCGCCCCAGCGTCATCGATGATCCGCCCAGACTTGCAGCGCGTGGTGGCGCGCCACGCCTTCACGCTCGACGCCGCCCGCCCGCAAGCGGTGGACAAACGCCACGCGCTCAAGCTGCGCACGGCACGGGAAAACATTGCTGATTTGTGCGACTTGAATGGCGACGCGGCCACCGGCGCAGGCAACTTCATCGAATACGGCGCACTGGCCATCGCCGCCCAATCGCGCCGCCGCACGCTGGAAGATTTGATCGCCAACACGCCCGGCGATGGCATGGTCACCGGCATCGGCAGCGTCAACGCCGACAAGTTTGGCCAAGATAAATCCCGCTGCGTCGTCATGGCCTACGACTTCACCGTGCTCGCCGGCACGCAAGGCATGCGCAACCACCAAAAGACCGATCGCCTGTTGGAACTCGCCTTGCAACAGAAGTTGCCCGTGGTGCTGTTTGCCGAAGGCGGCGGCGGCCGCCCCGGTGATGTGGATTCACCCAAAGTGGCGGGTTTGCAAGTGGCCACATTTGCCAGCTTCGCCAAACTCAACGGCCAGGTGCCGGTGCTCGGCATCGTCGCCGGGCGCTGTTTCGCAGGCAACGCGGCGCTGTTGGGCTGTGCTGACGTGATCATCGCCACCCAAGGCAGCAACATCGGCATGGGTGGCCCGGCGATGGTGGAGGGCGGCGGGCTGGGCGCTTTCAAACCCGAACAAATTGGCCCCAGCAGCGTGCAACACGCCAATGGCGTGATCGACATTTTGGTGGACGACGAAGCCGCCGCCGTGGCTGCTGCCAAACATTACCTGTCGTTCTTCCAGGGCGCTCTCCCAGCCGCAGCGGCGCCCGCCTCACAAGCCCTGCGCGACCTTGTGCCCGAAAACCGCCTGCGTGTGTACGACACGCGCGGCGCGCTGTTCGGCGTGGCAGACGCCGGCAGCCTGCTCGAATTGCGCAGCGGTTTCGGCAAAGGCATCCACACGGCGCTCGGCCGCCTGCAAGGCCGGGCGGTTGGCTTGATGGCCAACAACCCGCTGCACCTGGGCGGCGCGATAGATGCCGACGCGGCAGACAAAGCCAGCCGGTTCATGCAGTTGTGCAACGCGCATGGCCTGCCGATTGTGAGTTTTGTCGATACGCCGGGTTTCATGGTCGGGCCGGAAATCGAAGAATTGGCCCAGGTGCGCCACGTCAGCCGCATGTTCATCGCCGCCGCGCATTTGCGTGTGCCGCTTTTCGCCGTGGTGCTGCGCAAAGGGTATGGCCTGGGCGCGATGGCGATGACGGCAGGCGGCTTTGCCGCTTCGGTGTTCACCATTGCCTGGCCGACCGGTGAATTCGGCGGCATGGGGCTTGAAGGTGCGGTGAAACTCGGCTACAGCAAAGAACTTGCGGCAAAGACTGAGGGGCCTGAACGCGAGGCCTTGTACGACCAACTGGTGGCCGAACATTACGAAAAAGGCGGCGCCATCAACATGGCCGCGCACCTGGAGATTGACGCCGTGATCGACCCGGCGCACACCCGGGACTGGCTGCTGCGCGGCCTGGCATCGTCAAAAATCGCAGCGCCCAGCCGCGCATTGATGGTCGATGCGTGGTAAAACACGGGCTTGAAAAGAAGAAAATCCCAAGAATTGGCTTGAAAACAAGTTCGCGTTGGAGCTTTCCGTGATCGTCAAACACTTCACCAAAATCCTGTACGTCTGCGGCGTCATCACGATGCTGCCGATCCTGCTTTTCTTCATCCCGTGGCCGATGTTCACGTTGACGGGCATGAGCATGTCGCCGAACACGGGCGTGTTGTTTGCCAAACATTGGGGCTTGCTGGCCGCCACCATCGGCGCCTTGTTGGTCTACAGCGCCATGCACCCGCCGTTGCGCCGCCCCATCGTCATCGCGGCGGCCATTGAGAAACTGGGCCTGTGTGTGATCATTGCGGTCGGCTGGAACGACCCTGGGTTTGCCCCGTTTCACGCCACGCTTTTTGTTGACGGCCTGATGGTTCTGCTGTTCGGCCTTTATTTGCTGGCGGGCGGTGAGCCCGCGGCCACCCGCTCCTTCGCCGACTCGCGCTGATCCGCTGATCCGCTGACCCGCCAAGCCCGAAAATCAACCGCCTTCCGACATCCCTATTCCTTGCAGGCCCGCCATAACGGCGGACGCTGCGGACTTTGCAGACACCGTGTCTGCCCATTTTTCCCAGGAGGCTCCCATGCCCGGACTTTTACCCAACGTCGATCCCGACGGACTGCTCGAATTCTCCGTGGTCTACACCGACCGCGCCCTGAACCACATGTCCAAGAGTTTCCAGAGCGTGATGCGCGACATCTCCGGCATGCTCAAAGAGGTCTACCACGCCAAATCCAGCGCGCTGGTGCCTGGCAGCGGAACCTTCGGCATGGAAGCCGTGGCGCGCCAGTTTGCCACCGGCAAAAAGGCGCTGGTCATCCGCAACGGTTGGTTCAGCTACCGCTGGTCGCAAATTTTGGACATGGGCGCCATCGCTACCGAGACCACGGTGCTCAAGGCGCGCAAAGTGGCCCCTGGCAAACAGTCGCCGTGGATCCCCGCGCCCATCGCCGAAGTGGTCGCAGCCATCCGCGACAAGAAGCCGGACGTGGTGTTCGCCCCGCACGTGGAAACCGCTGCGGGCATGATCTTGCCGGATGATTATTTGAAGGCCGTGGCAGACGCCGTGCATGAGGTCGGCGGCCTCTTTGTGCTGGACTGCATCGCCTCCGGCGCGATGTGGGTCAACATGGAGGCCACCGGCGTTGATGTGTTGATCTCCGCGCCGCAAAAAGGCTGGAGCAGCTCGCCGTGTTGCGCCATGGTGGCCTTGAGCGCGCGGGCCCGCACCGCCATTGACAGCACCACCAGCACCAGCTTCGCCTGCGACTTGAAGAAATGGCTGCAGATCATGGAAGCCTACGAAGGCGGCGGCCACGCCTACCACGCCACCATGCCCACCGATGCGCTGACCCGCCTGTGCGCCGTGATGAAAGAGACCAAGGCTTACGGCTTCGAGAAAGTGCGCCAGGAGCAAATCGCTCTGGGTGCGGGGGTGCGCAAACTGTTTGAAAGCCGCGGCATCCCGAGCGTGGCGGCTGAAGGCTTCAAAGCGCCGGGCGTGGTGGTGAGTTACACCAGCGACCCGGAAATCCAATCGAGCAAGAAGTTCTTGGCTGAAGGTTTGCAAACCGCTGCCGGCGTGCCGCTGCAATGTGACGAAGGGGCAGACTTTGCCACTTTCCGCATCGGCCTGTTTGGCCTGGAAAAATGGCACAACGTGGATCGCACTGTGACGCAATTGGCGGCGGCGTTGGATCGGCTGGGGATGGGGGCTGTGAAGATGGAAGCGCAATCTTCTCCAGCTTTGGTGTAGAGGAAAACTTGTTGGCCAAGCGTGCAATGGGCGTCAAGGAAAATTCCGTCAAATCCCTGACGGCCAAGGGTTTTGACGTTGAATTTCTTTCCCATGCAAAGTCCATCCTGGATGGCGAATTCTCCGGGGCGTTGAATGAAATTGTCCAGATCCTGAGCGAGGTTCAGCTGCCAATCTCGGAAATCATCGGTTCTGGCGGCGGCGAAACCAAGTTCACCCAAAGGCTGCGCAAGTCGCTCGCGGCTTTGGGGTGGAAGAAGCATGTATTTGAGATTGGCAAGACGATCGACGGCGTTCCCCGAGAGTCAACGTCACATGAGGTCGATCACGTCAAACGGATTGCTGGCGTGGGCACTTTGGCGATGGAGATCGAGTGGAATAACAAAGACCCTTTCTACGACCGCGACCTCGAAAACTTCAAGCGACTGCATGCCGAAGGCGCGATCAGCGTCGGCTTGATCGTGACTAGGGGGAAGTCCCTGCAAGACTCACTCTGGGGCACAGTCAATCGATTTGCACTTGAACGTGAGATCGACTCCATGGCCAAGCTTGAAGAAAACGGGGTGATTCCTACGCCCAAGCAGCGCACAAACATCTTGAGGCGAACGGGACGTGATAAGGAACCCATCGCGTTTGCCAAAGCCTGGACTGACAATTTCGTTTCAAACAAATTCGGGCAGGCGACGACGCATTGGGAAAAGTTGATTCACCGCGTTGAGCGAGGCGTCGGCAATCCGTGTCCGCTGCTGCTGATTGGGCTGCCAGCTTCAATCGTCGTGTTTGATCATGCCAAGGTTGACCAGCAGTCGGATGACGAATTGGGTGAATAGACCGGCAAACTCTGGATAAGCGGTTTGTCCTGCGGCATCAGGCGAGGGCGAGTTGCAATTCAGCAGGGGATTGGGAGTGGTTGGAATAGGTTGACCAGTTTGGCGAATAGCTCTCGTCAGCTTGATTGCCCCAAATTGTCCAGCCGTCGCGCTTTCCCCGGGCAAACATTTCCAAAAAGGGTCCCGGACTGCATGATGAGATGAGCGGGTACTGCTCATCCGGCTTGCGCGAGTGTTCGCGTTTGCGTGTGCACATAATGTTAACTTGCGTGCGCCCCGGCTGGAGAGTTCTGGCATTCTTTCCTCGTGTGCCAAACAGCAATACCTCGGTCACATTGCGGAAATAGAAACCCACCCCCCTGCCATCAGGCCCGCCATCTTTGCGAATTTTTTGCCAAACAATGTTCGATTTGTACTTGAAGCCCCAAGCCGACATAACTGCCAAGCCATCAGGCAAAAGTGCGTTGGGAACCCAAAGATAAAGGTGGGCGGTGTCATCCGCCGCACTGGCGACCGGCAACGACTTGATTTCCTCAAGCGTCAAAGTGCCGTAGCGATTCAGCCTTTTGTGCTCGGGTGCGATTTTGCCTGTGCGATTCTGAAACTGCCACGGCGGGTCAGCCAAGATGGTCTTGAATTTCCGACCCGCGACGAAGCTCGAAAAATCAACGGCGGCAGATGCGAGTGTCATGATTGGTTGTCGGTGATCGGAATCGTTTGATGGATAAGAATACTGTATATAGATCCATATTGCAACACATTTTAATGCTCACCCGAATGTTTGCGTCGCGTGTGGCCAGCGTTTTTTGAACGCCAACAGCTGATTCTCAATCGCCGTTATCCACCGCAGCTGGCTTGATCAAATGCAATCCAAATAATGGCCTTAAGCGCCGGACGCGGCGAACCATTTCAAACCCGGCCAGGCTGAGGGCAAAGGTCAATCCAACCAACAGGCCACCTTCCAGCACGGGGTGCAGTGTTAGCGGCGCAAAGCTGTGCGCCAGCAGCAGAATCAACGTCTGGTGCAGGATGTACACCGGGAAAACAGCTTCGGTCAAATAACGCCGCGCGGGGCCATCGCGGTTCAAATGAACCTGCGCAAACCCGAGCGCCGCGACGATGGCGCACCACTGTTGCATGCTGTAGGCCCAGGGCCCGATGCTGCGCATGGGCAGCTGCGCCTCGCGCGCCAGCCAGGGCGCCTGCACCAACACTAGCCACGCGGCCAATGCCAGCGCCAGGGCAATCCAGCGCCATTGCGCCATCTGCCGCCAGATATCGGAAGATGTGCCCTGCGTTCGGGCCAAAACAGCCCCCAAAATGAAAATCGCCAGGTACTGGCTGTGGGCAAACCAGTCGCCCCACACCGAATAGTTTTGCGGGAAGTTTTTTCGCAACAGTAGCAGCGTCAGTGCCAAGTAAAGCGTGGGCCAAACCAGCAGGCCCACCCCTTTCATGAGTTTGCCGATCCGATTGCTCAACTGCTCCAGCAGGGAAGGCCAGCGGCGCAGCGCCAGCCACAGCAGCAGGGTGTACAAAAATAGATACGGCAAAAACCACAGGTGGTTCCAGGTGGGCAAGACCAGGCAGTTGCCCGCGGTTGCGCAAAAGCCGCTGTAGCCCGCCAAGTACAGACCCATGAAGTCGATGTAGCTGCCGGTGTACTGGTGTTTTTGCATCACCTCCAGCCAGGACTGCGGCGGCACGATGACCAAAATGCCAAACAGCAAGGGAATCAAAAGCCGCTTGGCGCGCAGGCGCAGCAGCAGGCCGCTGGCGCCATCGCGCAACAGCATGAACGACGTGGCGGCGCCAGACACCAAAAACAGCAGGTCCATCCGCCAAGGATTGGTGAGGCGCATCAGCGGCTCGATGGCGGTGCCGGCGTGCGGACTCTTGATGTGGAAGTCCCAGCTCACGTAATACATGCCCCCGTGGTAGAGCACCAGCAGGCCAAAGGCGATGATGCGCACCCAGTCCAGAAAAATCAAACGTTCGGTTTTTGCATTCGCGTCTGACATGGTTGGCGCCTTAAGTCGCTCGCCCGCCAATCAAAACCACCGGAATGCCAGCGGCAGCAACAGCGAAGCGATCACCACCTGCAGGCCCAGCGCCAGGCCCGCATAAGCGCCAGCATCGGCATCTACCTGCATGGCGCGCGCGGCACCGATGCCATGGGCGGCGGTTCCCAGCGCGAAACCGCGCGCCATCCAGCCCTGCGGCGTGACTGGAATGCCCAGCGCTGCGAACAGGTACTTTCCGCTCAAAGCGCCGACCAGCCCGGTGAGCACGGCAAACACTGCGGCGAGCGCCGGTATGCCGCCAATTTTTTCGGCCACGCCCATGGCCACGGGTGCTGTCACCGACTTGGGCGCCAGCGACAACATCACCTCGTGAGGCAATCCCAATCCATACGCCAGCGCCACCGCTGAGGCGCTGGCGGCAGCGCCGCCCACCAGGGCCGCCACCAGCAGCCGACCCCAGCGCTGGCGCAATTCGGTGCGCCGCATCCACAAGGGCCAGGCCAGCGCCACCACCGCCGGGCCGAGCAGGAAGTGGATGAACTGGGCACCCGAAAAATACGTCGGGTAGGCTGTGCCCGTCGTCAGCAATCCAGCCGCAATCACGACTACCGTCCACAACACCGGGTTGGCCCAAGGCGCCTGCCTGAGCGCCACATACGCCGCATGGGCCAACACATACACGGTGATCGTCGCCGTCAAGCCAAACAGCGGCGTTGACGACAGGTACACCCACAGTTGGACAAAATTGGTCATGGCTGCGCCCGAGCCGAAGAGTCACCGTTGGGCGATTTGCCGACCCGCAGAACCAGCGCGGTGACGGCCAAGCCGACCCAGGTCGACAGCACAATGACGGCCAGGATGCGAAAGCCGTATTGCGCCACCAACGCCAGATGGGTCATGACGCCCACGCCGACCGGCACGAACAAAAGCGAGAGATGGCCCAGCAAAAAGTCGGCACACACGGCCACCGGTTCGCGCACGATCGGCCAGCGCAGCGCCAGCAACAGCAGAACCATGCCCACCACCGGCCCCGGGAAGGGCAAATTCAAAAAGCGGGCCAGTGCCTCACCCAGCGATTGCAGCACCAGGAGCCAGGCCAGGCCACGCAATCCCTGCAATGTGTTTTCCTCGGCACGCCGGACTAGAAGCGCGGCAAATCCGGGTGGCTGATCTGCCCGCCGCGCACCAGCATCTTGCCGTATTCGGCGCAGCGGTTCAGGGTGGGGATCACCTTGCCGGGGTTCAACAGCCCGGCGGGGTCAAACGCGCGCTTCACGCCAAACATCTGCTCGTTTTCAGCAGGCGTGAACTGCACACACATGCTGTTGAGTTTTTCGATGCCCACGCCGTGTTCGCCCGTCACGGTGCCACCCATGGCCACGCTGGTTTCCAGAATGTCGGCGCCGAAGAGTTCGGCGCGGTGCAGCTGGTCGGCATCATTCGCGTCGAACAAAATCAGCGGGTGCAAATTGCCGTCACCCGCATGGAACACATTGGCGCAGCGCAAGTTGTACTTTTTCTCCATCTCGGCGATGGCCAGCAGAATGTCGGCCAAGCGTTTGCGTGGGATGGTGCTGTCCATGCACATGTAGTCCGGGCTGATGCGGCCACTGGCGGGGAAGGCGTTTTTGCGGCCGCTCCAGAATTTGAGCCGCTCTGCCTCGTTCTGGCTCACAGCGATTTTTGTTGCACCGGAGGCGGTCAACACGGCGGCCATGCGGCCGATTTCCTCCTCAACTTCTTCAGGCGTGCCATCACTCTCGCACAAGAGAATGGCCTCGGCGCTCAGGTCGTAACCCGCGTGGACGTAGTCTTCCACGGCGGCTGTCATGGGTTTGTCCATCATCTCCAGGCCCGCCGGGATGATGCCCGCCGCAATCACCGCCGCCACCGCGTCACCAGCTTTGCGGATGTCGTCAAAACTGGCCATGATGCAACGCGCAAGAATCGGCTTGGGCACGAGTTTCACCGTCACCTCGGTGGTGATGGCCAACATGCCCTCGCTGCCGACCACGGCGGCCAGCAGGTCATAACCCGGCGTGTCGAGCGCGTCAGAGCCGAATTCAATCGGCTCGCCTTCCACTGTGAAGCCTTTGACTTTGAGCACGTTGTGCAGCGTCAAGCCGTATTTGAGGCAATGCACGCCGCCCGAGTTTTCGGCCACATTGCCGCCGATGGTGCAGGCGATCTGGCTGCTCGGGTCGGGCGCGTAATACAGACCGAGCGGCGCGGCGGCTTCGGATATGGCCAGGTTGCGCACGCCACATTGCACGACGGCGGTGCGGCTGAATTTGTCGAGCTTCAAAATCTTGTTGAACTTGGCCAGGCTCAGCGTGACCCCCAACTTGTGCGGCATCGCGCCGCCAGACAGCCCCGTGCCCGCGCCGCGCGCCACCACCGGCACATTCAGCCGATGGCAGACTTGCAGCACCGCCTGCACCTGCGCATCGCTCTCGGGTAGCGCCACCAGCAAGGGGCGTTGCCGGTACGCGGTGAGGCCGTCGCACTCGTAGGGCGTGGTGTCTTCCCGTTGCCACAACATGGCGTGTTTTGGAAGGTGGGGCTCCAGCCCTTTGCGGATGAGCGCAATCAGCTCTGTTTTTTGGAGCAACTCTTGCTGGTCTGGGGTGAGTGGCGCGTTCATGGTGACCTCAATGTCTGTGGCCGGGCTGAAGCGGCGGCGGGCGTATGCCCGGACTGTAAACCCGGCTAACCCTTACTGTACGGCAACCGATGCCCTTGCAACGCACCCGTACAATTTCCACGCTTTCCGTCACTTTACCCAAGAGAACACTTTGCCCGAACGCCTTCAAGTCCTGCTGCAGTACCTCTTGCCCAAACAAGCCTTGACGGCGTTTGCCGGCTGGGTTGCGTCGCATCCACGTGGCGCGGTGACAACCCGCATCATCAATTGGTTCGTCAAAAAATACGCCGTGAACATGGCCGAGGCCTTGAACCCAGACAAGGCCAGTTACGCTACCTTCAACGACTTTTTCACCCGGGCGCTGAAACCCGGTGCGCGGCCACTCGCGCAGGCCAGTTTGATTTGCCCGGTTGATGGCGCCATCAGCCAGTTTGGCCGCATCGAGGCCGGCCAGATTTTCCAGGCCAAAGGTCATAACTATTCCACGCTGGCCTTGCTCGCGGGCGAGAAAAAACTCGCCGCCCAATTCCAAGACGGCCACTTCGCCTGCCTGTACCTGAGCCCGCGCGACTACCATCGCATCCACATGCCGTGTGACGGCCAATTGAAGCGCATGTTGTACGTGCCGGGCGGCCTGTTTTCAGTGAACCCAGTGACGGCACGTGGGGTGCCGGGCCTGTTTGCCCGCAACGAACGTGTGGTGTGTGTGTTTGAAAACGAGCACGGCCCGTTTGTCATGGTGCTCGTGGGCGCGACGATTGTCGGCAGCATGGCCACCGTGTGGCACGGCGTGGTCAACCCGCCGCGCATCCCCGCGCTGCGCCAGTGGCAGTACCCGAACCCGCAAGTGCATTTGAAGCAGGGTGACGAAATGGGGCGCTTTCTGCTGGGCTCCACCGTGGTCATGTTGTTTCCAGCATCAGCCGAGGGAGACTTCACGTTCAACCCGGCGTGGCAACCCGGCGGCGCGATCCGCCTGGGCGAAAAAATGGCAGACTTGAAACCCATTGAGAAAAAACTACAGGAGCACCCATGAGTTATGACTATCTGCTGGTCACCCAAGAGGGCGACATCACCACCATCACG
>JANOYE010000011.1:0-7755 GCA_031428695.1 Rhodoferax sp. | reverse complement strand
CGTGGATCGTGTCGTCAAAGTGCATGCGGCCACCCATGCAAGCGGCGTCGATTTGTCCAGCGGCCCGGCAGAGTTGGTCATCGTGTTGGTGAAGTCATTCCACACGCGCCAGGTGATTGAATCGGCGATGGCGATCATTGGTGACAACACCACCGTGCTCTCGCTGCAAAACGGGGTCGGGCATGAAGACGTGTTGGCTGGCGTGGTGGGCAGGGCGCGTGTGCTGGCGGGCAAAACTTATGCCGGCGGCGTGATGCTGGCGCCGGGCCACGTCATCGCGGAAACGCGGGGCAAAGAAACCATCATCGGCGAGCTTTCGGGCAAGGCCAGCGCGCGGGTGCAAGAGGTGGCAGCCAGGTTCAGCGCGGCGGGCTTGGCCACCACGGTGAGCCACAACATCATGACGACGATTTGGGAGAAGTTGCTGGTCAACGTGGCCACCGGCGCGCTCTCGGGCATCACCAAGCTGCCGTATGGCCTGCTCTACCAAGTGCCCGAAGTGGAAGCCTGCGCTGTGGCCGCTGTGATGGAGGCGATGGCGGTGGCCAAGGCCAGCGGCATCCCCCTGACCACCACCGACCCGCGCGCGCCCTGGCTCAAAGCGGCGGCGGGCCTGCCCTTCGAGTTCAAGGCCTCAATGCTGCAAAGTTTGGAGGCTGGGTCTGTCACCGAGATTGATTACGTCAACGGCGCGGTGGTGGCGCAGGGCCGAAAATGCGGTGTTCCAACACCCGTCAACGCAACGCTCGTGGCCTGCATGAAGGGCATAGAAATGTTGGCCCCCACGCTTGCCGCTTCGCGTGCTGCGCTGCCCCCCGCGCTGGAAACTCCCGGCGCTTCGCTAGTACGTGGGGGCCGTGCCTAGCTTGGGGCGGCCCGGCGCGTCGGCGAACTTTACTTCAATCAACCGGAGTCTTCATCTTGGCCTACACCAAAAAATCCTACGTAGAACACGTCGCCGTTCGCGTCAAAGACATCCACTGGCACATCCAGTTCTTCTACGAGGCGCTGGGCATGGATGTGCGCCAGATTGAAGGCGACCCGCAAGACCCTAAGCAATATTGGACGCTCGGCGGCATGCAGCTCATCAGCTCACCCGCTTTTGAGGCGCCGCCTTCCAACGATGCGGGTTGGCTCGCGCACCTGGGCGTGATGGTGGAAGACCTCGACCTGGCGATTGCCGAATGCCGCAAATTTGGCGTCAAAGAACTGCCGCAAGGCCGCAATTGGCTGCAGCTGCCCGATGGCTTGGCGGTCGAGTTGCTCCAGGCCTCGCCCAACAGCGTGGCCCAGGCGCTGAAGGTCAACCCGCGCGCCCAGGAGTGAGCCATGCCTGCGCCAAAAATCAACTTCAAAACCCCTGAAAAATACTGGGACGACGCAGCCGTCGGCGACGAGTGCACCAGCCCCGCTTACGAGGTGACGGCCGCCCGCATTGACGCCTACGCGGAACTCACCGGTGACTTCACGCCTGTGCATGTGGACGAAGAGTACGCGCGCCAATCGCACTTCGGCCAACGTGTGGCGCACGGGCTGATGGGCCTGAGCGTGGCCGACGGCCTCAAAACCCAGAGCGAATACCGCTTTTTGCCCGGCATGTCGCTGGGCTGGACGTGGGACTTCTTATTGCCGATCTACATTGGCGACGTGTTGCGTGTGACCTTCAAAATCGGCTCCCTGCGCGAGAGCAAAAGCAAACCTGGCTGGGGCATTGTGGCGCTGCCCTCGGAGTTGCTGAACCAGCGCGGTCAAGTGGTGCAAAAGGGTGAACACCGCTTGATGATTCCGCGCCGGCCGGATTGAAGGCTGGCCCGTGGCGCATCTAGTCATACCCATATTGGGGTTTATCAGCTTGAAAATGTAGTTTATTATCAATTTTTATTTTTAATATGTATATAATTACTACAAATTACAATTAATAAAAATAGCAATCTATGTAATAAATACGTGACTTAATAACGATATATATTAATTTATAAATTGTGAATAAACAAATCCAAAACTTGCCTCTTAAAGGCATTCGTGTCATCGACTACAGCCACTTCCTCGCAGGCCCGCACATGTCGCGTTGCCTGTCTGCCCTGGGCGCAGACGTGATCAAAGTCGAGCGCCCCACCGAGGGTGACGCGGGCCGCAGCACACCGACCCTCCTCAACGGCGTGAGCGGCTATTTCCTGCAGCAAAACATGGGCAAACAGGGCCTGTGCGTCAACCTGCGCGACCCGCGTGGTTTGGCGCTCATGCACAAGCTGACAGACAGCGCCGATGTGTTTGTCGAGAACTACCGCCCGGGCGCGTTGAACCGGCTGGGTTTGGGTTACGAAGAACTTTCCAAACGCAACGAACGCCTGGTGTATTGCTCCGTCAGCGCCTTCGGCCACACCGGGCCCGACGCGCAACGCCCCGGTTTTGGCCTGATCGCCGAGGCCCGCAGCGGCGCGCAGTCGCTGTTGGGCATGCCGGGCGAAGCGCCCACGCTTTTCAGAATGCCGATTGCCGACATGTACGCGGGCATGCACGGCGTCGCCGCCATTTGCGCGGCGCTGTTTGGGCGGGTTTCCAGCGGGCGCGGCCAACACATCGACATTGCGCTGCACGACTGCATGGTCAGCATGCACGACTACGCGGCGCAGGGTTACCTGCTCGAAGGCAGCCTGCCGAAACAAACCGGGCACGACCTGCCCACCAGCACGGTTTATGGCACGTTCACCGCCAAAGACGGCTACCTGGTGATCGCTGCGCAAATGGCAGACACCTGGCGGGCGTTGGCCAAATTGATGGGTGGCGACGAATACGCCGCGCGGGCCGGGGCTTGGACGCAGACCGAGCGCAATGCCCACCGCGAAGACATTCTGGCCCGCGTGCGCGCCTGGTGTTTGGCGCAAACCAGCGTGAAACACTGCTGCGACCAGCTCGATGCAGCGGGCATCCCCGCCGCGCCGGTGCAAACCATCGACAAGGTGATGAACGACCCGCAAACCCTGGCGCGCGGCATGGTGGTCGAGCAAGAGCACCCGATTCTCGGCAAAGTGAAACTGCCGAATTTGCCGTTTCGGTTCTCCGAATGCGACACCACGCCCAGCGGCGTCGCGCCGCTGTTGGGGCAACACAACCGCGCCATCGCGGCGGGTTTGGGGTATTCAGAGGCTGATATCGATGCGCTCGTGAAAGACGGTGTTTTGTACGCTGAAGATGCGGTGAGCGATTTGCCGGGCAGGGGATAATTTCAGGTTGTCCCGTTTCTGAAAAACCAAAATGACAGACCAGTATGCCGTTATCGGCAATCCGATTGCACAAAGCAAATCTCCCACCATCCACGGCATGTTTGCAGAGGCGACAAAGCAGGATTTGGAATACACCCGCATCGAAGGCAACAACTTCGCCGCCGACGTAGACGCCTTTCGTGCCCGTGGCGGGCGCGGCATGAACATCACCGCGCCCTTCAAGATCGACGCCTTCAACTACGCCGGCGAACATTCCGAACGCGCCAAACTCGCGGGGGCGGCGAATTGCATGAAGTTCGACGGCGCGCGCGTGATTGCTGAAAACTTTGACGGCGTGGGTTTAGTCCGCGATGTTGTCCACAACTTGAAGTCCCCCATGGCGGGCAAACGCGTTTTGATACTCGGCGCGGGCGGCGCTGCGCGCGGCGCCTTGTTGCCGTTCCTCGCTGAAAAACCAGCGATTTTGGTGATCGCCAACCGGCATGTGGACACCGCGCAGGCGCTGGCCGACATCGGCAAGCGCAGCGGGCTTGGCGAGGGCTTGGTGAAGGCCTGCAGCTATGCCGAACTCGAAGGCCAGGCGTTTGACATCGTCTTCAACGCCACTTCGGCCAGCCTGAAGGGCGAGTTGCCGCCAGTGCCGACATCGGTCTTCGCCACTTGCACGCTGGCCTACGAGCTGGCCTATGGCAAAGGCCTGACGCCCTTCCTGCGCATGGCGCATGACGCGGGCGTCAAGAAAATAGCCGACGGCGTCGGCATGTTGGCCGAGCAGGCGGCCGAGGCCTTTGACTGGTGGCGCGGCGTGCGGCCTGATACCGCCGCGGTGATCAAAGCGATCACGATCCCGCTGGTTTGAGCCCCGCACGCGACCTCGCCCGCACGCGACCTCACCCGCACGCGACCTCATTCACAGGCCACGACATGATCCGCAACCCCGACGACCTCACCCAGGCCGTGTTGGCCGTGATGCAGCAAACGCCTGAGCCGCGACTGCGTGAAATCATGGTCTCGCTGGTGTCGCATTTGCATGGCTTCGTGAAGGACGTGAAACTCACCGAAGACGAGTTTCGCGCTGCCACCGCGCTCATCGCCAAATTGGGCCAGCTCACGAATGACTCCCACAACGAAGTGGTGCTGATGGCCGGGTCGCTGGGCGTCTCCAGCCTGGTGAATCTGCAAAACCACGCGGCGGATTCCACCCACAACTTGCTTGGGCCGTTCTGGCGGCTCAACTCTCCGCGCACGGCCAATGGCGCGTCCATCATTCGCAGCCCGACGCCCGGCACGCCCATGCAGGTGCGGGCCCAGGTGGTCGATGCGGCGGGCGCGCCGGTGGCCGGTGCCGAGGTCGATGTGTGGCATTGCGACGCGGCCGGGTTTTACGAAAACCAGCCCGAAGCCCGCGCGCGCACAGGCGGAACAGCCCATGCCGACATGAACCTGCGCGGCAAGTTCACCACCGATGAAACAGGCTGGTTTTCGTTTTGGAGCATCAAGCCCTTGGGTTACCCGATCCCCACCAACGGCGTCGTCGGCCCCATGCTCAAGGTGCAAAACCGCCACGCCATGCGGCCCGCACACATCCACGCGCTGGTCGTCAAGCCCGGCTTTCAAACCCTGATCTCGCAGGTTTACGCGCACGACGACCCGAACCTCGCCAGCGACGTGCAGTTTGGCGTGACCCCCACGCTGGTCGGGCAGTTTGTGCAACAAACGCAAGCGCCTGCTGATCGGCCCGATCTGCAAACGCCTTGGTGCAGCCTGGACTTTGTCTTCCGCATGGAAGCGGGCGAATCCAAACTGCCCAAAGCGCCGATCAAGTAACCATCAAACACAGCCAACAAATAAAGAGGATTCCGCGATGCTCAACAAAAAAACCCGCCAGCAGGCTGCCGACAGCCTGTACCAGGCCGACCGCGGCCGCAACATCATCCCGCAACTGAGCCAAACCTACGAAGACATCGAGCTGGCCGACGCCTACGCCATCCAGCAACTGTGGCTGGACAAACGCATCAAAGACGGCGCCCGCCTGGTCGGCCGCAAGATTGGCCTGACCTCTCGCGCGATGCAGATGGCCAGCAACTTCACCGAGCCCGATTACGGTTATTTGACCGACGACATGCTGATAGCAGATGGCGCGCAAATTGAAACCGCAAGGTACGTGAACCCGCGCCTCGAAGTGGAGTTGGCCTTCATCATGGGCGCCGACTTGAGCGACGCCGGTTGCACCGTGGCCGACGTGATGCGAGCCACAGAGTTCATCACGCCCGCGCTGGAACTCATCGCCTACCGCACCCAGGTGCCGCGCCAGATTGTGGACACCATCGCCGACAACGCGGCGGCCGGCGCCATCATCACCGGCGGGCGTTTGGTGCGGCCTTTTGATGTGGACATCCGCTGGGTCGGCGCAACTCTGTCGAAGAACGGCATCATCGAAGAAAGCGGCGTCTCAGCCGCAGTGATGGGCCACCCGGCCGCCGGCATGGCCTGGCTGGTCAACAAACTTGCGGCCCACGGCGGCGGGCTGAAAAAGGGCCAGATCGTGTTGTCCGGCTCGTTCACGCGGCCGATCAACATCGTGGCAGGCGACGTGATTGCCGCCGACTTCGGGCCACTTGGGTCTTTGGGCGTGCGCTTCGTCTGAGATCGGCTGACCTGCGCGTTTTCCCGGCTTTGCCAGCTGCGGCTGGGTGTTTATACTTCGTGAATGGACCAGTTAGTACATTTACGAAAATCTCCTGCCAAGGCGGTTGCCCGGGGCGTGGCGGCAAGAACAGCAGTCAAAACGGCAGCCAAAACAGTCAAAACAGTCAAAACGGCTAAAGCTGTGCTGGGCCTCAGAACCGCACCCGCGCGCACCAACGACCCGGCGCGCACCATGGCCGGCATTCTGGCGGTGGCGCACGTGGAATTCAGCGAGAAAGGGCTGGCCGGCGCGCGCATAGACGAGATTGCCGCCGCCACGAAGACCAGCAAACGCATGATTTACTACTATTTTGGTAGCAAGGAAGGTTTGTATCTGGCGGTTCTAGAAGAGTCGTACCGGGAAATGCGCACCATCGAAGCGCAGTTGCATCTGGAAGATTTGCCCCCCGAGGATGCCTTGCGCAAGCTGGTAGCGTTCACGTTCGACCACCACCACGGCAACGAGCCCTACATCCGCCTGGTGATGAGCGAGAACATGCAGCGCGGCGAATTCCTGCGCCAGAGCAAGATCATCCAGCAGCTCAATGTGCCGGCCATCGACGGCATTCGCAAGCTCTACGACCGAGGCGTGAAACAAGGCGTGTTCCGCGCCCAGCTTGACCCGGTGGACATCCACCAGTCGATTTCGGCATTGACGTTTTTCAACGTTTCCAACCAACACACGTTTGGGCTGATCTTCAAGAAAGACACCCAGAACGCCCGCGCCCTGACAGCGCGGCGGGACAACATCGTCGAGATGGTGGTGCGGTTTGTGCGGAAATAGCGGGAACAACTGACAAAAAGAACAACGGCCAGGTCGCCAGCCCAAGGGTTTGCACTGATTTATTAAAACTAACTAGTTAGTACATTTGTGAATATTCAAATATCGAGATGATCCGCATGAACGAGAACCCCCATGCTTGACACATTGATTGACCGCTTTTGCAAAGGGCTGGGCGTGTTGATGGCGGCCGGCCTCGCCCTCATGGTGGTGCTGGTGTTCATCAACGTGGTCATGCGTTACGCCTTCAATTCCGGCATCACCGTCTCGGAAGAGTTGTCGCGCTGGGTGTTTGTCTGGCTGACATTTTTTGGCGCCGTGGTCGCCTTGCATGACAAAACCCACCTGGGCACCGACACCCTGGTCTCACGCCTGTCGCTGCGCGGGAAAAAAGTGTGCCTGGTTCTCGGCCACTTGCTGATGTTGTTCATCTGCTGGCTGTTGTTCAGTGGGTCACTCGAGCAGGTCAAGGTGAATTGGACCTCTACCAGCGCCGCGATGGAAACCTCTTTGGGCTACTTCTACGCCAGCGGCATGTTCTGCGCCATCTTCAGCGCCATCATTCTGGCCAACCACCTGTGGCGTTTGCTTGACGGCACTTTGTCAGAAGATGACCTGATTGGCATACGCGAGTCGGAAGAAGAGCCGGTTGATGCGCCGCAACCCGTTCGCTGACCACACCATGACCATCGCCGTTTTTCTGGGTGCCTTGCTGGCCGCCATGGCCCTGGGCATCCCCATCGCCTATTCCCTGTTGCTCAGCGGCGCCGCGTTGATGTGGCACATGAACACCTTTGACGCGCAAATCCTCGCGCAAAACATCATGGAGGGCGCCAACAGCTTTCCGCTGCTGGCCGTGCCTTTTTTCATGCTGGCCGGTGAGGTGATGAACACCGGTGGCCTGTCCAAACGCATCGTTGTCTTCGCCATGGCGCTGGTGGGCCATATCCGGGGCGGGCTGGGTTACGTCACCATCATTGCCGCCGTTTTGTTGTCGGCCCTGTCAGGCTCTGCGGTGGCGGATGCCGCCGCGTTGACGGCTCTGTTGTTGCCGATGATGGT
>JANOYE010000010.1:0-8389 GCA_031428695.1 Rhodoferax sp. | reverse complement strand
AGACATCAGTGGAACCGGCCCAGGCGGCGACTTCAAGGTGATCAGTTTCTTCGCCAAAAAAGCGCGTGGCATGATGGCGCGGTTTGCCGTGCAGAACCGCATTGACAACGTGCGCGGCCTGGCGGCATTTGCCGAGGCCGGTTACGCCTTCGCAGCGGGCCAGTCTTCCCCTGACAGGTTAGTATTCCGGCGCCAGGCACCAATCAGCCCCAATTTGGGTACGATAGGGTGATATTTTGGCTTCCTGGTTAGAGTTTGAAAAGAAATCGATAATCAAGTCACGTATTATATAGGTTTATAGCTATGAAAATAGTAGCAAACGGAATCAGCATTGAAGTCGAAGATTCGGGCTCCGGCCTGAGCGCGCAAGGCATTGAGCGGCCCGTGGTCATGCTCATCATGGGCTTGGGCATGCAGTTGATCGCCTGGCCCGCTGCCTTCGTGCAGGCGCTGGTGGACGCCGGTTACCGGGTGGTGCGTTTTGACAACCGCGACATTGGGCTGAGCCAGCACTTCGACCACCTCGGTGTTCCCAACATCGTCTGGGCCGGTGTGAAGGCGCGTTTGGGCGCCAGCGTGCGCTTCGACTACAGCCTGTCAGACATGGCGCAAGACGCGCTGGGCGTGCTGGACGCGCTGGCGGTGCAGCGGGCGCATGTGGTGGGCGTGAGCATGGGCGGCATGATCGCGCAGCGCGTCGCCTTGGCCGCGCCTGCTCGAACGCTCAGCCTCACCAGCATCATGAGCACCAGCGGCGCGCGCGGCCTGCCGCAGGCCAAAGCGCCGGTGGTGCGGGCCTTGTTGAGCCGCCCGGCCCGCATGACGCCGCAGGCCATTGGCGACTTCTATGTGCAGTTGCTCAAGGTGATCGGCAGCCCAACCTTCCCGGTGCCCGAGGCAGAAGTGCGTGAACGTGCCAATGCAGCCTTCAAGCGCAATTACCACCCGCAGGGTGCCGCCAGGCAGATGATGGCCATCATGGCCGATTCAAAACGCGCTCGCGAGCTCGAAAACATCACTGTGCCGACCCTCGTGGTTCACGGCACCGACGACGTGCTGGTGCCGTTTCCTTGCGGCCAAGACACCGCTCGGCGCATTCCGAATGCCACCTTTGTGCCGGTCAAAGGCATGGGGCATGATTTGCCGCCCGGCGTGCAAAAGCACCTGCTGTCAAACATGTTGCCCCATTTCCAGGCTGCGTGAGGCAAGGCAAGCGCAAATCAGCATGAACAGCCCGCACCAGTCGCCGCTGGGCCAGCCGTCAGCTTATGTTGACCACTACGACGCGTCGCTGCTGTTCCCGATTCCGCGCGCACCCAAACGTGAAGAGATTGGCGTGGTCGGCACTGGCAGCGGGGCCATGCCGTTTTTTGGCGCCGACATGTGGACGGCCTATGAACTGAGTTGGCTCAATTTGCGCGGCAAACCGCAAGTGGCCTTGGCCCACTTCACGGTGCCGTGCGAGACGCGCAACATCATCGAGAGCAAGTCGTTCAAGTTGTACCTGAACAGCTTCAACAATTCGCAATTCGCCAGCGCCGATGCCGTCAAAACGCGGCTGCGGGCGGACGTGACACAAGCGCTGTGGCGTGGCGACGAGCGCTTTGCCTCGACGGCACCGGGCGACGCGCCAGCGCCACACGCGCCACACGCGCCACACGCGCCGCCGTCCGTGGGCATCTCGATCACTGACGCCGCCCAGTTCGACCGCGAACCTATTCACGAACTGGACGGCTTGAGCCTGGACCGCCTGGATATCGACTGCACGCGTTACACGCCGGCGCCCGACCTGCTGACCGCCGCGTTGGATGAACAACCGGTGAGTGAAGTGCTCACCAGCAACCTGCTCAAAAGCAATTGCCTGGTGACCGGCCAGCCTGACTGGGGCAGCCTGCAGATCAGCTACAGCGGCCCGCAGATCGAGCAAGGCGGCCTGCTGCAATACATCGTGAGTTTTCGCAACCACAACGAGTTCCACGAGCAATGTGTGGAGCGCATCTTCATGGACATCTGGAGCCGCTGCAAACCGGTGAAGTTGGCGGTCTACGCGCGTTACACCCGCCGCGGCGGCCTGGACATCAACCCGTTTCGCACCAGTTACCCGAAAGCGTTGCCGAAGAACATTCGAATGGCGCGGCAATGAGCACTGAATCGTCCCCCGGCATTTTGAAGTTTCTCTCCCGCGCCACCTTGCGCCAGATGTTGACGGTGCCCTACGTGGCGCTGGTGTTGATCGCTGCCATCGTGATTGGCTGGCTGTCCTACACCGCTGGCAGCGACGCAGTGGACACCCTGGCCGAAAAGGTGCTGTACGAAACCGTCAACCGGATCGGCCAGGCCGTAGAGCGGCACGTGTCGGGTTCAGAGGCGGTGTTGGAGACGGCTTTCCCCATGGGTGTACCCGCGCCAGCCTCCGTGGCCACTGAGCTGGAAACGCTGCGCACCCGCTTTTGGCTGGCCACCACGGTTCATTTGGATGCCAACAACTACGCCTACTACGGCAACCGCAGCGGCCAGTTTTTCGGCCTGTGGCGATTTTCCCAAACCGAGGCTGAATTGCGGCTGCGCACAGAGTCAGACACCGTCAGGCGGTTTTTCCGTTTCTCGGGCATTCGCGGCGAGCTGAAGAACCCGATCCCGGAGGCGCGGGTGTTCGACCCGCGCGAGCGCCCTTGGTACAAGGCCGGGCAAGCCGCTTCCGCCCACACGTGGACGTCGATCTACATCGACTTCAAAACGCTGCAACTGGTGGGCACGCGGGCGCGGCGGGTGAACAACGCTGCCGGCGAGTTTGAGGGCGTCGTCGCCACTGATTTGTCTTTGCAGCGATTGAATGAATTCCTCAAAGGCCTGCAACTCAGTGCCAACGCCATTGCGTTCATCATCGAGCCCGATGGCAACCTGGTGGCGACCTCGCGTGGCCCGCATTTGCGCAAGGGCGTGGGTGACGACAACACGCGCCTGAACGCGCGCGACAGCACAGACCCGCTGATTGTGGCCGCCCATCGGATGGTGCAGGCCCAGGCTGGCCGGGCCGACACCAATGTCAACGCCAACGCCAGCAAACAAGGAACCGATGTGCGCAGCGCGTCGTTCCAAGGCGCCGATGGCAAAGTAGTCCAGGCCGGTTATGCGCAATTGCGTGACTACGCGGGCCTCGACTGGGCGGTGGTCGTCGCCGTTCCGCGCGACGACTTCATGTACAAAGTGACGGACAACGTGCGCCGCACCGTGTGGCTGGCGCTGTTGGCCTGCGTGCTGATTGTGCTGATTGGCTTGGGCGTGTTGAACCTGATTGCGTCGGATTTGCGGCGCCTGGCAACGGCCGCCAGCGTGATGGGCGACGGTGGCATGGCCGTTTTTCGTGGCGTGGAACGCAGGGACGAAATCGGCGCGCTGGCCCGGTCTTTCAACGACATGCAGACCCAGTTGTTCACCGACCCCTTGACCCGCATTGCCAACCGCGAGGCCATGGTGCGGCGCATTGAAGACCGCATCGTCCGCCAGCGGCGCCGGGGCGACAACCGCCCGTTTGCCGTGTTGTTCATTGATCTGAGCGGCTTCAAGCGCGTCAATGACCAGTTCGGCCACGATGTTGGCGACAAAGTATTGATTGAGGTTGCGCAGCGGCTGGCGCGCTCGGTTCGAGATGGCGATCTGGTCGCCCGGTTTGGGGGCGACGAATTTGTGGTGCTGCTGGAAAACATCAACACCCCCAAAGACGCGCAAGGGGCCAGAGACAAACTGGAGCGCGTCTTATCGCAACCCATGGAAGCGTTTGCAGGTATGTCGCCAGACCAGGCCGCATTGACCATTGGCGCTGACATCGGCATCGCCGTTTGCCCGCAAGACGGCGCCGATTTGCAGAGCTTGCTCAAACATGCCGACGCAGACATGTACCAGAGGAAGCAGGCCAACGGCGCCGCGCCGCGCGCCTCGTGAATTCCTAAAGCCCGATCCATATGCCATCCGGCCGCCAATCGAAAGTCGAAAAATCGATGTCGGCTGGTTGTGGGCATCCATCGAGAATCGGCTTCAACGACAATCAAGTTTTCTTTCACAGGCCAGGGGCTATTGCCCAGAAAAGGATCCTCACATGAATATCACCACGGGCCGCCCGGTCACGATGGCGCCCAATGGCATGGTCACCTGTCCCCATTCACTCGCCTCGCAAGCGGGTGTTGATGCCCTGCGTGCGGGCGGCTCCGCGGTGGATGCCGCGATTGCCGCCAGCAGCGCGCTCGCGGTGTTGTACCCGCACATGACTGGCGTTGGCGGCGACGCCTTCTGGCTGATCTACGACGCCAAGAAAAATGTGGTGCGTTGCCTTGATGGCGGCGGGCGCGGCGCGGCGTCCGCCAGCGCCAAGTGGTTCCGCGACAAAGGCATGAGCGAGATTCCGTTTCGGGGCATCCTGCCAGCCACGTTGACCACACCGGGCGCGGTCTCAAGCTGGGCCGAGGCCCACCGTGAATATGGCCGCCTGCCGTTCCAGCGCAATTTAGATGCGGCCATTGCGTACGCGCGCGACGGCTTCCCGGTCACCGAGCGCCTGGCTGGCTGGATCGAGAGCGTGGCAGCTGATCTGAACCCGCACGCCGAAACCATGGCGATTTTTATGCCGGGTGGCAAAGTGCCACGCGCCGGCAGCAAATTGACCAACCCCAATCTGGCGCGCACCCTCACCGCCTTGGCCGAAGGCGGACACGCCGGGTTTTACGACGGCCCAGTGGCGCAGGAGCTGGCGCGCTTCTCCCAAGAAAAGGGCGGCTTCTTCACCGCTGCCGACCTCAAAGCGCAAAGCGCGCGCTGGGGCGAGCCGCTCAAGGGCACGTACCGTGACGTCACGATTTTTGAGACCCCCGCGCCCACGCAAGGCTTCACCGTGCTGGAAATGCTCAACCTGCTCGAACCGTTCGAGTTGCACAAGCGTCCGTATCTGGGCGCCGATCACGCGCACCTGTTGGTGCAGGCCAAACAAATCGCGTACCACGACCGCGACCGCCACCTGGCCGACCCTCTGTTTGCCGATGTGCCGATGGCGCGCCTCGTCTCCAAGGCCTACGCCGACGAGCGGCGCGCCCTGATGGACCCCGAGCGCGCGGTGCCTTGGGACAAAATCCCCTCCTACGGCAGTTTGAAAGGCGACACTGTCTTTATTGCCGCTGTCGACCAAGACGGCAACGCCGCCGCGCTCATCAACAGCCTGTACGGCGTGTTCGGCTCGGGCGTCGTCGCAGGCAACACCGGCGTCGTGCTGCAAAACCGCAGCGCCTATTTTTCTCTCGACGAAACCCACCCCAACTGCGCGGCGCCCGGCAAAACGCCCCTGCATACCCTGATCGCCTCACTCGCGTTTCGCAACAACAAACTCTGGGCTGTGGTCGGCTGCATGGGCGCCGATGGCCAGCCGCAAATTCACGCGCAGACCTACGTCTCGATGATCGACTATGGCCGCAACATCCAGGAGGCCGTCGAAGCGCCGCGTTGGCTCTCCGGCCGCTTCGCACTGGGCGAAGCGCGCGACACGCTGCACATCGAATCGCGTTTTCCCGCAGAGACGATTGACGAACTGGAGCGGCGCGGCCATCCCGTCAACCGCTGGGGCGCCTTCAACGAACTGGCCGGCCACGCGCACGGCATCACGATCGACCCGGACAGCGGGATGCGCATGGGCGGTTCAGACCCGCGCAGCGATGGGGCGGCGGCGGGGCTATGACGATGTTCTGAGCGACGCTGATTCGGGGTCAGGGCCCAATACTGTTCGTTTAGCCCTGATCTTTGTACAAGTGGTGAAGTTTGTGCGGCTGGCGCATCGGTGGCGTGATCGTTGGGTTGGGGTCAAAGGGCTGCTTACGCGGTAGTCGTCGGCTAAAGCTTGCGTAAGGCGAGTTTCTACGTTTGACCATACGAGGCGAACGCTTGTTTGTCGTACGCACAGCCTTGAACTTGGCACACTGAGCCAGCAATTGTTCAAACCAACGATGCCTTTTTCCCCGATGCAGTGGGGGGAAAAGCCCCGCTTTGGGGTTGCGCCGCTTTAAGGATGTTCAGGTGCGCTGTGAACGATTGATCGGCGTGTTTGAGCTTGTGACGGCTCGCGCCTTGGTGAAGCAGCCAGCGCACAGCGTAGTGCGCCAGCACCCAGCCGTAGAACTCTTGGCGCACCAAGTCAGGCGTTTTGCTGCGCAGCACCCGCCGGCTTTGGCGCAGATGCGTCTTCATCTCGTCAAACACCGCCTCGACTTGCCAGCGCGCGTGGTACAGCTGGGCCAGCGCATGCGCGGGGGCTGCTGTTGGGTCCATCAAGCTGGTGATCAAGCGGTAAGCCGTTGGCTCGCCTTGAGCGTTTGCCAGCCCGTAGTCAATCACGCGCACCGTCACAGCTTGGCTGCGGCGCTGCTCGCGGCTGCCTGTGCTTGGTAGCAACTGGCTAAGGAAAGAGTTGTCAGGCAGCACCTCTTGAACCGCCAATATCTGTGTGGTGCTACCGCGCCAGAGCAGTTGCGCGCCCGTAGCGCGTGCTGCGAGCCATCGCGAATGGCCGCGAAAGCCTCTGTCGGCCAAGCACAGCATGGAGGCATCGAGCTTTGGCAATAGGCCCTTGCACAGCTTGAACTCTTCTGTCGCGTAAGCGCCGATGCAGGCACCCAAAATGGCGTGTGTCGTGCATTCCACGAGCACGGCGCACTGAGCCTGCGGATAGCCTGCGTGCCCGGTACGGCTACCGGGGTAGCCAAAGGCCTCTACATTGGCAGCTTCGTCGGGTAGCTCAAAGTTCGAGCCATCCATGGCCACCACGCGCAAGCCTGCAAAAAACGCTTCAGGATGAGCTGTTGGGTCGGCCAGCGGTATGCAGTGCATGTCCATCAAATCTTGCAGCGGCTCAAAACCAATCTTGCTGCGCAGCGCTGAAATCGATGACTTGGCAATGCTCGGGCCAGCAGGTCGACCCGCCGCCCAAGCCAGGCCAGAAGTTACCACTGAAAACACCGCTTCATACGCGGCCTCTGGGTACAAACTCAAGGCCATGCAGTAGTACACACCAGCCGTTGCGGGAAAGCTGCGCATGCGCTGGCTGTTGCGGCCATGCTTGTTCAGACAGGTATTAACCGATTCAAAAGGAAACACCCGCGCCAGCAAGCTGGCGCTCATGAAGTCGCTCAACCTAGCGCCTGTACCCAATACCGCTTTGGTTCTGGCCATGTCAGCACCTCATAAAAGGAAGTGCTGAAAATTATATAGCGAAATTAGCTAAACGAACAGTATTGGGTCAGGTCTTTCAGTGTCACATTGAACGAAGAACCACCGCGGTCATAAAAGAAGCTTTGGGTCAGGTCTTTCATTATCATATTTACCCGAAGTCCTGGATCAGATCTTTCGTCATCGCATCTCAAGCTATTTCCGTCCCGTCATGCCTCGTCATCCAGCGCATCCCGCGCCGCCGCATCGCCGCATCACCTGGAAAGCACAGAAATGGGGTCAGGTCTCAATACTGTTAGATTAGGCCGCTTTTTTTTGACTATTTCTGGGAGCGATATCTCATCGCAGATCATGGCGAAGAACCTTAATCTAACAGTGTTGGGTCAGGTCTTGAATTACCATATCTCAAATCAACTTCACAATCCGGCTCACGCTCGTGTAGTGCACTTGGAAATGCTGGGCCAGTTGCGCCATGGTGTAGCCACCGGTGGCAAACGCGGCCTGAATCGCGGCGTTGCGGTTGTTGGGGTGTTGGCGTTCAAACGCCTCCAGCGCCATAGGCCGAGGCCTGCGCTGGATGTTCGGAATCTCCCGGCGCGAGCCGCTCACGCTGGTTGCTGGGCCAGTCGGGTTTTGTGCCGCCAGCAAGCTCATTTTGTTGATGAACTTCTCGTCGCCCAGATAGATCTGCCCCTTGACTACTTCCCACACCGAGGGCAGGCCGATGCCCTCGCGCACATGCTTGATGTAGCGCTGTTGGGCTTTTTTGCGATCCAGCGGGCTTTCCCCGTGCTGCGCTGGCGCAAAGTAGGCCAGCAGTTTGTCGATGGCGAGCCATTCGGGGCCGGGCAGTCGGGCCGGGGCCAGCATCGCGCGGTAGGAGCTCCAGGGCCAGTCTTTGGCTTCCTGCACCACGCCCGCGCGCACGGGGTTGAGCACCACATAGCGCGCCAGCTCCAGCAGGTAGTTGTCCTCGTCAACCACAATGGCCTTGAAGCGCCCTTGGAACACATGCCCCACCCGCCCATGCTTGCGGTTGGCGAGTTGGGTGTAGACGCCGTTGAGCTGGCGCATGCCGGCTGACAGGTTGGCATCGGGCGTCTGCACCAGCAGGTGGTAATGGTTGTCCATCATGCAATAGGCTTGCACCGACCAGTTGAAGCGTTTGCAGACCTGCGCCAGGACA
>JANOYE010000009.1:0-24081 GCA_031428695.1 Rhodoferax sp. | reverse complement strand
TGGTCTTTGGAAAGCCCGCCCGAGGCTACGGCCAGTGCGCGGTAAATGCTGTACGAACCGCTGTGCGTGCCGATGACGTTGCGGTGGCTGCGTTTGGTGGTGGTGCCGATGACCGGGCCGCGTTCACTCGCGGTTGCGGCGGCCCACTGGATTGGCAGGGCGCCAAAACCACCGGCGTGGGAGGTGAGGCGGATGTGTTGCCGTGGGCTGGTTTCGGTCATGGTGGCTCGGTAGGGTGCGGTGAAGTTCGGAAATCCGGAAATGAGGGAACAGGGTGGGAAATGTGTATGCTATTAAATAAATAGCAATAAATGTTCAATTCACGTGACTTGACAAGCGATTTCTTCATGAAAATTTGCTAAATTCGCTAAAAGTGGCCAAATCGTACCCAAAATGGGTATGTTAGCGCCGCTTGCCGCCAAAGAGGCTACCCAATGCACCACGCAAGATTTCTCGTCCCATGGTAGAGCCGATGGAATGCGCAGCGGACTTGGCCATCGCTTGAGCGAGCCCCGGGTGTCGCCCACCTCGAGGACCGGTATGACCGAAAACGAGGTCGCTCAACCCGCCCAAAGCCCCTCCCAAAAGTCCACCTGATCCCAATACTCCACCAGATGCCTCGGTCTTTCCGCTGCCGATCGGTGTGCCCACTGTAGAACCGGTCGCAAGTGGTCCCGAAGGTAAAGCGTCATCTTGCTCGTTGGCGGGGGCCGAAGAAGCCATTGCACGGCCCTTGATTTTTTCGTAGGCCGAGTCGCGGTCTTCGGTTTTTTCGTACACGCCGGCGACGAGCGACTCTTTCATCAAAACCTGCCGCTGCTCCGGCTTGATCGGGCCGATCTGGCTGCCTGGCGGCAACACATACACGCGCTCGGTCTCGCTCGGGCGGCCTTTGGCGTCGAGCAGGCTGATGAGTGCTTCACCCACCGCCAGCTCGGTGATGGCGGTTTCGATATTGAGCCCGGCTTTTTGCCGCATCGTCTCGGCCGTTGCCTTCACCGCTTTTTGGTCACGCGGCGTGTAGGCGCGCAGCGCGTGTTGCACGCGGTTGCCCAATTGCGCGAGCACGGTGTCGGGGATGTCCAGCGGGTTTTGCGTGACAAAAAATACGCCCACGCCTTTGGAGCGCACCAAGCGCACGACAAGCTCGATGCGTTCGACCAACACCTTGGGCGCGTCGGTGAACAAGAGGTGCGCTTCGTCGAAGAAGAAGACGAGTTTGGGTTTGTCCAGGTCGCCCACCTCGGGCAGTTGCTCGAACAGCTCGGACAACATCCACAGCAAAAACGTGGCGTAAAGGCGCGGCGAGTTCATCAGTTTGTCTGCCGCCAAGATGTTCACCACACCCTTGCCGCGGGTGGCCTGCATGAAATCGCTGATGTTCAGCATCGGCTCGCCGAAAAACTTCCCGCCGCCTTGGGTTTCGATCTGCAAGAGGCCGCGCTGAATGGCGCCGACGCTGGCGGCGCTCACATTGCCGTATTGGGTGGTGAAGTCGCGCGCGTTGTCGCCCACGTATTGGCACATGGCGCGCAGGTCTTTCATGTCCAGCAGCAACAGGCCGTTGTCGTCGGCGATCTTGAAGATCAGGTTCAGCACGCCGGCCTGGGTGTCGTTCAAATCGAGCATGCGTGAGAGCAACAGCGGGCCCATGTCGCTCACTGTGGCGCGCACAGGGTGGCCCTGCTCGCCAAACACGTCCCACAGCGTCACCGGGAAGGCGATGGCTTCAGGCGCTTCCAGTGCACGCTCTTTGATGACGGCAGCCAATTTGTCGCTCAATTTCCCGGCTTGCGAGATGCCGGTGAGGTCGCCCTTCACATCGGCCATGAAAACGGGCACACCGTGGCGGGAAAAGCCTTCGGCCAGGGTTTGCAAGGTGATGGTTTTGCCCGTGCCGGTGGCGCCGGTGATCAAGCCGTGGCGGTTGGACTTGTCCAAAAGCAGTGCGCATTGGGTTGCGCCATGCTGGCCGATCAAGATGCCGTCTGGAGAAGATGCCATTTCAAGCCTCAAAAGTACAATTGAGGCAATAGCGTAACGAATTTTTGAAGGGTTTCCCGTGGCAGGACACAGTAAATGGGCCAATATTCAGCACCGCAAGGGCCGCCAGGACGAAAAGCGGGGCAAGATTTGGACCCGTGTCATCCGTGAAATCATGGTCGCGGCGCGCTTGGGCGGGGGTGACCTCAGCATCAACCCGCGTTTGCGCCTGGCGGTGGAGAAGGCCAAGGCGGCCAATTTGGCGGCAGACACCGTCAAGCGCAACATCGAAAAGGCCACCGGCACACTGGAAGGCGTGCATTACGAAGAAATTCGTTACGAAGGTTACGGCATTGGCGGCGCGGCGATTTTGGTGGACACCATGACCGACAACAAAGTGCGCACCGTGGCCGAAGTGCGCCACGCCTTCAGCAAACACGGCGGCAACATGGGCACAGCGGGCTCGGTGGTGTTTCAGTTCAAACACTGCGGGCAGCTTGTTTTCGCGCCGGGCACCGACGAAAACAAGCTGATGGAAGCCGCGCTGGAGGCAGGCGCTGAAGACGTGATCACCGCAGACGATGGCGCGATAGAAGTGCTCACCGCCTACCCCGATTTTGAAACCGTCAAAAACGCGCTGGACAAAGCCGGCTTCAAAGCCGAGCTGGCCGAGATCACCATGCGCGCGGAAAACACAGTAGAGCTGGCGGGCGACGATGCTGCGCGCATGCAGAAACTCCTGGATGTGTTGGAAGATTTGGACGATGTCCAGGACATTTTCCACAACGCGGCGCTGTGAGTTCTGCCCCCGCAACAGCGTCCCAAAATGATTCAACTATTGGAAGCAACAGCATGAAAGCAATCGGATGAAGGCAATCGAATGAAAGTCCTGGTGGTAGGCGGCGGCGGCCGCGAACACGCCCTGGCCTGGAAACTGGCGCAGTCGCCCAAAGTGCAGATGATCTATGTGGCGCCTGGCAACGGCGGCACGGCGCTGGACAACCGGATGCAAAACGTCAGCGTTTCTGGCAGCGCCGAGTTGCGCGCCTGGGCGATTGCCAAGCGGGTGGACATCACCGTGGTCGGCCCGGAAGGCCCGCTGGCGGATGGCATCGTTGATGAATTCCGCGCCCACGGGCTGCGGGTTTTTGGCCCGACCAAGTCGGCGGCGCGGCTGGAAAGCTCCAAGGCGTTCTCCAAGGCCTTCATGCATCGCCACGGCATTCCCACAGCCGCGTTTGAAACGTTCACCGACGCAACGCTGGCCCACGCCTATGTGGACAAAATCGGCGCGCCGATTGTGGTGAAGGCTGACGGTTTGGCCGCCGGCAAAGGTGTGGTGGTGGCCAAGAGTTTGAAGGAGGCGCACGACGCGGTTGACTTCATGCTGCTGGGCAACACCCCGGGCGTGGCGCTCAACGCGGGCCTGGACGGCAAAGCCGTGGCCCGCGTGGTGATCGAAGAATTTTTGCAGGGCGAAGAGGCCAGTTTCATCGTGATGGCGGACGGCAAAAACGTGCTGCCGCTGGCCAGCAGCCAAGACCACAAGCGCTTGCTCGATGGCGACTTGGGGCCCAACACCGGCGGCATGGGCGCGTACTCGCCCGCGCCCGTCGTCACGCCCGCGATTCATTCGAAAGTGATGCGCGAAATCATCCTGCCGACTCTTAAGGGCATGAATGAAGACGGCATTGGTTTCACCGGGTTCCTCTATGCGGGTTTGATGATCGACAAAGACGGCCAGGTTAAAACGCTTGAATTCAATTGCCGCCTGGGCGACCCGGAGACCCAGCCGATCATGATGCGGCTCAAGACCGATCTGCTTGATATTCTGATGGCCGCGACCGAACCCGGCCCGCATGGCCGGCTCGACAAGATTGAACCCGAGTGGGACCGCCGCGTGGCCTTGGGTGTGGTGATGGCGGCGCACGGCTACCCGGCAAACCCGCGCAAAGGTGATGTGATCAGCAGCCTGCCAAAGGCCGCTGACGACGCTGTGGTGTTCCACGCGGGCACCGAGATGCAAGGCGACCGAATCGTCTCCAGCGGCGGGCGGGTGCTGTGTGTCACGGCCCTTGCAGACAGCGTCAAACAAGCGCAACAACGCGCCTACGGGGTGGCGCAGGGCATCCAATTCGGTGGTGGGCAGTACCGCCGCGACATCGGCTGGCGCGCCGTCAAACGTTGACGAACTCGATGGCGATGGTGAAAACGAAGGGCGTGGCTTTGTGAATTCGGTCAATTTGGGCGCAATGGACGCAACAGCCGTGGCCGACTATTTGCAGGCGCTGCAAGGCCGCATCACGTCGGCCATTGCCGAGGTTGACGGGGCGAGATTTGTTGAAGACGCGTGGGAGAAGGCGCCGCAAGAGCCGTTGCAAGGCCGTGGCGTCACAAAAATTCTTGAGGGTGGCACCGTGTTTGAACGCGCCGGTTGCGGCTTTTCCCAGGTTCGGGGCGCCAAACTGCCGTCCTCCGCCACCCAAAACCGGCCTGAACTCAATGGCGCGCCGTTCGAGGCGATGGGCGTTTCATTGGTTTTCCATCCGCGCAACCCTTATGTGCCCACGGTGCACATGAACCTGCGCATGTTGGCCGCCACGCCTGCGCCGGTCAAAGGTGTGCCCAGCGCGCCGGTGTGCTGGTTTGGCGGCGGCATGGATTTGACGCCGTATTACGGCTTTGCGCAAGACGCCGCGCATTTTCACCAGACCTGTAAAACCGCGCTGCAGCCTTTTGGCGACGACAAATACCCCAAATTCAAAACCTGGTGCGACGACTACTTCTTCCTCAAACACCGCAACGAGCCGCGCGGCATTGGCGGCGTCTTTTTCGACGACTTTGCCGAGGGCGGTTTTGGCCATGGTTTTGCTTTGATTCAAGCCGTGGGGGACGCGTTTTTGGCGGCTTATTTGCCGATTGTCAAAAGGCGCAAAGACATGCCGTACACCCAGCGTGAGCGCGATTTCCAGCTTTACCGGCGCGGCCGGTATGTCGAGTTCAACCTGGTGTGGGATCGCGGCACCCACTTCGGCCTGCAATCGGGCGGGCGCACCGAGTCGATCTTGATGTCAATGCCGCCGCTGGCGAGTTGGGCTTACCAACAGCAACCCGCGCCGGGCACCCCTGAAGCGGCGTTGTACAGCGATTTCCTCGTCCGCAAGGACTGGGTTTGATGGCCAGCCCAAAACGGCTGGGGGTGTTTGGCGGCGCGTTTGATCCGCCACACTTGGCGCATCTCGCGTTGGTGGAAGCGGCCCTGCAGCAGTTGACGCTGGATGAGCTGCGCATGGTTCCCACCGGGCAAGCCTGGCACAAAAGCCGCCCCTTGAGCCCAGCGCAGCATCGCCTGGCGATGGCGAAACTTGCGTTTGGTGGGCTGCAAAAGGTGGTGGTTGACGAGCGCGAAACCCTGCGTGCAGGGCCCAGTTACACCATCGACACCTTGCGTGAATTGAAAACCGAGCAGCCCGGTATCGAATTGTTTCTTATTCTGGGCGGTGACCAGGCCCGTGCTTTGCCGACCTGGCGCGAGTACGAAGACGTGCTCCAGTGTGCTACAATATGCATAGCTGAAAGACAAGATGATTCGAGACCTAAGGCCGTTCCAGGCTCGAACAATCCGCTGGCGGGCCGGTTTCTCCGCCTGCAAATGCCTTTGAGCCCCCTCAGTGCCACCGCAATCCGCCAGCGCGCCGCCGCCGGTGAAAACGTAAGCCCTCTGGTCGGCACCGCCGTTGCGCGTTATATTGCACAACACCACCTCTATTCAACTTCTGCCTGACCTATTGATGACCCTCACTACCAACGCCACAACCGCCAAAAAAGACACCCAAAAACTCCAGCGCGCCATCGTCGATGGCCTGGAAGACGTCAAAGCCCAAGATATTGAGGTGTTTGACACCGAACATCTGTCAGCCTTGTTTGAGCGGGTCATTGTGGCGTCGGGCACGTCGAACCGGCAGACCAAGGCCTTGGCCGCGAGCGTGCGCGATGCGGTGAAGTCGGCAGGCTTCCCGCCACCACGTGTGGAGGGCGAAACCAATGGCGAATGGATCATTGTGGACTGCGGCGCGGCGGTGGTACACGTCATGCAACCGGCCTTTCGCCAGTATTACCACCTGGAAGAATTGTGGGGCGACAAACCGGTGCGCTTGAAACTGGGGGCTGCCAAACCCATCACGCTGGTGAAATCCGCCAAGGCCGATGCTGCTGGTGCGCCCGCCAAAAAGGTCGCGCCCTCAAAAGACGCCGGTAGCCTGCGCCGCTCCAGCGCGGCGAAGAAAGGTGTGCAGGCGGCGTTTCCGTCTAAGGCCGAGGTGAAAAAGGCTGCCGCGAAGGCGGCTACCAAAGCTGGTTTGAAAACGTCTGCCCGGCCAGGCGCTAAAACAGCGGCTAAAAAGCCCGCGCTGAAACGGGTGGTGGTGGGCAAAGCGCCGGTGAAGGCCGCAGTCAAGGCTGCTGGCGCAAAAACAGCCGTGAAAAAACCGTCGGCGATTCGCCGCAAAGCGCCTTGATCCGTTTTTCAACGTAGCGCGATCAGCGAGGCGGGGCGGCGTGAAGCTGTTAATTGTGGCGGTCGGGCTGCGTGTGCCCGACTGGGCGCAAACTGCATGGGACGACTACGCCAAACGTTTCCCGCCCGAAATCAAGCTGGAACTCAAAGCCGTCAAGACCGAACCGCGCGGCTCCAAAACCCTTGAAACCCTCTTTGCCGCAGAACGCAGCCGCATTGAAGCGGCGATTCCAAAAGGCTGCCGCGTGGTGGCGCTGGACGAGCGCGGCACGGCGCTCACGACATCCGCGCTGGCCACACGATTGAAAAACTGGCAGCTCGAAAGTGACGACGTGGCCCTGGTGATCGGCGGGCCAGACGGCCTCGACCCGCAATTCAAGCAAGCCGCTCACGAGCGCATCCGCCTCTCAGACATGACCTTGCCCCATGCTTTTGCCCGCGTCTTGCTGGTTGAACAGCTCTACCGCGCTTGGTCGATCAATGCGGGCCATCCTTATCATCGTGAATAAGTTCATCTACCTCGCCTCCCAAAGCCCGCGCCGCAGCCAATTGCTGGCGCAGCTCGGCGTGCGCCATGAGTTGCTGCTGCCGGGCGACGACGAGGATTCTGAGGGGTTGGAGGCCGCTCTCAAGAACGAAGCGCCCGCCGCCTACGTTCAAAGGGTTGCAGGCTTGAAGCTGGATGCAGCGTTGGCGCGATTGAAACGCCGGGGTCTGCCGCCCGCGCCGGTGTTGTGCTCTGATACGACGGTTGCCCTGGGCCGCGTGATTTACGGCAAACCGGCCGATGCGCCTGATGCACGGCGCATGCTCAGTGAATTGGCGAGCCAAACGCACCGCGTGTTGACGGCGGTGGCTGTGGGCACCGCACGCAAGCGTGTTCAGGCGCTCAGCGTGTCCCGCGTCACATTCGCGCCGATGTCCAAGGCGCAAATCCACTGTTATGTGGCTTCAGGCGAGCCGATGGGCAAGGCGGGCGCTTATGCGGTGCAGGGCGCGGCGGCGGCCTTCATTTCGCACATCAGCGGCAGTTATTCGGGCATCATGGGTTTGCCGATGTTTGAGACGGCGCAGCTTCTGCGGGCGTTCAAAGTCGGCTGACCAAGTGAATTTCCGGGCAACAATACCGCCCATGCAAGAAGATATCCTGATCAACTGGTCGCCGCAAGAAACCCGCGTGGCCGTGGTGGAAAACGGCGCGGTGCAAGAGCTGCACGTCGAACGCACGCTTGAGCGCGGCCTGGTGGGCAACGTCTACCTCGGCAAGGTGGCGCGGGTGTTGCCCGGCATGCAGTCGGCCTTCATCGACATTGGCCTGGAGCGCGCCGCCTTCTTGCATGTGGCGGATGTGTGGAACCCGCCCGCCGAGGGCGAAACCATCAGCGCCGCGCGCAACGCGCAAACCCAGGTTCCCATCGAGCGCCAGGTTTTTGAGGGCCAGGCGTTGACGGTGCAAGTCATCAAAGACCCCATCGGCACCAAGGGCGCCCGGCTGTCCACACAGATCAGTGTGGCCGGGCGCTTGCTGGTGTTTTTGCCGCAAGATGACCACGTGGGTGTATCGCAAAAAATCCCGCCCAACCAGCGCGACGAGCTGCGCACCCGGCTGCAGGTGCTTACCCAGGCGGACGGCGGCGGTTTTATCCTGCGCACCAATGGCGAGGACGCCACCGACGCCGAACTGGCCGATGACATCCGTTACCTGCGCCGGGCTTGGGCGCGCATCAAAGAGGCGTCTGTGCGGCTGCCGCCGGGTTCGTTGTTGCACCAAGATTTGAACCTGCTGCAACGCGTGTTGCGCGACCTGGTGAGCGAAGGCACGCAAACAATCAGGGTGGACTCGCGCGAGCAGTTTGAGTTGCTGCAGGCCTTTGGGCAGGAGTTCATGCCGCAGGCGGCCGGGAAACTACAGCATTACAAAGGTGAGCGGCCCATTTTCGATTTGTTTTCCATTGACGAAGAAATACAGAAGGCGCTGGGCCGCCGGGTGGAGTTGAAGTCTGGCGGTTATTTGATCGTGGACCAAACCGAAGCGTTGACAACGGTGGATGTGAACACCGGCGGCTTTGTCGGCGCGCGCAATTTTGACGATACGATCTTCAAAACCAACCTGGAAGCGGCGCAGGCCATCGCGCGGCAACTGCGCCTGCGCAACCTGGGCGGCATCATCATTGCCGACTTCATCGACATGGCGCGTGAAGACCACCGCGACGCTGTGCTGGCGGAGTTCCGCAAGCAGTTGCAACGGGATCGCGTCAAAACGTCGGCAGGCGGCTTCTCGCAGCTTGGTCTGGTGGAGATGACGCGCAAACGCACCCGCGAGTCATTGGCGCACATGTTGTGCGAGCCCTGCGCGGTCTGCGCAGGCAAAGGCATCGTGAAGACGCCCCGCAGCGTCGCGTACGACATTTTTCGCGAGATCTTGCGCGAGGCGCGGCAGTTCAACCCGCGCGAATTCCGCGTAGTCGCATCCCCGAAAGTCATCGAGCTGTTTCTGGACGAAGAAAGCCAGCATCTGGCTGGCCTGTCGGAGTTCATCGGCAAACCGGTCTCGTTGCAAAGCGAAGCGGCGATGGGGCAGGAGCAATACGACATCGTTCTAATGTGATTCCCATCCTAAACTACCACCAGATCGACGCGGCACCCGCTCCTGGCGCACCGTTTCGCAGCTTGTACGTGAGCCCCAAGGCGTTTGCGCAGCAAATGGCGCTGCTGGTCATGCTCGGGTGCCAAGGCCTGTGCATGTCGGCGCTGATGCCCTACCTGCGCGGTGAGAAAACCGGCAAAGTCGTGGGAATCACGTTTGACGACGGCTACCTCAACAACCTCACGCATGCCTTGCCGGTGTTGCAGCGCTTTGGTTTTTCGGCCACCTGTTATTTCGTCAGCCACCGGCTAGGCAAAACCAATGATTGGGACGCCGGCATCGGCATTGCCCAGACGCCGTTGATGGACGCCGCGCAAATGCGGCAATGGGTGGCTGGCGGCCAGGAAGTTGGCGCGCATTCCCGCAACCATCTGAGCCTGCCGGGCCTTGCCGCTGATGTCGCACGCGAAGAAATCGCCTACGCCAAATCTGAACTTGAACACCTGACGGGCAAGGCGGTGCGACACTTCTGTTACCCGTTTGGCAACTATTCTGCCGAACATGTGGCGATGGTTCGAGAGGCGGGGTACGAGAGCGCCACCACAACGCAGCGTGGCCGTGTCCGCCAGGCCGATGACCTGTTGCAGTTGCCGCGCGTGCCGGTGGTGCGCTCGACGACGCGCCCGGCGTTGTGGCTGAAATTGGCGACGGGTTATGAAGATCGGCGGCGCGGGTGAGCGATGCCATGCCGCAGCGCCGCCTGCGTGTCGCAGTGCTGAACCGCAACTTCGACCCAACGGGCGGTGGCGCGGAGCGGTATTCCATCGCCTTGGTGGAGCATTTGGCCGCGCGGCATGACATTCACGTGTTTGCGCAAACCATCCACCACAGCCACCCCGGCGTGACCTACCACCGAGTTTCAGCGCCGATGAGGCGGCCCAGGTGGATCAACCAGCTTTGGTTTGCGTATGCCACTTGGCGCGCCACGCGGCAGGGTTTTGACGTGGTGCATTCGCATGAAAACACCTGGCACGGCCAGGTGCAAACGGTGCATGTGCTGCCGATTCGTTACAACCTATTCGTCGGGCGTGACGGCTGGCGGCGCGCGTTGCGTTGGCTCAAGGTGGCAACCAGCCCACGCCTGCTGGCGTACTTGTGGCTGGAGAACCGCCGTTATGCCCCGCAGCCGGGGCGCAGCATCGTGGCCACCTCCAACACGCTGCGCGATGTGATGGCGGCAACCCATCCACATACGCTGCCGATGCTCAAAGTCATTACACCGGGGGTTGCGTCAGCGCCAGGGGCCGCAACGGCTTCGGAAAAATTGGCTGCACGCGTAGCGCTGGGTTTGCCGACTGATGGTGCGCTGGTGTTGTTTGTTGCCAATGATTTTCGGAAGAAAGGCCTGGATGCCCTGCTAATCGCTTGTGGGCAGGTCGTCAAAGGAGAGCAGGTGGCAATGCCCCACACCTCGCATGATTCAGCAAAGTCTGCTGCGTGGAAGCTGGGCCCGCTGAACCTTGCCGTGGTTGGCAATGCGGCCCATGCGCAAGAATTCAGGTCACAAATCAAGCGCCTGGGGTTGGATTCCAAGGTGCATTTTCTCGGGCAACTGGAAGATGTGAGCCAAGCCTATCTCGCCGCCGACGTTTTGGCGCACCCGACGCTCGAAGACACCTTCGGCATGGTGGTGCTCGAAGCGATGGCAAACGGGCTGCCGGTGGTGGTCAGCGCGGGCCGCCATTGCGGCATCGCCGAACTGCTTACGCATGACGTCAACGCGCTGATCCTGCCAGACCCTACGGACGCTTCGGCACTGGCCCGTGAACTGGGCAGCGTTTTGACCGATAGCAACTTGCAGTCGCGTCTGGGAACGGCGGCGACAAAGTTCGCCTGTCAGTACAAATGGTCAAATTTGTCAATTGAACAAGAGGTTATGTACTTGAAATCGATATTAAGTCACGTGAAAACATAATAGTTTGCTATTAAACTTATATTAAATTTGAATATAAAATATACAATTTATAGTATAAAAAGTAATATTAACGTATTATTTAGTTCGCCGCAAATACATCGCCATGTCGGCGCCTTTGTGCAACAACGCGGCCAGTGGGTTCACCAGTTCTGCGGCGATTTTTAGAAGCGTATAAATCGGCTCCGAGCTGTTGCCGCGGTCACTGAAGCGCACGCTGCGGGTTTTCAACCGAACCTTCGACAGGCCCGCCTGCGCGGCCAGTTTTTCAAGCGATTTCGGGTTGAAAAAACTGATGTGGCCGCCGTGTTTGGCAATGCTCAAATAGTCCCAATGCGCGCCAAATGCTTGGGCCTGCCAACTGTCGGCATTGGCGGTGCCGACCAACAAGATGCCGCCGGGCTTGAGGATGCGTTGAATCTCATTCAGCAGCGGCAGCGGCTCCTTGAGGTGTTCGATCACTTCAAGCAGGGTGACGGCGTCAAAACTGGCGTCGGCAAAGGCAGCTTCGTGCAGCAAACCTTGGTGCACTTTCAGCCCAGCCGCTTGTGCCGTGGCGGCTGCCTTGGCGGCCGGCTCCACACCTTCTGCGGCATATCCCAGTTTCACCGCTGCGCCTAAAAATGCGCCGCTGGAACAGCCGACATCCAGCAGGCGTGTAGTCTGCGGTGCTTGGCCCAAGAGTGCACTTATGTTGTCGAGGTACTTTTTGCTGCGACGCAGGCTGCGTGCCGCTGAATCGGCATTGGGCAAGGTGCCACGCGGGTTGTTGAATTCCTCCATCGATTCCCAATAACGGGCTTCGCTGCATTGGCTCACCCACTGGCTGCATTGCGGGCAACGCAGCAACGGGCCTTCCGGCATCACGGTGGCGGTGGCAACCAGCGGCGCGGCGCAGCCAACAGGGCAGGTGGTGATCAGGTTCATTTCAAGAAAGCTCGGAAAGTCAGGGTAGATCGCTTGGATCGGGTGAGGCATGCGGTTGCAGCCCCAGGCGGTGCAAGTGGGCGTAGGTGCCGTCATTGGCAAGCAGCGCGTCGTGCGTGCCTATCTCGGCAATTTGGCCGGCTTCCATGACGATGATGCGGTCAGCGTGGCGCACGGTGGCCAGGCGGTGGGCAATCACCAGGGTGGTGCGGCCCTGCATCAGCGTGGCCAGGGCTTGTTGCACCAGGCGTTCAGAGTCGGCGTCCAAGGCCGAGGTGGCTTCATCAAGAATGAGAATGGGCGCGTTTTTGTACATCGCCCGTGCAATTGCCAGGCGCTGGCGCTGGCCGCCCGAAAGCTGCATGGCGTTGTGGCCGACCACGGTGTCAATGCCCTGCGGCAGGGCAGTGACAAACTCTGTGAGGTTGGCCGATTGCAGGCAGGCCGACACGCGGGCGCGGTCAACCGGCATGCCCAGCGCGACATTGTTGGCCACGCTGTCGTTGATCATCAGCACGTGTTGGCTGACCACGGCGAACTGCTGGCGCAGCGACTTCAACGTCCACTCGCGGATGTTGTGGCCATCGACCAAAATGCTGCCCGAGGTGGCATCGACAAACCGCGGCAGCAGATTGACCAGGGTCGTCTTGCCCGAACCCGAGGCGCCGACCAGCGCCAGGGTTTCGCCCGCTTGCACCGTCAAGCTGAAATTGTTGACGGCAGGCGCGGCAGTGGCGGTGTAGGCCACCGTGACGTCGGCAAAGGTGATGTCGCCACGGGCACGTTCCAGCGTAAAACTGCCCTCGGATTCATCTGGCGTGGTGTCGATCAAGTCCAACGCACGTTCCAGCGCCGCCAGGCCGCGCGTGATAGGGCTGGACACTTCGGAGAGTTGGCGAATCGGCGCGACGATCATCAACATCGCGGTGACAAACGCGACAAAGCCGCCGACCGACGTGCTGCTGCTGGCGTTTTGGCTTTGAACCAGCGCCACGGATATCACCGCCGACAGAGCCACGGCAGCCAACATTTGTGTCATGGGTGTTGTGGCGGCGCCGGCCACGGTGGATTTCATGGCGATGCGGCTCAAGGCCTTGCTAAGCTCGCCAAAACGGTTGGCCTGAGACGCCTGTGCGCCTTGCAGCCGAATGTCGCGGTGCGCCAGCACGTTTTCTTCAACGACATAGGCCAACTGGTCGGTGGCGTCCTGGCTGGCGCGGGTTAAACGGTGCAGGCGTTTAGTCAAAACGCGCATCACCCAGGCCACCGCTGGAAATATGGCGGCCACGATCAAGGTGAGTTTCCAGTTGAGGAACAGAAGGTAGGCGGTGAGGGCCAGCAAGGTCAAGCTGTTGCGCGTGAGGCTAAGGGCTGAGGCCACCAGCATCACCGCGCCGGTTTGCACCTCGTACACCAGGGTGTTGGACAAGGCGCTGGAGCTTTGTTCGCCAAAAAGACGCAGGTGCGAGCGCAGGATCTTCTCAAACATCGCCTGGCGCAACCCCAACAGTGCGTGGTTGGTAATTTTCGTCAACCCGACTTGCGCGATGTACCCAGCCAGGCTGCGCACGCCAAACAGCGCCAACAGCGCCACGGGGATAGTCCAGATCGCCAGTTTCCCCTGCTGGAAACCTTGGTCGAGCAAGGGTTTGAGCAGCGCCGGGATCATCGGCTCGGTGGCTGCGCCCACGACGGCGCCAGTGGCCACCATCGCCCAGATTCGGCCGGCGCCGCCGAAATAAGGGCGCAACCGGGCGATGCGTTGCATCAACGTCTGAGCGGGTTGGATGGGGCTTGTCAGGTCAACCATGGGGCGCAATCAAGGGGCGGGTGGCCGAAAGTGAATCTTGGGTGCGCAGGCCCAGCGCTGACAAGAGGCCCAACACAATGCAAAAGTAGTCGCCGATCAGGCCGTCATAAATGCTGGAGTTGAAGAGGCAGGCAATGGCCATCGCCATGACAACCGAGATGCCCGCCCGCTTCACAGGGGCCTCGAAATCGGCGAAATCACGGGCCAGCACCAGCAACAATAACACCAGCAGAAGGGTGCCACCCACGCCCAGCTCCACGCCCCATAGCAGGTATTCCTGGTGCGGGTTGCTCAACGATCCAGATCCAAATACTTCGATTCCATTTTCACCTTGCAGGCGCTTGACAGTGGTGGTCCAGGCACCCACGCCGTGGCCGACAAACGGCGATTCGGCGATCGCCTCTGCCGACCGCTGCCAGGCGTTGAGGCGCCAGCCGGCGGACGTGCTGACGTCGGCCTTTTCTGAAAAGTCTTTTGACTCGGTGATCAGCATGGTGACCCGGCTTGGCAGGTGCGACGATGCCAAGAACAACACCGCTGCCGCCAACAATGGCACGCCGAGCATCGCCGCCAGGTGCAACCGCGCTGGCAAGGCCCATACGGCTGCCAAGCCAAACAAAGCCAGAACAATCACGTAGGCAGTGCGCCCAATCAGCACCAGCAGCACGCTGGCCAGCGCAGCGAACACAAATACCGCAGCGAGCCAACGCGGCCACAGCGGCTTGGTCCTGCAAAGCGGCTGCAGGTGCCAGAAAATCGCGGCGCTGGTGGCAACAATGACACCTTGGTCCAGGTAGCTGGAAAAAACCACGCCACGCCCCAAATTCGGCGGCAAAAAGGGCAGCTCGATGCCTGCTGCCACCAGCCACGACAGCGCCAACAGTGAAAATTGGCCGACAGCAAATGCCATCAAGGCAATTTGGCCCTCGGCTGGCGTGCGGATCAGGCAGACCATCAACACGATGACCAACAGCTTGCCATGTTTGACCAAGGCCATTGACGCAGTGGCGATGTCAGCGTCCGTCCACAACAGGCTGGCAGCAAAAACAAGCAACGTCAGGAGCACGACCCGCGTGCTGCGCAGAGCCGCCAAAGCGTGATCAGCAGGGCCGCGCGCCAACGACGCGCCAAGCCAACCCAACGCGGCCAAAAACAGCAGCAGCTTGCCGATGCTCATCATCGCAATCGGCAAACTTGCGGACGCTGCCAAAAAACAGGCCAGCACTAAGCGCCAATTCCAGCGCATCTGGGTGGCCATAGGGGCGTTGGCTTCGGCAAGCACAGTCAATTTTCACGCCGCGCCATGTCAAGCGAATCAAGCGCGGCGGGTGGCTGCCACGCTGCGGCCTGCTGCTTTTCAATCGCCTTGACGTAGCGGTAAAAGGTGCCCTCGAAATTCCCCAATGCAATGACAAAGCCAGGCCAGCCGTCAAGAAAACCGCGCTTGAAAACGTAATGTTTCACGAAGGCCCACAAGCCGTGAACCAACGCCCCGCCCATGCTCAACTTGCGCGCGGCCAAACGGTCGGCGCCCAACGTGGAATAACGATTGGCCTTGTGCATCACCTCGCTCATGTTCTTGAATGGAAACTGCCAAATCGGCTGAGTCAAGGTGCCAATCGGCTTTTGCGAGGTCAAGACGTAATTTTCATGCACTTCTTTTTGGTCGTAGTGCATGGCGCCCTTGCGAAAGAGCTGGGGTTGGCGGTAATTGGGGTACCAGCCGGAGTGTTTGATCCAGCGGCCCATGAAAAAATTGCGCCGGGGCATCCAGTAGGCATCGTGGGGGGCGTCGAGTGGCGTGCCAGCGGACAGATCTGCGCGCACGACGGCCTGAATCTCGGCTTGGGCTTCGGGCGTGCAGCGCTCATCGGCGTCGAGGCTGAAGATCCACTCATGGGAACAGGCCTGGATGGCCTGGTTGCGTAAGTCGCCAAAGCCTTTGAAATCGACCTGCACCACACGCGCTCCGAGGCCTTGGGCGATTTGCGCGGTTGGGTCGGTGCTGTGGGAGTCAACCAAAACAATCTCGTCGGCCCACTGCACACTGGCAATCGTGGCAGCAACTTTTTCGGCCTCATTGAAAGCAATGACGTAGACCGAGATTTTGCCCATGGCGCTGGTTTTGGGGATGGTAGTATTTGGTGAATCTTGCACGCTTCTTGCACACTTCCTGCATGCCGCAAGCCCCAAAGAAGTAAGCCCGCAAGGCGCTGCGTAGTCTAGTTCAATATGGAAGTCCCAGAACTCATTTCAGTCGTCATCACCACCTACAACCGCAGCGACGCTTTGCTGGCGGTTTTGTCGGCGTTAACGCGCCAGTCAGACCGCAATTTTGAGGTCATTGTGGCAGACGACGGCTCCACCCAAGCGCACCGCGAGGCGATCTTGAGTTCTGCTGACGCACGGGCGCTGAAGCTGGTGCATGTCTGGCACCCGGATCTTGGGTTCACAGCATCCAAGGTGCGCAACCGGGGTGTTGCCGCAGCACGCGGCAATTACATCGTTTTCCTGGATGGCGACTGCGTGCCAGAAAACGACTTCATTGCTCGGCATCGCGCGCTGGCGCAGCCCGGCTTCTTCGTCAATGGCAGCCGCGTCTTGTTGTCACCCGGTTTGACCCAGCGCGTGCTTGCAGGTTTGGAGACGGTCGATGGGCATGGCGCCGGGTATTGGACGGCCAAGCGCTTGAAAGGCGATTCCAGCAAATTGACAGGCCTGTTGCGCCTGCCTGATTTCGGCTTGCGGAACCAATCCAAATTCAATTGGAAAGGCATCCGAAGCTGCAACCTGGCGGTGTGGAAGTCAGATTTTGAGAAAGTCGGCGGATTTGATGAGTCTTTCGTTGGCTGGGGCCATGAAGATGCCGACTTCGTGTTGCGATTGCACAACCTCGGGGTTTCCCGGAAGAATGGTTTTTGCGCCACCGAGGTTTTTCACCTCTGGCACAAGGAGGCCAGCCGCCACCAGGAGTCTGCCAATGCCCAGACCGTGCGGCAACGTGCGACCACCCAGATCGTCAAGCCTACGCTTGGTTACGCTCGTTTGCGGCCTGATGACGATGCGGTGCTGACGCGGGCTGGATAATGCGGCAATGATCATGAGTCGAACTTCCCTGGCCCACTTCGCATACATCGCCCGATTTGTCCTGTTGGCTCTTTTGCCCCTGAGCTTTTCCTTGAGCACCAAAGCCCAGTTTCGTGTGGAGGTGTCAGGCGTCGGTTTGACCCAACTGCCCATTGCGGTCGCCGCATTCAAGGGCGACGAGGCCTCTCCGCAAAAAATTGGCGCCATCGTGCTGGCCGATCTGGAGCGCAGCGGGCAATTCCGGGGCGTTGACACATCTGGCGCCGCCATGGACGAAACCACCCGCCCGGAGATGTCAACCTGGCGGCAAAAGTCGGCCGACTCACTGGTCACGGGCAGCGTGACACGCCTGGCTGACGGGCGTTTTGACGTGCGTTTCAGGTTGTGGGACGTGGTGCGCGGGGTTGATCATGGCGGTCTCAGCTATGCGGTAACCCAGGCCGACCTGCGCTTGACGGCCCACCGTGTTGCCGATTTCATTTATGAAAAGTTGACCGGCGAGCGCGGCATATTTTCAACCCGCATTGCTTACGTGACCAAAGCCGCCGCAAGGCACACCCTGTGGGTGGCAGATTCCGACGGCGAGAATGCCCAGGTTGCCCTTGGCAGCCCGGAGCCGATCATCTCACCGGCCTGGTCGCCCAACGGCTCGCAGCTGGCTTACGTATCGTTTGAGTCGCGCAAGCCGGTGGTGTATGTGCACGACGTGCTCAGCGGCAAGCGCCGGCTGGTCGCCAATTTCAAGGGCTCCAACAGTGCGCCGGGCTGGTCGCCAGACGGGCGCAATCTGGCCGTGACACTCAGCCGTGAAGGCGGCTCGCAGCTGTTCGTGATCGATGCCAACGGCGGCGAGCCCAAGCGTTTGGCGCAATCGGGCAGCATTGACACCGAGCCCGCCTATTCCTCGGATGGAAAGAGCCTGTATTTTGTCAGCGACCGAAGCGGCGGCCCGCAGGTTTTCCGTATGGGTGCCAGCGGCTCCAACGCGGAGCGCGTCACCTTTACCGGCAGTTACAACATCTCGCCCGCGCTCAGCCCAGACGGGCGCTGGCTTGCTTATATTTCAAGGGTGAACGGTGCGTTCAAGTTGCAGGTGATGGAACTTGCCAGTGGCAATGTCAATCAAATCACCGATACCGCGTCTGACGAAAGCCCGAGTTTTTCGCCAAATAGCCGATTGATCGTTTATGCGACGACCGTGCAAGGGCGTGAAGCCTTGATGACCACCACACTTGATGGGAAAATCAAGGCTCGCCTGACCGGCCAAAGCGGCGATATCCGCGAACCGCACTGGGGCCCGTTCCAGAAGCCATGACATGTTTGAAATTGCCACCAATAATTAACCACTTTCCCGGAGTGAACCGATGAAGAAATTTTTGATCGCGGCTGGACTTTGCGCCCTGCTTGTGGGCTGCGGCTCGTCTGTGAAACTGGACGAGGTTCCGGTGGAAGATAAGGCGGGCACAAGCATCGGCCAGACCGGCTTGGCGGGCGGCACCGGGTCGCAGGGTAGCGCGGGCGCAGGCGCGGGCGGTGTTGGGCAAAGCTCAGTGGCCCCAGTTGACTTGAGCAAGGCTGGCGCCGGTGCCGCCGCGCCCGCGGGCCCGAAGGTGATTTATTTTGACTACGACAGCTTTTCCATCAAACCTGAGTTTCAGCCCGTGATTGAAGCCCAGGCGAGGTTCATATTGGCTGACAAGACCCGCAAAATGGCCATCGAAGGCCATACCGACGAACGGGGTGGGCGGGAGTACAACCTGTCGTTGGGGCAAAAACGCGCTGAAGCGGTGCGCCGGGCGTTGGGATTGCTGGGTGTCAATGATGCGCAAATGGAAGCCGTTAGTTTTGGCAAAGAGAAACCCGCCGCCGAAGGCGCTACCGAGGCCGCTCTGGCAAAAAACCGGCGGGCTGAATTTGCCTACCGTTGAATGTTGCACAGCCATCGCCCGTGTTCGATCAATCTTCGGCACCATAAAGTGACCACAACGTGAAGACGGCGTCCATGCGATTTTCAAACCTTTCCAAATGGCTTTCGGTGGTGGCCCTTGTGCTGGTTTGTGGCTCGGCCACGGCCGGTTTGTTTGACGACGAAGAAGCGCGCCGGGCCATTCTTGATCTACGCCAGAAACTGGAGGCACAGCGCCTGGAGTCAGACCAAAAGCTGTCTGACCAAATTCGGCGTTCAACCGAGCGGTTGTCCGAGCGGTCCGCCGAAGAAAATGCGCAGATGCGGCGCAGCTTGTTGGAGTTGCAAGGTCAAATTGACGGCTTGCGCACCGAAATGGCCAACCTGCGTGGTCAAAACGAGCAAGCGATCCGGGACAACCAAGTGCTTCAGAAACAACTGGCCGACGTGCAGCGCCAACAAAAAGACGCGGCCATGGCCCTGGAAGACCGGGTCAAAAAATTCGAGCCCATGAAAGTCACAGTAGATGGCAAGGAATTCATGGCTGACCCAACAGAGAAGCGCGACTTTGAATCGGCTCTGACCACTTTCCGCAAGGGAGATTTTGCCCAGGCCCAGCCAGCGTTTGTTGATTTTCTGAAACGTTACCCGCAAAGCGGCTATGCGCCATCGAGCCTGTTCTGGCTTGGCAATGCGCAATATGCCACCAAGGATTACAAAGAAGCGGTGGTTAACTTTCGCTCCTTGTTGGCCCAGGCGCCTGATCACGTGCGGGCGCCGGAAGCTGTGTTGTCCATCGCCAATTGCCAAATCGAGCTCAAAGACACCCGAGGGGCCCGCAAAACCTTGGAGGATCTGGGCAAGGCCTACCCGCAGTCAGAAGCAGCGGTAGCCGCCAAAGATCGGCTGACCCGCCTGCGTTAGACAAGTTGCCGTGCCATGGCCCCTAAAATCGGGCCATGCAAGCCTCCGAACTTCCTTCGTTAACTGCCCAGCTGCTGCTGGCCGGATTCGCGCTGTCCGCCTTCTTTGGGGCCATTGCGCAGCGCACCCACTTTTGCACCATGGGCGCCGTCAGCGACGTTGTGAACATGGGCGACTGGACCCGCATGCGCCAATGGGGCATGGCCGCGGGTGTTGGCATGATCGGCTTCGGCGTGTTGGTTTTTTTGGGTCTGGTCGATCCGGCCAAAACGCTTTATGCCTCGAATCGATGGTTGTGGTTATCCGCGCTTACGGGTGGTCTGATGTTTGGCTTTGGCATGGTGCTGGCTTCTGGCTGCGGCAGCAAGACATTGGTTCGGGTTGGCGCGGGGAACTTGAAATCGCTTGTAGTGTTGGTTGTTCTGGGGCTCGCCGCCTTCGCGACTCTGAAGGGAATCACGGCGGTGCTGCGCGTTGCCACGGTTGACCGGGTGTTCGTTGACGTCGCGACCGGCGCATCCTTTCCTCAAATAATGGCCGCTTTGACGGGCTCAAAACTCACCGTGAGTGGCCTTTGGCTCGGGTTGGCTGTGGGCGGTGCACTTGTAGTTTGGGCTTTGATGGGCAAAGAATCCCGATCGGCCGAGAACCTTTTGGGCGGCTTGGGAATCGGCGCCATCATTGTTCTGGCGTGGTGGCTCAGCGGCTATTTTGGCCATCTTGCGGAACATCCGGAGACGCTTCAGGAAACCTTTTTGGCAACCAACTCGGGCCGCGCCGAAGCGCTTAGTTTTGTCGCGCCCATCGCCTATTCACTCGATTGGCTGATGTTCTTCAGCGACAAAAGCAAGCTCCTGACATTGGGCGTTGTGTCGGTTGCGGGCGTCATCGTGGGGTCGGCAGTGGTTGCCGTGGCCACGGGCGCTTTCCGCTGGGAAGGTTTCGGAGGCACGCAAGACGTGGCGAACCATCTGGTCGGCGCCACGCTGATGGGTGTGGGCGGTGTGACAGCGATGGGTTGCACCGTGGGGCAGGGCTTGTCTGGCATTTCCACCCTCAGCGCTACAAGTTTGGTCGCTGTCAGCGCAATTATTGCGGGAGCGGTCGCGGCACTCAAGTACCAAATGTGGCGCCTTGACCGGCTTGGCTGAACCAGATTGTCTGAATTGGTTTACACAAACTCAAACAGTGCGGACACGGCGGACACCGCAAATGCTGTAGAAGAATCGCGGCGTTTCGGCGGTCTCAGCCGCCTGTATGGCGTCGAAGGTGCAGCCCGCATTCGAAACGCACATATCGCCATTGTCGGCATCGGTGGCGTGGGTTCCTGGGCGGCCGAGGCCTTGGCCCGCAGTGGCGTTGGGCGCTTGACGCTGGTTGACATGGACCACGTGTCTGAATCCAACGTGAACCGGCAAATCCATGCGCTGACCAACACTTTGGGGCAGGCCAAGGTGTTGGCCATGAAGGAGCGCATTGCCCAGATCAACCCAGACTGCATCGTCTGCACGATTGATGATTTTGTGGCGCCAGAAAATTGGCCGCAAATTTTGTCGCCCGATGGACTGCCTGCGGATGTTGACGCGGTCATCGACGCCTGTGATCAGGTCAGCGCCAAGACGGCGATGGCGGCCTGGGCCCTGGATACCAAGACGCTCTTTGTGACCATCGGCGCGGCCGGCGGAAAACGCCTGGCGCACTTGGTTGATATTGACGACCTGAGCGCAACCACGCACGACCCATTGCTCGCACAACTGCGCTACCGTTTGCGCAAGTCGCATGGAGCACCCCGCGAGGGAAAAAAAATAGGTATCAGTTGCGTTTTCAGCCGCGAAGCGGTGCGCCCGCCCGATGCGTCTTGTGCCGTGGACGGCGATGGTTCACTCAATTGCCATGGGTACGGCTCCGTGGTGAGTGTGACGGCCACGTTTGGTCAATGTGCAGCGGGCTGGATCCTTGAGAAAATTTCGAACGGCGGCTTGAAGGAGGCCAGAAATTAACGTTATAATTTAAGGCTTTGCTGCTAGGTGTGCCTGCAACGGTTTACAGAGCGGCAAGATGGGTTTGAACCAAGAGGTTTCCATTGGATTTCCAATTGACGTCTGGCGGTTTTGATCCCTGATGGGACGTTAGCTCAGTTGGTAGAGCAGCGGACTTTTAATCCGTTGGTCGGCAGTTCGAGCCTGCCACGTCCTACCAAACATGCGAAGCCTCGTAACCCCTGCGGTTGCGAGGCTTTTTGCATTCAAAGCGCAAAAGGTAGCATTTGGCAGCATTGCCTTTCGGCTGGGCGTCTCTTAAACTGGGCCGAATACATTGCGGACTTCGGACTCCGCATCCGTCTTTTCAGCACGTTTTTTTGCCCAAAGGGAGTCGCAATGTCACACTACTGCACGCACTATACGGTCATGGAAGTCAAACGGATCATGCTCGCCAGCGAGGGGACGGGGCCGGGCGTTGGCGGGCACGCCATCTCCGCGCATGGTTTCAACCGGGCTGATGTCACCGACCGCGGCAAAGCAAACGACTCGGCTTTTCATCCAGGGTGGGAAATCCAGGCCAACGATGGGCATGCCAAAAGCATGGTGCATTCGTCCGATCAATACCTGGCGGTATGCAACGCCCTCAATTCCGATAAGGGACAGACAAAGCTGCTGTATTTGGATACTTTGGCCGACGTCGGCACCACGGTGCCCGTTGTTTTTCAAACGGCGGTGTCCGTAGGCAGCCTGGTTCCCACGGTTCGCTCTGGCAGTGGCGCCGCAGCCTCAACGAAATCACTCAACAAAATGCACATTGAGCTTTTCAAGGTTGGCGGCAGGCTCCATATCCATACCGCCTACGCCGTATAACCCGAAAACAAGACTGCGATTCCTGCAAAGGTCGCTGATTTCACGCCAAGGCGTTATGTCGCCCTCAAGCCGTCGACATTTCCAGCCACCGCTCTTCCAGCGACTGCAATTCGGCGTTCACCTCATTGAGCCGTTTGCCCAGGTCGGCAATTTCAACCGGGTGAACTGATTTGCCCAGGTGCGCTTCCAGGGCCGCGCCTTCCGCGTTCAACGTCTTCATGCGTTCTTCGACCTGCGTCAAGTCCCGCTGCGCCTTCGATTTGTTGACCTTGCCGGCACCCTGGGCCTTGATGGCCGCCTGCTTGGCTGCAGCGGCTTGTGCTTCTTCTTTGGCGGCGCGGCTGCTGGCTTCCTTGATGGCTTCGCGCTGGCGCTTGGCTTCGTCCAGCAAATACTTCTGGTAGTCGTCCAGGTCGCCATCAAACGGCTCGACGCCGCCGCGCGAGACCATCCAGAACTCGTCGCACACGGCACGCAACAAGGCGCGGTCATGGCTGACCAGCATCACGGTGCCTTCAAACTCGTTCAGTGCCACAGACAACGCTTCGCGCGTGGCCAAGTCCAGGTGGTTGGTCGGTTCGTCCAGCAACAGCAGGTTGGGGCGCTGCCAGACGATCATGCACAACACCAGGCGGGCTTTTTCGCCGCCACTCATGCTGCCTACGGCCTGCTTGACCATGTCGCCGCCGAAATTGAAGGTGCCCAAAAAGCTGCGCAAATCTTGCTCGCGGGTTTGTTGCCCGGCTATTTTGCCGGCGGCAGTCATGTCTTTGACCAGCTTGATCATGTGCTCTAGGGGGTTGTCCAGTGGCCGCAACACGTCCAGCTCCTGCTGTGCGAAATAACCAATATTGAGGCCACGGCCTTCAGTGACGTCGCCACCCAGCGGCGCCAGCTCGCGTGCAATGGTTTTCACCACGGTTGATTTTCCCTGGCCGTTGGCGCCCAAGATGCCGATGCGCTGGCCGGCCAGCACCGAGCGGCTGACGTTGCGCACAATCACCGTGGGCGGCGTGTCTGGGGCCGCGTCTGCGGGCGGCGGGTAGCCAAAACTCACACCCTGCATCGCCAACATCGGGTTGGGCAGGTTGGCGGGCTCTTTGAACTCGAAACTGAAATCAGCCTCGGCCAAGAGCGGCGCGATTTTCTCCATGCGGTCCAGCGCCTTGACACGGCTTTGCGCCTGCTTGGCCTTGCTGGCCTTGGCTTTGAAGCGGGCGATGAACTTTTGCAGATGGGCGATCTTGTCTTGCTGCTTGGCAAACGCGTTTTGCTGGAGCGACATCTGTTCGGCGCGCATGTCCTCAAACTTGCTGTAGTTGCCGCCGTAACGCACCAATTTCGCCGCGTCGATGTGGAGTGTGACGTTCGTCACGGCATCCAGAAACTCGCGGTCGTGGCTGATGACGATCATCGTGCCTTCGTATCGCTTGAGCCAGTTCTCCAGCCACACCAGCGCGTCCAGGTCCAGGTGGTTGGTGGGTTCGTCCAGCAGCAGTAAATCCGAGGGGCACATG
>JANOYE010000008.1:0-2588 GCA_031428695.1 Rhodoferax sp. | reverse complement strand
GCCACCGTGGGCCACGTACACCTCACCGAGCCATTTCTGGGTGTAGGTGGTGGCTTTGTTGAGCGCGCCGGGCAGGGCCGCGCCCACGGCCGAGGTGTATTGCAGCAGGCCGGCCTGGCCGTTGTCGATGAAGAAGTTCTGCCCCGCGTAGTTGCTACTTTGCCAGTAGTACCACTCGATGCCTTGGGCGATGATGGCGTCTTGGGCGGGCTGGTTCAGACCGGCAGGGTCGATGCCGAGTTTTTGCAGGTCGGTAGCAAAGTTGTCCATCATGGGCACTGAACCCGTTGGTTTGACTTGGGTGCTGTATATCTTCGTCAAAAAATCTGGCGTTGAGCTGCTTTCAGCGTTAGAGGCATAAAGCGACTTGTCAAACAGCATGGAAATGAGTTTGGGCCGAGCCTGCACTTGGCTTGCAAAACTGGTCGAGGCCAGCATGGATGCCAGAAGGGTCATCGAATGCAATTCGCCGAACGCCGAGACGTTCGTTGGCGAGCCAGCATTGACCGCAGTGGATGTGCCAATCTCAGTCAGCGCTGTGCGCCCGTATTCAAGGAACTCGCCTTTAAGAAAGGTGTTCTTGATTTGCGACTCTCGTTGGTAAAAGACCGTCGGTGCTGCTGCCCAGTACGCATCAAATGCCGGGTCTGAATAGCCGGCAGCCGAAGTGACCGCTTTGTAGTACGCCAGTGACACCAGGTTGCGCGCACCCAGCTCGAGCGGCGCCGCGTCAAACACCGTCGCAGGCCGGTTGAAGAAAATACCCATCATGGTGGCAATACCACCGCCCAGGGAATGGCCGGTGAAAGTGATGTTTGCGGTTGGATTGGCTTGCTTGACCTGAAAATACAAAAGCATGGCCTCGATCACCTGCGGGCTGGGCGCGCCCGTCGCTGCGAGCACGTTGGCCCAGCCAAAGTCAGCAGCCTTTTGCCCATTGGTGCCGGTGTAGGCAATCACGATGTCGTTGCCATTTTGGTAAACGCCAGCCGAGAAACCATTCCAGGTGTCAGGGAGCCATTGCAGCTCGGTCCAGCCGGTAGGAGTTGGAGTCCGATTTACCTGTTGAGCCGCATACACGCGTGTAGCCAATTGTGCGTAAACCGGAATTGAAGGCATGATGGTTCCTAATTAAAAATAACAAAAAGAAGTATTAGTTCAGCAGTTTGTTTGCCATGCAGCGACGACCTGGCGGTACTCTGGCGAGCTTCTGCCTGCATTCATCACATCCTGCTTGCTGGCCACCGTATGGTCAGGCTCGCCGCTGGAGCGAATATCTGTCAACATATTGCCCTGGCTACCGATGAATTTCTCAGACAAGGGTTGCTGTACCCACTGGCCGTTCTTGAAGCGAAACTCGGTGTAGGGCAGCTTGGGGCGACCCAGGTCGTACCAGCTGGTGCAACTGTAAAACGTCGCCACCATGAACCACTCTTGGGTGTCCGGGTCACGGTCAAACACAAGCGGTACGAATTTGGCGTTCCACGTGCCTGGGTAGTCGGGTTTGCGCGGGGAGATGATCTCAACTGTCATCCCTTCGTTCTCCCACCCTCCAGGCCCACCAATTTGCCCAAAGGGTTGCGCCAGCGCGTGGCGACGGGTGGTGAGTATTTCGCCACTTTGCAGCTTGACTTCTTCTGTCCAAGCCAGCTTCTTGGGGCCGCAGCCCATCAACAAGACCGCAAGGCCCATCGTCGCAATGAATTTCAAACTTTGCATCCGAGACTCCTCAATGCCACGCCTGATCGCCGACGGAGGTTCACCAAGCCATTTCGTCGTCTTCGATGCCTGCAATCCTGGTTGTCAGCTCGCGTGTTCCGTGCAAACGCAGGTGAATGACACGTGCCGGAGAATTTAACTGCTATATTTACAATAGCATCATTGGCAACAAATACGAGACTTGACGCTTCATCTTGTTCAACGTTTGTGAGTTTCATGCAGTTAGTACCCAAATTGGGGGAGTTTGACGCAGCACGGTCAAAGCCGGGCTTTTGCACGCCGTCTTTGAACGCGCCTTTGGCGGCCCAGCGGGCGGCAGTCCACGTGCAATGGGCTTGCTCACCTGATTGACAAACATGATGTGTGTTCACACTTGACTCCTCAAAGTTGGTTTTCATTCACCGCTCCCTCAAACTCTCACTGCCCGCCCGCTGCACCGGGCTGAGCAAATACTCGATCACCCTTCGCTGCCCGGTCTTGATCTCGGCGGTGATATTCATGCCCGGAGACAGCCTGACGCGTTTGCCGTCGATCAACATGTCTTTCTGGCTCAAGGTCAGCGTGGCCGGGTAGTAGCTGCCTCTCTTCTCGTCGGTGACAGCATCGGCCGTGACGATGTCTACCCGCGCCTTCACCGTGCCATATTTCGTATACGGAAACGTCTCCAGCTTCACCTCGGCCATTTGCCCAGCGTTGACAAAGCCGATGTCCTGGTTGGCGATGGTGACCTCGGCGGTCACCGTGGCTGACTCGGGCACGACGATCATCAGCGGTTGGGCGCTGGTGACGACACCGCCCACGCTGTGGATGGCGAGCTGTTGGATGACGCCCGCCACCGGCGCGGTGAGCTGGGTTTGGCGCTCGCGCTG
>JANOYE010000007.1:0-3269 GCA_031428695.1 Rhodoferax sp. | reverse complement strand
CCAATGATTTGGGGGCCGACTGAGGTGTGCCCCAGATTCACCTGCGCCAGCACGCGTGGGCCGAACGTCGATGAAACTTCAACGTCATTTCGAACCGAAAAGCCAACGTCCCGCCAGCCGTTTAAGAGGCCGGCTGCATGGTAAGGTGCCTGCAGCAGAGTGAGCACTGAACTGGCACCATACCCAGCCTTCACATTGCTGCCGATCACCGACGTGTTCTCATCAGCGAGGCCTGTCCAAGAGTAGCCTGCTGCAGAGGCGCGGTCACCGGCCGATACGCCGGTGAATCCTGCTGTACCGACAGTTTGAAAGTGGCCACGGAAGTTATTGATAAGCTGCCAGTCGGCGTGGCCTTTCGCCGCGTTGTCCAATGCAGTGCTCTGTGCAAGAAGGCCAAATCCGCACCGCAACCGCTCGGCATTCAGGGTATTGAACGCTGAAATTTCCTCTGCTTGTGTCGCGGGAGAATAGGTTGACGCAGAAACGGTGCCAACCAGGTTGGCGGCTGGGGCAATTGGAACAACTGGAGCCACACCCGTTGGCGCGGTCGTAGGCGGTGTCGAACCACCGCCACCGCCGCAAGCAGCAAGGGCTGATGTCGCGATAACACACAGGGCAAATTTGGCAAATTTGAAAGGGGAATGGTTCACTTTTAGGGTCTCGTTCAAGTTGAAAATTGTTGTTTTGATACCGCCAGGCTGAACCGGCTCGGCGTTTTTAAGGTGCTTGCAGTCTGTGAATTCGCACCAGCCGCGTGTGCAGCCTCTGCGTTGGCGACCAGCGTGTCCATATCCAATGGCTCGTCAAGCCCCGCCTTGCGGGCGGCTTGAAGGGTTAGTTGACCCACAGCGAGGCCAATTTGCTGGGTGGCATGCGCCGTACGCGAATGAAAAACAAACACACTTCGGCGCGACCACCACCAGCCTACACGTTTCTCACGGACTGGCGTCGATTTGATGATGGCCACTGCTTCCAAGTGGGCTGCTTCGAGCTGCTCATTGCATTTGGTCAGGATGGCCTGCAGGTCTGCATCAGCGCCAACGGCGCGGGCCTCGTGTTCTGTTGAAACTGTGTATGCCAAGTCGGCAACGGCTGTCCTTACCGCCTGAATATTCAGCAGGTGTTTTGGATCTAGCTTTTCAATGGCTGCTTTAGCAGCGGCCAGGACGGCAATAGTCCGACGATGGTCTGCCTCCTCGCGGGCCAGAGCGCGCCGCCATGATGCGATGTCAGAGTTGTGGCGGGCTTCCCTCATTCCACCGGCCAGGACTTCCCCTGCATACAGTCCACGTAAAAGACTGCTCATGCAAACGCGGGGCCAGTGATGATGTCGATTTGCTGGCGAACCGCCTTCACGCCAGCCAGAAACCCACGCGAGTGGTCGCATGGCGCACTCTCGGCCAGCTCTGAAAAGGCACTCGCCGAACACGAAAATGGATCGACCTGGTCGGCGATTTCATTAAAGGCGTCGTCGTGGGAAATCTTGGTTGTTGCAGTTGAAGTTTTGATGGTCATTTTAAAGGCTACCTTTTTTGATTGATGGGAAGTTTTAGCTGTTGTTTGCGCAAACGGTTGCTCAGGGACCAAAAGGGCTGTTCAAGGCCATATGACCAATCGATTTGATAGCAGAACTGCTCCCTCCAGCCGCCCACCGCAGCGCCGGGCCGTTCGGGTAGATATGTAAAATCTTTAAACGCATCACATTTTCTTTCTGACCATCGGCCGGTGTTGGACGTGTGTCCGGTTTCAAAATCTGCCTGGCTTGGAGACCTAGAGCCTGTTGTGGTTTTTGTCATTCCCAAGCGATCCATCCGTCGTCGTTTGATCTGCCTAGCTTTCTCAACCTCTTCGCCTGGAGAAAAATGAATTCGCTTGGGGCAAACGTAGTGGGGCCGACAGCGCTTGCGCTGGGGCCGACACGCAGTGCAGTTGCGCGTATAAATAGTCGTGGGGCCGACAGCGCTTGCGCTGGGGCCGACACGACGGCTTTATGCCGCGCAACTTGCCCCAAGCGAATACAGTTTTTGTAGGGCGAAGAGGTTGAGAAAGCGCCGGTACAGATTGATCGGGATGAATCGCTTGGGAATGACGCCGCGCGGCGAGCGCGCCCTTGGCCGCAGGCCACTGATGCGCCAGAGGCGCTGTCTTCTGAATTGGTATTTGCCCTTCCGTTCGCCATGGCGTACGGATATCTCCCAGGGGTTGGGCTAACGAAGTGCGCCAGGGGATAGCTGACGTGACGTTCAAGCGCAGCGCCAGAACGGCGCGCCAGCTTTCCCCGCGAGGCACCATGGCACCATGGTGCCATTGCGTCAGGGATCGGCACCCGCATGGGCGGTGACACGGGCGTTTTGCGGTGGCACCGTCGCGAAGCGATAAGAGCCCGCCCCGGCAACGCCGGGAGACGCCCGGATGGCCTCCCGAAGGCTGTATTTGCGTACAGCATACAATTGTACAATGTACAACGTACAGTGGGAAAACTGCCCCATCGCGGTGGATTTGAAGCCATCGTCAATTCACGCCTCGGCGAATCAGCACATAAACGACAGTCAAAAATGCCGCGCCCATCAGCCACGTGAGCCACCTATAAAGCTGGAGCTCGTCAACGAGCTTTGCTCGGGCATCCGAAATCCGTTTGGTTTTTGCCGCTGCATTTGTGTGCGCGAGAACAGTGTTTCGAGGCTCCAGTTGCATCGCCAACGACCACGCCTTGTAGCGCTCGCAGATCAGCACGGCGAGTTTTTCAGCAGACAAATCGGTTGCAAAAAGCTCGTGCGCCAGGGCAACTGCAAAAGCAAAAGCGCGCGGTTGCCAGATTGGCGAAGGCGTATCATTCCAGCATTCTGGAGGGTCTTGGAGATCATAGAGACTCATATCATTGACCCATGGTGAATTTACATCGGCTGCTAGATAATTAATAGCATCTAGCCGCAAAAGCAGGGCGTAATTCAATGTGAAAAATGAGGCGTCATGTTGGTGATAAACACTTGGCTCCGCGTCTTCAAGTAGGCTGTGGCTCAATTCGTGGATGTACACAGCGACGAAGTGAGTTTCACCCCAAAAGAACGCCTTCGTAGAAAAACTGATGCGGCCGTCAGGGTTGGATTTCTTGCATGCACCAGCAGACTGAGCTGACCAGCGCATTGGCCTAAAAATTATCGGTCTGCCTTCAGCTCGGATTGCCAGAAGGACTGGGCGAAGCATCCGGTTGACCCAAAGCGCCGGCTTCGGCGCTGGGACGACCTCATAGACTTTCAGCTCGCCTAGGC
>JANOYE010000006.1:0-66166 GCA_031428695.1 Rhodoferax sp. | reverse complement strand
CCGCGACCCGCGAAGCGGTGGAGCGTGGGGGCCACAATTTCCCGCTGGGCCGCCCCAAGGGAAATTAGCCCCCTCGGGGGGCAGCGACCCGCAAAGCGGTGGAGCGTGGGGGCCACATCCTTCCCACATGTCGAGCATGATTTCGCCAGACACGCGCCAGCCCACGCCGGTGTTGGCAAAGCTCTGGCCCAGCGCCTCTGCCAGCGCGGCCTGCGCCGGGTGGCGCGCGCCCCACACGATGCTCTGGAACGCCATCAGCGACTTGACCACGCCCTCGGGCGTGAGCGTGGCGGCGATCTGGCAGGCGCCGCCCATCACGCGCTGTGGGCCAAAGGCGGCGTCCAGCGTGGCGATGTGCGAGATGCCGTTGAGCAGGGGCAGCACACAGGTGCGCTCACCCATGGCCGGTGTGACGGCCGCGATGCTGCTGGCCAGGTCGTAGGCCTTGCAGGCGAGGATGACCACGTCGTACTCGGGCTTGACTTGCCCGGCCAGCACCGTTTTGACTTGCAGCGTGGCCTTGTCTTTGGGGCTCTCCAGCATCAGGCCGTGGGTGGCGATGTGCTGCGCCCTTGCGGGGCGCACGAGGAAGGTCACGTCTGCGCCGGCCTGATGCAGCCGGCCGCCAAAGTAGCCGCCGATGGCGCCAGCGCCGAGGATCAGGATTTTCATGGGGAGCCTTGTGTCTGGTTAGGGCGCGGCTGGCTGGCGCGTGACTCCAGCAGGAGTCTTGTTTTTGTGAGTTCTTTTTGCAGCAGTTCAGCGTCGGGCAGCACTGTTTTGTAGTTCGCGGCCATGATCTTGTTGGGCAACCCGTCCAGCGCGTACCGCGCCAGAGCGTGGCCTTTGTCGGCGCACAGAATCAAACCCACAGGCGGGTTTTCACCGTCCAGCGTCCAATGTTCTTTGGCGTAGTTGCAATACATGTGCATCTGGCCAACGTCAGCGTGGGTCAGGCTGCTGAGCTTCAGGTCGATGATGACCAGGCAGCGCAAGCGGCGGTGAAACAAAAGCAGGTCCACCCGGTACCAGGTCTGGTCAATGCGAAGGCGCCGTTGCCGCCCCACAAAAGTGAAGTCGCTGCCGAGTTCGAGCAGGAAGTCTTCCAGGCGGTGTATCAGGGCTTCTTCAAGCTGGCTTTCAGAATACTCGTCTTTGAGATCCAGGAACTCCAATACAGAAGGGTCTTTGACGGCCTCATCGGGGCTGATGGCATCTTCTGGCTTGGCCACTGCGCCTTTGGTCAGCATCGCCGCTTTGTTTTTGGACAAGGCAGTCCGCTCGTAAAACTGGCTTCCGATCTGCCGGTCAAGCTGGCGCACGCTCCAGCCGCCGTGCAGCGCCTCGGTTTCATAGAACTGGCGGGCGTGGGCGTCTTTGACAGACAGCAGGCGCACGTAGGCGGACCAAGGCAAGGGGAAAGTTTGTGCGAGTTCCGCAAGCCTCAAATTGCCCGACACCGCGCTGGAAATCTGGGCTCTGTTGGATTCCGCAGACGGTGTCTGCGGTTTTGGGTACAAGCTTGGCAACTGTGGCGATCTCGGCAATTCCGCAGACACTGTCTGCGGAATTGCCCAAGTCACGTAAAACTGGCGCATCTGGTCCAAATTTCGGGCAGAGAACCCCCGGCCAAACGCTTGCGTCAAATCAAGTGACAAGCGCTCAATCAACTGTTCACCATATCCGGCACGGCGCTTGCCCTTTTGCTCGGCCTCCACAATCCGGCGTCCAATCTCCCAGTAGCTGGCGGTCATCAAGGCGTTGACGCTGCGGGAAGCGGCGACACGGGCGCTGCTCAGAAGTTCAACAATGCCACTGTGGATTTGGGCATAACCAGCCGACGCCCCATCGCCAGCAGCAATAAGCTTGGACTTGGAGCCAAGCGGCTTGAGCATCTTCCGTGCAGCCTTCGTTTCAAAAATCTGAGGCAATACTTTGCGTGCCGGGCGCGCGGCGGCAATCTGCTCAGCCGTCCACTCGGGGTTTTCATCGTCAACCAGTTCGGGTTTTGGTTTTTTACGAATCGCCATTGCTTTCCTTCATCGGTAAACCTCCCGTCAATTCCCCACACGCAACACCCGCACCACGATGCGGGCGTCTTGCAAATCACAGATGATGCGCCAGTCGCCGACGCGGTATTTCCAGTAATTGCCCAGTTTGCTGCCCGACAGCGCCTCGCCGAGTTCGCGCGGGTTGGCTAGCGTGCTTAGGCGTTTGCGCAGAAATTCGAGAATGCGGACCTGAACCTGCTTGTCCAGTTTCCTCAGGTCTTTGACGGCATCCGGGTCAAACTCAACGGCCCAAGCCAAGCTGGCGCTCCACGTCATCCAGCGGAATGGTTTTGCGGTTTTTGCGGGCGCGTGCTTCGGCCAGGTAAAAGTCTTCGAGGTCGTCGATGAATTCCAGAATTGCTTCTCGGGCCAAAGTGGTTTTGGTGCGCCCAGTGGTTTCAGCCAGGGCGGTCAGGCGCAATTCAATGGGTTCCGGTAGTCGGATGGCAAGCAAGTTAGGCCTTTCGCTATACGTGTATAGCTATTGTAGAGCGAGTGGCTGAAAAATGTCCACAGCTTTCACCGCAACTCATACCAAACCCCCCGCCCGCCGCCCTGCTGCTTGAGATGGCCGCGCGCCACCAGGCTGCGCAGGTGCTGCTTCAAGGTGTTGCGGTTGGCGCCGGTAAGCGCGATGGCGTTGCCAATGGTCACGCGCCCGTGCTCGCGCGCAAACTCCACGATGTGCAGTTGCAGTTGCGGCAGGGCGGCCAGCACGATCTTTTCGCGTTCCACCTTTTTCTCCAGCCTGCGCACCTGTTCAGACAGGCTGCGTAGGAAGAACACCAACCACGGCTGCCAGTCTGGCGCATCCGTGCGGATGGTTCCCTGCGTCTGGCGCAAGCCCAGGTAATAGCCCTCTTTGTTCGCTTCGATCACGCTCTCCAGGGAGCTGTATGGCACATAGGCATAACCCGCCTGCATCAGCAGCAGGGTGGTCAGCACGCGGCTCAGCCGCCCATTGCCGTCCTGGAAAGGGTGGATTTCCAGAAAGACCACCGCAATAATCGCGATTATGAGCAGCGGGTGCAGGTGCGCCTTGTCGCGCTCCTGGGTGACCCAGTCCAGCAGCTCGGCCATCAAGCGCGGCGTGTCAAAGGGCGATGCCGTCTGGAACACGATGCCGATTTGTTTGCCGTTTTCATCAAAGGCGGCGACGCTGTTGGTGTGGGTTTTGTACTGGCCCCGGTGCCGCGCGTCTTTTTCGCTGTGGCGCAAAAGAGTTTGATGCAACTGCTTGATGTGGTTCTCGTTGAAGGGGATGCTCTGCCACGCGCTGAACACCAGTTCCATCAGCTCGGCATAACCCGCCACCTCTTGCTCGTCGCGCGTGTCGAAAGATTTGATCTCCAGGTTGGCGAGCAGCTTTTCCACCTCGCGGTCAGACAGTTTGCTGCCTTCAATGCGCGTGGACGAGCCAATGCTCTCAATGGTGGCGACGCGGCGCAGGGCCTGCAATCGGTCTGGCGCAAGGGTACCCAAGGCGCGCCAGGCACCTTTGAACTCGTCGATCCGGGCGATCAGGCCCAAGACTTCCGGGGTGATTTCGAGCGAGGTGGTGTGCAACATATAACCAATACTACGCCCAATTACACCCATTTAAAAGAACAAGAAGTGCCATTAGGACACCCATTTGCACCCATTTCTGCAGGTCTTAACGACCATGTGGATCAATGTGCGCCATCACACGGACAGCAGCGCCCTCACGGTGAATGATGGCCTTGTTACCACGAACAGGAGTCATCCATGAACACATTGTTGAAAAGCGCCCTTGCAGCTGCCGCCCTGGCTGTGGCAGGGCAGGCGGCGGCGCAGGTCACCTTTTATGAAAACGACAACTACCAGGGCCGCTCGTTCACCACGCAACAGCCGGTGACAGACTTCGAGCGTTTTGGTTTCAACGAGCGTGCCTCGTCGGCGCTGGTGTTGGGCGAGCGCTGGGAGGCTTGTGAAGATGTGCGTTACGGCGGGCGCTGCGTGGTGTTGCGCCCGGGGCAATATGGCTCGTTGGCGGCGATGGGGCTCAGCGGGCGGGTTACCTCGGTGCGTGCCATCGACGCCGGCCAGCGCGTGCCGGACAACCGGTTTGCGCCGCTGCCCACACCTTCGCAGGTCATCTTTTACGAACGCCCTGGGTTTGAAGGGCGCTCGCTCACCGTGGTGGAACCGCTGGAAGACTTTGCGCGCTCGGGCTTCAACGACCGCGCTTCGTCTGTCATGGTGATCGGCGACGTCTGGGAGCTGTGTGAAGACCAGCGCTTCAACGGCCGCTGCGTCGTGCTGCGCCCGGGGCGTTATGCCAACTTGGCCGCCATGGGCATGGGTGACCGGCTTTCCTCGGCCCGGGCTGCCAACCGCTTCGCGCGTGCGGAAGAGCCACCTGTGGTGCCCGCACCCGCACCGTTGCCGTTGCCGTTGCCCATTGCGCCCCAGGTGATTATTTATGAGCGCGAAAATTTTGAAGGGCGCAGCTTGACGGCTGACGCGCCGATCGACAATTTGCAGCGCTCGGGCTTCAATGACTCGGCCTCCTCTGCTGTGGTGCTGGGCGAGCGCTGGGAGGTGTGTTCAGACGCCGTGTACCGGGGCAACTGCGTGGTGCTGCGTCCTGGGCGTTACCCTTCGCTGGCCTCCATGGGGTTGAACAACAGCGCATCGTCTTTGCGCACGATCCAGCGCGATGCGCGAATTGACGACAACCGCTACGGGCCGCTGCCGGCCCAGGTGTACGACAACCGCCGGCGCAACAACGAGCGGCTGTATGAGGTCAACATCACTTCGGTGCGCGCCGTGGTGGCCCAGTCTGGGCAACGCTGCTGGGTGGAGCGCGAGCCAGTGGCGCAGCAGGGGCAGTCCAACCCCAACGTGGGGGGTGCGCTCATTGGCGCTGTGATCGGCGGCATTCTGGGGCACCAGGTAGGCGGCGGCATCGGCAAAGACATTGCCACGGCGGGCGGTGTCATCGCGGGAGGCGTGATTGGCTCCAACGTCGGTCGCGGCGGCTCTGCGCAAACCGGCCAAACGCAAGAGGTCCAACGCTGTGTCAACACCGGCGCCCAGGTGACCCCGGCGTATTGGGACGTGGTGTACAGCTTTCAGGGCCAGGAACACCGTGTCCAGATGGCCACGCAGCCCGGCCCGACCCTCCTGGTCAACGAACGGGGTGAGCCGCGCGCCTGAACCTGAGAGCTGGCTTCAGCGTTTCCTTAGGCCCAACCACATCACCGCGCCCACCACGATCAGCGCCCCCGCCACCTGAATGGCGGCGATGGACTGGCCCAGCAGCAACCACGCCAGCACCAGCGCCACCACCGGCTCCACGTTCATGATGGGCGAGCTGCCGGCCACACCGAGTTTGGGCAGCACGGTGAACATGATGGTGAACGCCGTGCCGTAAAGAAAGGTCAGCAGCGCCAGGCCAAGCCAGCCTGGGTTGGCCGTGGGCCAATGGAAGCCGCCCTGCAGGCCGACGACACTCAGCGCGATCAGGCCGGAGATGCCCAGCGTGCTCACGGTGCGCACCCGCCCATCGAGGTCGCCGGCTTCGTGCTGGGTGAGGATCATGGCCAGGCCAAACGATGCGGCGGCGGCAATGCCAAACGCCACGCCCACGCCAATGCGCCCCCACTGCGCGGCGGCGCCCAGGCCGGAAGCCGCGCCAAACACATCGAGCGCCAACGCCAGGCCGACCAGCAGCACGGGCATGGCTTTGAGCACTGCGGGTTCGGTGCGGTGCCCATACAAAACGCGATCCCACAACGCCGCCCACAGCGGGTAGGTGTTGAAGGCCAACAGCGCCAACGCCACCGGCAGGCGCGCCACGGATGAATACAAGCAAAGGCTTTGCAGGCCGATCAGCCCGCCAATGATGGGCAGAAATTTTTTATGGTTGGCAGTGAGCGCGCCAGGCACTTTGTAGAACAGCACCACCATCGCAACGACGATTGTGGTGACGGCGCTGCGAACCGCGACTGCCGTGGCCACGTCTACGCCGTTGTTGAAGGCCAACCGCGCCGCCACGTGGTTGGCGCCCATCATGAAGGCGACGAGCAGCAGGGTGCTGAAGGCCGAAGCGCTTAGCGCGCGTTTGGAAACTGTCATAGGGTGGATAAATGCGTTTGCGCGGCGCGGCCGAGCTTTTCGTCGAAGGTGGCCAGCGGGCACTTGAGTTCAGCGGCCAGCCAAAGGTAGGCGGCGTCGTAAGCGCTTAGCCTGTATTGGGCTGCCAGCTCGTAGATGGCAACAGGGTCTACCTGGTGCAAATCGAGGTGCAGGTTGCGGAATTTCTCCAGGCCGTCGCTGGCAATGTTCCCTGCTCCTTGGCTGCGCTTCTTTAGCGCCACGCTGGCAATTTCGGTTTGCAGCAAATACGGCGCATGCAGGGTTTTGCCAAATATTCGCTGCGCCGCCTCGGCCTTCGAGTCTTCTTGAAACAGAAGGCCGGCCAAGGTGCTGCAGTCCACCACCAAGGGCGGTTGCACCAGGTAGTGAATGGGTGGCTCGGCGACGTAAATCGCTGGGGCGGGGGCGACCATCCTGCGTTGTCAGCGGGCGTCGCGCTCAGCGCGGATGATGTCCACGCCACGGTCAACGCCGGTGATGGGCTCGGGGTATTTGGCGTGCAGTTCGGCGGCCACCTGCTCGATGGTTTTCCAGCCTTGGCGGATGATGGGGTGGCCAAAACGGTCATACCCAACGATGGTGCCGCGCACGGTGCCCGGCGGCAACTGCGCGGCCGCGTGAAGGGGTTGAAGGGATTGAAGGAGCTGAAGGGGCGCATCGGCAAGCGCAGGCTCACGCACAGCGGTTTCAATGATTGCCATCAACTCGCCTTGCAGTGAGCGGTGGTGCCGGGCCGCGCGTTGGCGCAGGGCCTCAGCCCAGTTTTCGGGGACATCTTTGATGGATAAGTTGGACATTTCAGCGCCAAAATGGATATTGGAGCTATTTTGGAGTCAAAATGAAGCTTTGTCAAATCGTTGAAGGTGGCGTTGAAGGTGGCGACGAAGGTAGCGGCGCAGCCTGCGGCGAAGCGAGCGGGTACAAACCCCGCCCGCGCGCGTGCAGCCGCGCCAGGCCCAAAAGCGCATCGGTCATGGGTGTCGCCACGCCGGTGAGCTGCCCCAGGTCTTTGACCACAGTGACCAGCGCATCCAGCTCCACCGCGCGGCCGGCTTCCACGTCTTGCAGCATGGAGGTTTTGAACGCTCCGAGTTTCATCGTGATCTGGTGGCGGTCTGCGGGCTGCTGCTCGATGGGCAGGCCTAAGCGCGCGCCGATCTCTTTGGCCTCCAGCATCACGGCGGAGACAAAACCGCGCACCAGCGGGTCGCCCATGATGAGGTCGGTGGTGGCGCCCGTGAACGCGCTCACCGGGTTGACCGACATGTTCCCCCACAACTTGTACCAAATGTCTTTTTGGATTTGCGGCGACACCGTGGCGTTGAACCCGGCCTGCACCAAGAGCGCGCACAGCGCCTGCACCCGTTCGCTGGCCTGGCCGTTGGCGTTGGTTCCAGGCTCGCCGATGATGAGCCCGTTGCCGAAATGGTGGTGAATCAGCCCCGGCTCGGCAATGGACGAGCTGGAATGCACCACACAGCCGATGACATGCGCGGGCGCGATGGCCGCTTCAATCTCGCCCGTGGGGTCTACCGCCGTGAGCCGTGTGCCGGCATACGCGCCGCCGAAGCCCTGCAAAAACCACCACGGCACGCCGTTCATCGCGGGCAACACAATCGTTTGAGGGCCGATCAGCGGCGCGATGTGCCGGGCAACATCTGTGAGCGCAGGCGCCTTGACGGCGATGACCACCACGTCTTGCACACCCAGCTCGGCGGGTGAGGCGCTGGCCGCCATGGCGTGCGCTGTGACCACATCGCCGCGCCGGATGCGCAAGCCGTGCGTTTGGATGGCCTGCAGCGTCGCCCCGCGTGCGACAACGCTGACCTGCGCGCCTGCGCCCGCCAGCCCGGCAGCCATCCAACCGCCAATGGCGCCCGCGCCGTAGATGCAGATTTTTGTCATCGTGGCTGGCCCCGGTTTTGCTCAAGGTTCATCAATATATTATGTTAAAATTGTTTGACTAAAATAGATCGCAATGAAGTCACGTAATAACTTAATATATTGCTATTAAATTAGTATCAATAATAGTATAAACATAAGCAATTTACTATACAAAATCTAAAATCAACGAGTATTTTTGCCTTTTCTAATCGATCATACCTAAATTGGGTATGGTCGATGCGCGGATTATTGTCCGCACAACTCACTGCCGGTAACTGGCGTCTTGCCGGTCCACCAGGCGCGTCATGGCGTTGAACATGTCTTCACCGCCGCCTTTGTCGGGGTATTGCAGGGCATCGCGGGTGCATTTCTATGAAAGGATCTCCAAAAAAGTATTTCGGACATCATTTGGTGTTCGGTACTCCCGCAAGGGCTTAAGCACATGCTCATTGATTGCCGAAACTAGTTGCGGCTGAGTTGGCAGTGTCTTTTTAGAGAGCCATTCTCTAAAAGTAATCGCTTGAATTTTGACTTTAAGACCGGCGATATCGAAGTCGCCCTCCAGATTTCCAATGATCGTGTGCGCAACAAAAGTCACATCGACGCGCCAGAACGACAAATCGGTAATTGACGTAAGTTCTGGAATTCGTTTTGGAAGGGACTTGCGCATGCTTGCAATATGTTCTTCGATGTAAATACGGGATAGTTGGCCAGCATGGGCTTCGAAGGCCGTGATTGTGTATTTGGTTGGATCCAGAAATTCGCAGTCGCCAAACTTGCTGTTGCTAAGGTTTGTTGCGTTGACCGAATCACCCAACCCCCTTGATCGATGAGCAGGAAACCTGCAAAAAGCAATTGCATCTACGACTCGCTGTTCAACAACGCCAAACGAGTGGGTGTTCCCACTTGAAACCTTGCCTAGGAGTCGCTCTATTTGTTCTGGCGCAACCGTTTTGGGTAGAGACACTGCCGACTGACCAGACACTCGAATAATTCTGTGCAGCCACATTCGAATCCAATAAGCAACTTCCCTGCGAGCAAAAAAAGTCATCCCCTGTAGTCCGGTCAAAATTTCCAAAAGCGCCAACGCGCCGGGCCGTTCTTTCAGTTTTTTCGATCTAACCCATCCGCGGTCAGGTACTTCAACAGACTTCGCATTGTTCAAAAACGGATTCCCCGCTCCTGCAATTGCATGTGGATATTGCCTTTGCAGCCATTGGCCCTTGGGACCCCTCGGAGCAAACTCATAGAAATCAGTTACATCGTGATCAACAAATTCGGTGAGGCTGCACTGATAGTGAAGGATTTGGAGGTATGGGGTAAATGGTGAACTAACGCTCCCGTTCGCTTTGACGGTAGGTGACAACTTGCAAAGCGCGTCAAACATATCACCATGAAAACCCAATGCGGAGGCTCTTTCTGATACTAATTCTGATGAGCCAGAAATATTCGTGTCGACTAGTGCTGCACCCTCACGGACCGCGTCCTGCTCAAAAAGGTTCTTGATTTGATCGAGTGAAACTCCATTTAGGATCTGTAACTTTGATAAAACAGTGGCTATCGCTTGACGCCCAAAGCTCGAAAAAAGCGGCTGGCTTGCCACCAAGACTGCGATTTGGGCAGATGAATACGAATGTGTTTTCGCCAGGTCTGCTAACACGAACGCGTAGCTTAGAAACGCCGTTGCATCTCCAAAAGGCATCAAATGATCCGACAATAATTTGCTATGAACAATGAAATACTGTGACGCAACCCTAATTGCTATGGCATCCGTCTCAGTTTGGTCATTTGTGCAATTTGCGCAAAGTACAGCTTTGACCAAGGACATCAACTGAGGGTGCGGTTTTTGACTATTTGCCCAGTCGTCAAGACGGACGTGAATCCAAGTCAAATAGTCGTCATGCGCCACTCCTAGGTCGCTCAAATATTTGCCTAATGCTTCACCACAATCAGTCTCTTTCTGTACGCGCGTTGGCAGCATCAACGCACGCAGCGCATGCTTTAAAGTTCCGCTGGTCATGGTCGACCGCCTGGCAATTGAATATCCGACAGTAGGCTGCCCGGTGGAATCTCCAATGCAATTGCGAACCGAACTATTATTTCAAGCGTAACGTTTCTCTTGCCCCGTTCGCAACTGCTCACATAGGTTCTGTCGACGTTTGCTATGTGTCCTAACGCCTCTTGGGATAGCCCAGCATCATTGCGTAAAGAACGCAGACGCTCACCAAATGAAATTTTTGGATCTTTATTGACGCGCAATTTGACCATCGCCGTATCTTCGAGGCGATGTGGACTTCAAGTCCACGGACTATGAGTCTCTATTTAAGAAACTGAACTCGGTATCGGTTGTCTACATGGCCGCCATCAAAGCTTCGCCAACTGCTTTGCCAAGCAGTGGCGGCACTGCGTTTCCAACTTGACGGTATTGGGAGCTGGATTCGCCTACAAAGAAAAACGAATCGGGGAAAGTTTGCAGCCTGGCCGATTCTCGAAGCGTTAGGCGCCTTACGCCCGCCACCAAGCCACGCTTGGGCTTGCCGCCGTCCAACAAGTAGGAATGGTAGTCAAGCAACACTTTGCGCTCGTCAACGATATGAGTACGGTTGCCGCCTGCAGAGGCCGGAATCGTTTGAGAAGGCTCAGTGAGATTGATGGGTCTTCCGCCCCCGTTGACAAGCATCCCGGCCCATGGACTTGGGCGCATGATTGGGTTTTTTGCATAGGTGACGATAGCCCGATTTGGGGCGTCTCGCGGCGCATCAAGAATGGCGGTCTCTGAGCTCATGAATGCTTTGCGGCCAGCTCCATGAGTGGGGGACGGAAATGCAATGGAGCCAATCCGGCTCCCCAGAATGATTACGCGACGTCGATGTTGTGGGACGCCGAAATTTGCCGCATCCAAAACCTTGAAGTCAAGCTCATACCCAAGTGAACTAAGTTGTTGCAAGCGCGAAGCCAAATAGGGGCTGTGTCGGGGCGACACAAGGCCTGCCACGTTCTCCATCAAAAACAGTTTCGGACGAATGTCGTCCACAGCGCGGACAAACTCGGGCAACATGTCGCGTGAATCTTGGTCAGCTTTCTGATTGCCCGCAACGGAAAACGGCTGGCACGGCGGGCCGCCGGCAACCAGTTCAATTTTACCGGCAAGGTGGCTCCAATCGACTTTCCGAATGTCGCCCTGAAACACCTCAACATTTGGGAAGTTCTGCCGATAGGTTTCACAAGCCCCTTTGTCGTAATCGACTGCCATCTGGGTCTGCCAGCCAGCCTGCTTTAACCCTAAGCTGAGGCCGCCTGCCCCAGCGAATAAATCTATGCATGTAGGTCGTTTCATTTTCGATTTACTCAACTCTCAAAATTCGGCGTGCGGAATAGTTGAGAATAATGTACTGTATAAACATACACGTCCGCAAGATCTTTTAGCCCCTTTCCAGCCGCCAATGGCGCCCGCGCCGTAAATGCAGATTTTTTTCATCGTGGCTGGCCCCGGCTTCGCTCAAAGGGCATAAATATATAATACTAAAATTAGTTGCAAAATATACTTTAGAAGTAAGTCACGTAAAAACACAATAGTTTGCTACTAAATTAATTGTAAAAGTAATATAAAAATGTATAAATTAATAATTAAAATCTAAAATAAACGAGTCTTTTTGCTTTTTTTAATCGATCATACCTAAATTGGGTATGATCGATGCGCGGATTATTGTCCGCACAACTCACTGCCGGTAACTGGCGTCTTGCCGGTCGACCAGGCGCGTCATGGCGTTGAACATGTCTTCACCGCCGCCTTTGTCGGGGTATTGCAGGGCATCACGGGTGCATTTGGCGGCGATGTGTTCGGGCACGGCAATCACCTTCGCGCCTTGTCCGGCCATGCTGACGGTGGCCATTTGCACGTCGCAGGCGCGTTGCAACGTCCACAACACGGCGAATGCCTGCGGCAGCGTCTTGCCCCAGGTCAATAAGCCGTGGTTGCGCAATATCACGGCCGGCTTGTTGCCCATGCTCTTGAGCAAGCGCGGGCCTTCCTCGGCGTGGATGGTGATGCCTTCGAAGTCGTGGTAAGCCACCATGTCATGCAGCTGGGCGCTGTAGAAATTGGTCTGCTGCAAGCCGCCTTCCAGGCACGCCACGGCCACGCCCGAGGTGGTGTGGGTGTGCATGATGCAGTGCGCGCTGGGCAAGCCCGCGTGGATGGCCGCGTGCACGGTGAAGCCGGCCGGGTTCACCGGCCAGGGGCTGGCGGGCTGGCCGGGCGTGGCGATCTTGCTGCCTTGCAAGTCAATTTTCAGCAAATTCGACGCGGTGACTTCGCTGTAATGCAGGCCGAAGGGGTTGATCAAGAAATGCTTTTCTCCGTTCGCCACAGAGTCTGGCAGCCGCACCGTGATGTGGTTGTAAATCATCTCCACCCAGCCGAGCATGGCGAAGACGCGGTAACAGGCGGCGAGCTGCAGGCGGGCAGCCCATTCGTCGGGGTGGAAGCCAGGGTTGGGGGCAGCGAGCTGTTCAGGCTTCAGATTGGCATTCATGGCACAACTCCTTCTAGTACATCCTTCTAATACACCTTGCCCGCCGCAACCGGGGCCACATTGGTTTTGAACTTGGCCACCAGTGCGCTGGTGTGGCGCGTGAGCAGATTGGTGTCGAGGCCGACGGCGACGAACGTGGCGCCCAAGTCGAGGTAATGGCGCGCCAGGGTTTCGTCGGGCGTCAAGATGCCGGCGGCCTTGCCGGTTTTGACGATGCGGCGGATGGCGTTGTCGATCTCTTTCTGCACATCGGGGTGGGTCGGGTTCAACACGTGGCCGAGTGAGGCGGACAAATCGGCCGGGCCGATGAAGATGCCATCCACTCCGTCAATGGAGGCAGTGGCTTCGATGTTGTCCAGCGCCTGTTTGGTCTCGGCTTGCAGCAGCAGGCAGATTTGCGCGTTGGCGTCGTGGGCGTAATTGGCCACGCGGCCAAAACGGTTGGCCCGCATGTTGGCCATGCCGCGAATGCCACGCACGGGGCTAGCCACGTCGTCGTTCTGCGGGTAACGCGAGCGGCGCACGATTTGCTGCGCCTGCTCGGGTGTATCCACCATCGGCACCAGCAAGGTGGCAAAACCCAAGTCGAGGTACTGCTTGATGATCATCTCGCCGACATTGCCGTGGCCCAGCGGAATGCGGCCAATCGGGTGTGAAGACGGGTAGGCCGCCACCGCCTGAAGCTGCTGCAAGATGGCTCGTGGTTCCGTCGGGGAGTGTTCGCCGTCCAGCAGCAGCCAGTCAAAACCGGCACCGGCGCAGATTTCAGCGGAGTAGGAGTCGGCCAGGCCGCACCAAAGACCAATTTGGGCTTGTTTGTTTTTGAGGGCGGCTTTGAAAGGGTTGATGGGGGTTTGCATGGTGGGTTTTCGCTTTGGATTTCGAGTTGGTTTTCGAGTTGGAAACAGGGTCAAACAGGGGGTTGAAAAAGAGGGTGCAGGCTGCTGAGTTTGCCGTCATAAACCTGGCCAGGGCTCTCGTCGATGTTGAGGGTAATGCCAATTGGGCTGGTTTTGAGCAACTCGTCAAAATGCGTTTTCACGCCGGCCAGAATTTCGTCACCCGCTCGTTTCTTCACCGAATCGGTGCGGCCTGCCGCCATGCGCACATTGAGGTACACGAAGGCGTAGTCGCTGCTGCCATTCACGGCTCTGCCTGCGCGGCCCCCGTCTGCCACCGCGCAATGCGCGGCGGGGTAGGCGTACACACGTGTGCCGCCAGCCGGGAAGACTGGTTTGCCGGTTTCATCGCGCTGGGCCAGCATGATGTCTGCCAAGCTGCGGCACAAGGCCGACATGTCGGTTTTGCGCTCGATGTTGGGGGTGTAAAGGATGACGAGGTGGGGCATGGAATCTGATCTATCGGACTGGTCTGGGCGCCGGCTGCAAGACAATCAAGTCAATGGTAGATGGCACCCTAAACCGCCATGGTAGCCCGATCATGCCCAATCCAGGCGTCACAAAAACATTGCCAACGGGAGTTTGATACAAACCATCTATCCAAGGTGCCCGCTGGGTCATTCTTACAACCCACCGCGTGAGCATTGGAAGCTGAATTTGACCGCCATGCGTGTGCCCTGCAACCCCAAGCTGCAGGGAGCCAGCTGGAACCATGGCCAGAGTGTCAGGTTGGTGCGTCAGCACAATACGGGCAAAGTGAGGCTGACCCAGCAGGCGGTCAATTTGCGCTCGTGGTTTCCCGCCCCAAAGGTCATCCAAACCCACAAGCTGCCAACCCTTGATGTTGACAGCCTGCCCTTCGATGGCGTGGATTTTCAGGGCGCTCAAAGTGGCTCGCAGCGGGCCTGCCAGTTTAGGGCCAGGCTTTTCAAGGTCGTGGTTGCCAAGCACCGTGTACACCGGAATGTTGAGTTCGCCAAATGGCGCCAGGCCAGCCGCCAAATCCAGCGGCGGATCGTAAGTCCAGTCGCCCGCCACAAGCAACACGTCGGCATCAAGCGCCCGCAGCCGGTCAACCACTCGGCGTACTTGCCAGTCCCGAACAAACAAACCCCAATGCAGATCGGAAATGACGGCAATTTTTATCGGTTGCGGGCCGCTTGCAACCTTGATTTCTAGGGTGGTATTGCGAACGCGCAGCCAGTTGGGCTCCACCACGCCAGACCAAATCACCAGCGCGGAGCCAAGCGCCAGCAAACCTGCGAACGCGCGCCGTGAAAAACCGGCCCGTGATTGGAAGGACACCAATGCGCCGGCCAACAGAAGTGGCAATGCAGAAAACTGCGCCCAATACAACCACAGCTTGAATGCGTACCCGGCGGAAGCGCCTTCGGCGTGCCATCGCCCCTGCCAATCCCAAGCGGCGATGGCGACGCTAAGCACAGCCCACCCGACCGCCAGTGCCACATACAGCCGCGCAGAGCCCCAGCGGTGCTTATGGGTCAAGAAGCGATACCCATCACCGCCACTGTACAACCGACGGAGAAGATGGGTATGGGCCGGTAGTGCCACACCTCGCCTTGGCCACCTGCCGCGGCCGCCACACTAATGAAAGTGCGGATCTCAAAGCCGCCTTGGCCGGCGTCGCGGTAAGTGGCGGCGTCGGTGTAGTCGAGCAAGGCGGCTTTGTCGTTGCGGCACCAGCGGCCCAGAAAATCACGATCCCACGGCTCGTTGACTTTGCCTGAATCGGGTGTGGCGGGCCAATGTGAAATGCCGCCCGTGCCGACGATGGCGATGCGCTCGGGCACGGCGTCACAGGCGCGGCGCAAGGCTTCGCCAAAGGCCCAGACGCGGGTGAGCGGCGTGAGCGGCGGGCCTTGGCAGTTGATGTTGACGGGGATGATGGCCTTGTCGTAATTGGGCGTGAGAAAGTTCAGCGGCACCATGATGCCGTGGTCGAACTTCCACTCCTCCGAATAAGCAACGTCCACGGTTTGCATGACGTTTTCGATGAGGCGCTTGGACAATGCCGCGTTGCCTGGGATGTTGGTTTTGGCGATGCCCAGCCACGCCGGGTCTTCAATCGGGCCTTCGTATTGGTCGGCCATGCCCATCGCATAGGCGGGCATGTTGTTCATGAAGAAATTGGCAAAGTGCTCGGCGGCGATGACGATGACGGCGTCGGGCTTGGCAGCATCCAATGCTTTGCCCATCCGAAAAAACTGCGCGTGGAACTCGTCGCGAACCGCAGGGTCTGCCAGCTTGGCGCGGCCCGTGATGCCGGGGCCGTGGGAGCAGATGCCGGCGAAGACGAGGCTCAAAGGAGGCTCCGACCTACACGGCAATTTTTCGCCGGGCCGCCCCAAGTTCCCGAAGAGCGGCGAAGCCAAAAATTAGCCCCCTCGGGGGGCAGCGACGACACGGAGTGCGGGAGCGTGGGGGTCATATTCCCGCGACTTTCTCTTCGGTTGATGTCGTCATGGCGTAGATGCCTGCGCGCACCGGGCCGTATTTGCGCACGCCCTCGCGCATCGCTTCCAAGTATTCAGCCCACTGCAAGCCCACCAGCGGGCCGAAGTGCATCAACAACTGGCCATTGCAGCCGAGCACATAGAGTTTGCCGATGTCGCCCTGTTCCACCGCTTGGCGCTCCTCGGGATTCAAATCGTAGCTGTCCAGCAGCGCCGCCTGTTCGGCTCCCTTGGCTGCATAACGTCGCTGCACCTGCGCCTCGCGGTTGAGGTGGTAGAGGAATTTTTGGACGGCGTAGAGGCTCATGAGACGCGCCCTATTGCGGGGCAATCAAGGCTACATCCGGGAAGTAGGTTTTGTACCGCTTCGCATCGCGCGTCAGAAGCGTCCATTTTTCAACAGCAGCCTGCGCGCCAATAAAAAAATCTGGCAACACGCCGGTTTTTCCGCCGTCTCGCTTTCGGTATTGCCTAAAGGCCAGCGCCGCAATTCGCCCGGTTTCCTGGCTGAGGTGGTGGAATCCCAATCCAAGGTCGGCCAAGAAATTGTCGAGTTTTGCGGGCGCGAGAGGATGGGCGACAAGCTCCGCAAACACCACCACGTTGATGCCGACAGGGCCTGCGGTTTGTGCGTGTTGGAACGCAGGCCCCGACCAATGCAACCAATCGGGGTCTGCTTTGAGCAAGTCGATCAGCACATTGGTATCGACCAAGGTCACGGCTTATTCCAATCGTCGCCACGGGTCATGCACATGAGTTCATCGGTGCTGGGGCCACCCTTGATGACGCCAATCCATTTGGCCAAAGGGTTGGCGGGGTCAACAGAAAATTGAGGCTTGGGTGGCGAAATGAGTCGAGACAAGGCCTGTTGGACGGCCTTGGTTTTAGAAATTCCATTCCGTTCACAATAGTCCAAAAACTGGTTTTCTAGCTGTGCAGGCAGACGTACCGACAAGGTCATGATGCGCTCCGTGTGACAATTTATTCAATTGTACGACAAATTCAAATTTTGCAATACAGCCGGCGCAAGCATGGGCAAAACTATGTCACACCCCCCCAATGCGGAATGTGGTGTGAGCCCATCGACACCGCCACATTTTTCGGCTCGCAAAACACCTCGTAACTCCAGGTGCCGCCTTCGCGCCCCGTGCCAGAAGCCTTGGTGCCGCCAAAAGGCTGGCGCAGGTCGCGCACGTTTTGGCTGTTGACGAAACACATACCGGCCTCGATGGCGGCAGCAACGCGGTGGGCGCGGCCTAGGTTTTCGGTCCAGACGTAACTCGACAAACCGTATTGAATGTCATTGCCCTTGGCAATCGCGTCCGCTTCGTCTTTGAAAGGAATCAGGCAGGCCACCGGGCCAAAAATCTCCTCCTGCGCGATTTTCATGCGGTTGTCCACATCGGCAAACACGGTGGGCCAGACGAAGTTGCCTTTGGCGACCCGCGCCGTCAATTCTGGCGCATAAGAAGGCCGTCCAAGCCCGCCGCACAAGATCGTCGCGCCCTCTTTGGGGCCGAGTTCGATGTAGCTGCGCACCTTGGCAAGATGGGCTGGGGAGATCATCGGCCCGACGATGGTTTGTTCATCCATCGGGTCGCCGACGGTGATGCGTTTGGCGCGCTCGACAAACTTCTGCACGAAGTCTGCATAAATCGACTGCTGCACCAAGATTCGGCTGCCCGCCGTGCAGCGCTCGCCGTTGTTGCTGAAGATCATGAAGATGGCCGCATCCAGCGCGCGGCTCAAATCGGCGTCGTCAAAAATCACGAAGGGCGATTTGCCACCCAGCTCCATGCTGAATTTTTTCAGGCCCGCTGATTTGACGATGCGGTTGCCCGTGGCCGTGGAGCCGGTGAACGAAATCGCCCGCACGTCGGGGTGCGTGCACAGCGGCTCGCCCGCCTCGCGCCCGGTGCCATGCACAACATTAAAAACGCCCGGCGGAATGCCCGCTTCCAGCGCCAGCTCGCCCAGGCGCGCGGCGCTCATGGGCGACAACTCACTCATCTTCAGCACGGCGGTGTTGCCGAAAGCCAGGCACGGCGCTGTTTTCCAAGTGGCCGTCATGAAAGGCACGTTCCAAGGGCTGATGAGCGCACACACGCCGACCGGGTGGAACAAGGTGTAGTTCAAATGCGTTTCGGTCGGGTAGGTGTGGCCATCAACCCGCGTGCACATTTCGGCAAAATAATAGAAATTGTCCGCCGCGCGGGGGATGAGTTGTTTGCCAGTTTGCGCGATGGCCTGGCCGCAGTCGTTGGTCTCGGTCTGCGCGATTTCGGGCACCTGTTTGGCGATCAAATCACCCAAGTTGCGGATCAGCTTGGCGCGTTGGGGCGCGGGTGTGGCGGCCCACTTGGGGAAGGCGGCTTTGGCGGCGGCAACAGCGGCGTTGATTTCAGTTTCACCACCCGATGCGACCTCGGCCAGCAACTCTTGCGTGGCGGGATTAACGGTCTCAAACGTGGCGCTGCCAGAGACAAACTTGCCGTCAATGAGGTGTTGAAGGTGTTTCATGCGGCTTGAATCCAGTTTTCCAGATCACCAATGCCTTCAATCGACGTGACGATTACATCCCCCGGCTGGCAATCGACCACCCCATCCGGCGTGCCCGTCAAAATCAAATCGCCAGCCTGCAACGTCATGAAACTGCTGAAGTATTCGATCAGAAACGGCACGTCAAAAATCATGTCTTTGGTGTTGCCGGACTGCGTGACTTTGCCGTTGACGGTGGTTTGCAGCGCCAAGGCTTGCGGATTGGGAATGCCTGCCGCATCCACCAGCCAAGGGCCAATGGGCGTGCAGGTGTCGCGGTTCTTCACGCGCAGATTGGGGCGGTACCAGTTCTCCAGGTAGTCGCGGATGGCGTAGTCGTTGGCAACGGTGTAGCCGCCTACAAAGTCGTAAGCGTCGTCCCGCTTCACGCGGCGCGCCGTCTTGCCGACCACCACCGTGAGCTCACACTCGTAATGCATGAATTTCACGTCCGCTGGGCGGCGCGTGAAGGCGCGGTGGCCGATGAGCGCGCCCTCGCCTTTGATGAACACCAGCGGTTCTTCGGGCGCTTTGAATTGAAGTTCCTTGGCGTGGTCGGCGTAATTGAGGCCGAGCGCCAAGATGGTGCGGGCTTGTGGCACAGGCTTGAGGGGCGGCAGCCAGACCACGTCATCAAAGTCCGCCAGGCGGCCATCACCCAGCAGCAATTTGCCATCTTGCTCCTCCGCGTCGTGGATGGCACCGGCATAGCCAATACGCGCCCGTTTCATGCGGACTCCCCAACCAGGGTGTGGGTCAAAACGCCGAAGGCCGGGTGCGAAGGCGAGCTGACGTCAACGCGATCACCCACACGGGCCAAGGGCCTGCCGCCGCCGGGCAAACAATCCAACCCCAGCATCAACACGTCGCCCTCACGCAGCGTCATAAAGCTGGCGACGTCGCGGTTTAGGGTGGCGGCATCACGCACCAGATTTGAAAAATCAAGGGTTTGTTTCAGTTCACCATTGATGCGCACTTCCAGCGTCACACCTGTCACGTCGCCCAGCGTTTGGGCTGAAACGCATTCAGAGCCAACACCCAAAAACCCGTCCAGACATTTGAACTTGACGGGGGGCCGGAAATAACTGGCATGGGGGATTGAAAAGTCATTCATCAACACCCAATTTGCTATTATTTGTATAGCTGATTGTGCATTCTTTGCGTGACCCACAGGCCCAAAGACCATCGCAATGGTGGCGCCCACCTCCACCTGCGGCACTTTTGTCGGAACAGGAACCGCGCTGCCATTGGCGCTAAAGGTATTTGCGGTTTTCACATACAAAACGGGCGCGCTGGGCGGGGCTTTGTAGGGCGCTTGCGTCATTTGCGGCGCAAACACTTCGCGCTCACGCCAAAAATTTAGCAAGGTGCCGTAGACCGTGCCGCTCGGTTGGAAATGGGTTTTGATTGCAACCATGGGTGCAAATTATTGCAGGGCGGCGCTGGCCGCTTCAGTGCGAAGCCATTTGGCGAAATCCTGTGCGTCCGGGTTGTGTTGCCCGCGCGTGCCCCAGGCAATGAAGTAACCCCGCTTGGAAGCTGCAATGCCTTTGAAAGGGGCAACCAGGCTCTTGTTTTTGAGCATCTGGTTCAAGAGCGGAAAACGGCCGATCGCCACACCTTGCCCGGCGACGGCGGCGGTCACCACATCGGGGTATTGTGAAAACCGCACTGTGTTCTGCGGGCGGATGTCGGGGTGGCCCATCAAGCGCAGCCAGGGTTCCCAGTCCAACGCCAGCGCCTGGTTTTGCGGCACGTCGTAAGCCAACAGGGTGTGGTGGGCCAGGTCAGCAGGTTTCTTGAGCGGGTTGTCTCGCTGTTTCAGCAAGCCAGGTGAACAAACGGGCATCACCGTCTCCTCAAACAAGGCGGGACCGTCACCGTCGGCCAAGGGGCAAAAGCGCACTGACATATCCAGGCCCGCGCGGTTCAGGTCGAGGGAGTCCAGGGTGGCTGAAATGCGCACATCCACCTGCGGATGGCTGGCAGTGAAGCGCGCCAGCCGCGGGATCAACCAGAACGACGCGAACCCCGGCGTGGTGGTCATGGCGACCATGCGGGTGAAGGTGCTGGCGCGCACCAGCGCTGTTGCGTCGCGCAGGCGATCCAGACAATCGGCGACGGCGCGGTGCATGGTGTGGCCGGCGTCAGTCAGCGACAAAGCACGATGGCGGCGCTCGAACAGCGGCACGCCCAGGCCCGCCTCGATCTGCTGGATTTGACGGCTCACAGCAGATTGCGTGAGAAAAAGTTCCTGCGCCGCAGAGGTGAAGCTCAAATGCCGCGCTGCCGCCTCGAAGCTGCGCAACAAATCCATGCGGGGCAAGTCTTGGCGGGTGATGGGCGTGCCCATGGTTTTGTTTTCGCATTCCGTGGATGCATCTGAGACATTCCATTTTACCGTTTGATCTACTGCCACGCCGGGTCTACATTCATTCCCATGCCGAATGTGAAAGGAAACACCATGACTGACCTGCCTTGCCCCAAAGCCGTCTCCACCCACGAAGCGTTCAACCTGCACCTGGAGCGCCAGGCGATGTTCATCCTGCCGCGACAAACTGGCTTGCGCAGAATCGGCCAAGCCATGGCTTCAGCGATGGGCCACGCCATGCAACGGCACTTGGATCGCTATGTTGCCCGGTCGCCCAATCAAGCCAGCGCGGCCCGCAGGACGGGGCATTGACCGACATTGATATCACGGCGGACTTGCAAATCGCCGAATTCCACTCAATTGACTGGTTGTTTATCCAGTAAAATGAGGGCGTGGCCAAAGAAAAAACCGTTTACACCTGCTCCGAATGCGGCGGCACCAGCCCCAAATGGCTGGGCAAATGCCCGGCTTGCGCGGCTTGGAACACCCTGATCGAGTCGGTCGCAGACAATTCGGCACCCGCCAAAAACCGTTTTGCTTCCTTGGCCAAAACGGCCGAAGTGATGGTGTTGTCGGAGATTGACGCCACCGATATGGCGCGCACGCCCACGGGGCAAGAGGAGTTGGATCGGGTTTTGGGCGGCGGCATCGTGGAAGGCGGCGTTGTGTTGATCGGTGGCGACCCCGGCATCGGCAAGTCCACGTTGTTGCTGCAAGCGCTGGATTCGCTGCAACGCGCCGGTCAAAAAACCCTTTATGTCACCGGCGAAGAAAGCGGCGCGCAAGTGGCATTGCGGGCGCAACGGCTGGGGCTGCTCAACTCCCAAGTGAGTGTGCTGGCCGAGATTCAGCTAGAGAAGATCCTGTCTACGTTGAACGCCACCCAGCCAGATATTGCGGTGATCGACTCGATCCAAACCGTTTACTCCGAACAACTTACCTCCGCGCCGGGTTCCGTGGCGCAAGTGCGCGAGTGCGCGGCGCATCTCACGCGCGCGGCCAAGGCCAGCGGCGTGAGCATCGTCCTGGTAGGCCACGTGACCAAAGAGGGCGCACTGGCTGGGCCGCGTGTGCTGGAGCACATGGTCGATACGGTTTTGTATTTCGAAGGCGACACCCATTCGAGTTTCCGCCTGGTGCGGGCCATCAAAAACCGCTTTGGCGCGGTGAATGAAATTGGCGTGTTCGCGATGACCGAAAAGGGCCTCAAAGGTGTGAGCAACCCGAGCGCGATCTTTTTGAGTCAACACGCTGAGCCGGTGCCGGGCAGTTGTGTGATGGTTACGCTGGAGGGCACACGGCCCATGCTGGTCGAAATCCAGGCGCTGGTCGATAGCGGCGGGCCGTCGCCACGGCGTTTGAGCGTGGGCCTGGACCGCGACCGTCTGGCCATGCTGCTGGCCGTGTTGCACCGGCATGCCGGCGTGGCTTGTATGGACCAAGACGTTTTTGTGAATGCCGTCGGCGGCGTGCGCATCAGCGAACCGGCGGCCGATTTGGCGGTGATGTTGTCCATCACCTCCAGCCTGCGCGGCAAACCGCTGCCCAAGGGTTTCATCGCATTTGGTGAAGTTGGGCTGGCGGGTGAAGTGCGCCCGGCGCCGCGCGGGCAAGAGCGCTTGAAGGAAGCCGCCAAGCTAGGCTTCAGCGTGGCCGTCGTGCCCAAGGCCAATGCGCCCAGAAAGTCGGCGATGAAGGAGTTTGAGGGCATGACGATTCACGCGGTGGAGCGCATTGACGAGGCAATGGAGGTGGTGCGGGGGCTGGGTTGAAATCAGGCGCAGCCGCTTCGGCGAAAATCGCGGGCATGAATTTCCAACAATTGATGTCGCGCGTCGGCGTGCCGATCATGGGCGTCGCGCTGGTTGCGTTCGCCTACCAGGGGTATGGCTGGGGCGGCGTGGCCGTGGCCGTGGGCGCTTTGGTCATGTGGATGCTGCTGCATTTCACGCGCATGATGGCGGTGATGCGCCGTGCCGCCGCACGGCCCATCGGGTATGTGGCCAGCGCCGTCATGCTCAACGCCAAGCTGAAGACCGGCATGACGCTGCTGCATGTGGTGGCGATGACGCGCGCGTTTGGCGAGCTGCTCTCAGAGAAAGGCCGCCAGCCCGAGGTGTTCCGCTGGACGGACAACGGCGATTCCCATGTGACATGCGAGTTTTCGGGCGGCAAACTCGCCAAATGGGAAATGGTCAGGCCAGAAGCCAACCCGTCCGCACCGTAAAATCCCCGCCATTCACAGCCCTAACCCACTGCAAGTAACCCGCCGCACACTGCCCGTGCAATGTCGCGGGCACACGAAAGAAGCCCATGAGCCTGCAACCCCCTTCCATGTCTGACCGCGACGGCAAAATCTGGATGGACGGCCAGATGGTCGACTGGCGCGACGCCAAAATCCACGTGCTCACGCACACCCTGCATTACGGCTGCGGCGCGTTTGAAGGTGTGCGCGCCTACGACACCGACGGCCCCGCCTGCAAGGGCACGGCGATTTTCCGCATGCGCGAGCACACCGAGCGCCTGTTCAACAGCGCGAAAATTCTGCGCATGACCCTTCCATTCACCAAGGAGCAGGTGAATGAAGCGCAAAAAGCCGTGGTGCGGCAGAACAAGCTGGCCAGCTGTTACCTGCGCCCGCTGACCTGGATCGGCGACAAAAAACTTGGCGTCTCGCCGCGCGGCAACACCATCCACCTGATGGTCGCGGCCTGGGCTTGGGGCGCGTATTTGGGCGAAGAGGGCATGAAACGCGGCATCCGCGTGAAGATCTCCAGCTACACACGCCACCACGTCAACATCACCATGACGCAGGCCAAAGCGGTGAGCAATTACACCAACTCCATCCTGGCCAACATGGAAGCGCTGGACGATGGTTACGACGAGGCCATGTTGCTCGACGCCAATGGTTTTGTGAGTGAAGGCGCGGGTGAAAACCTGTTTGTCGTCAAAGACGGCGTGGTCTACACGCCTGATCTTTCCGCTGGCGCGTTGAACGGCATCACGCGCAACACGGTGATGCACATTTGCAAAGACTTGGGCCTGGAGCTGGTGCAAAAACGCATCACCCGCGACGAGGTGTACATCTGCGACGAAGCCTTCTTCACCGGCACAGCGGCTGAGGTCACGCCCATCCGCGAGCTGGATCGCATTGAGCTTGGCAAAGAGGGTTATGTGGGTTCGCGCGGCCCCATCACTGAGAAGATTCAAAGCGCGTTTTTTGACATCGTCAATGGCCGCAACCCCAAATACGCGCACTGGCTGACCAAGGTGGCGGCATGAGCGGCACCGCGCAGGCAGCCGTCAAATTGCTCGCCGCCGACCTGAACCACCAAGGCGGCATTTTTTGCCCGTCACCCAAGGCCGACATGAAAATCTGGAACAGCCACCCGAAGGTTTACCTCGACGTGGCCAAAACCGGCGAAGCCAAATGCCCCTATTGCGGCACGGTGTACCGGCTCAAAGAAGGCGAACATTTCGAAGCCGGGCATTAAATTGGGGTCAGACCCCAATTAATTTCGTAAATTGACGGCAATCGATTCCCTCGTCATCGCCCCGCAGTGGATTGGTGACGCCGTCATGACCGAGCCGCTGATGCGCCGCCTGCACGCCCACGGCGAGCGGCTCACGGTGGGGGCCTTGCCTTGGGTGGCGCCGGTGTACCGGGCGATGCCGCAGGTGGCCGAGGTCATTGAGTTTCCCTTTCAGCACGGCGGCTTGCAGCTCAAAGCGCGGCGCAAGTTGGCGCGCGATTTTGACGGCCGGTTTGACGTGGCCTACGTGTTGCCCAATTCGATCAAAAGCGCGGTGTTGCCGCTCTTGGCAGGCATTCCCAAACGCATCGGCTACTTGGGTGAAACCCGCGTTGGGCTGCTCACGCACCGGCTGAAAAACCCGCCGAAAGACAAACGCCCGCCGATGGTGGCGTTTTATTCGCGGCTCAGTGGCGATGATGAAGCTGAGATCGAACGTGACCGGCCGCGCCTGCTCCTTGCGCCGCAGCAGGTCAACGACGCTTTGCAATCGCTCGGCCTACAGCGAGGCGGCTATTACGTGTTTGCGCCGGGCGCTGAATACGGCCCGGCCAAACGTTGGCCTGCCGCGCATTACAGCGCGCTGGCGCTGAAACTAGACCGGCCCGTGGTGCTGCTCGGCTCCGCCAAAGAGGCGGCCCTGTGCGACGAGATTGCATCTCCGGTGAACGCCTTGCAGCCGGGGCAGTGCCTCAACCTCGCCGGAAAAACCTCGCTGGAACACGCCTTCGCGGCGATTGCCTCGGCCAAAGCGGTGATCAGCAACGACTCGGGCCTGATGCACGTGGCCGCAGCGTTTAGCGTGCCGCAAGTCGCGGTGTTTGGCTCGAGTTCGCCCATTCACACGCCGCCCCTGAACAGCCTTGCCAGCGTGATTTGGCTCAAGAATGATGCCAACTACCAACCACCGCTGGATTGCGCCCCGTGTTTTGAGCGGGAATGCCCGCTGCCCCAAGGCCAAGGGCATTTACGCTGCCTCACCGACGTGACGCCCGCGTTTGTATGGCAAAAAGTAACTGCCCGCTCCTCAGGTTAGCCGGGATCACGGTGATTTCGAGACAAATGTTAATAATTAACATACATGTTAATTATTAACAAGTCGGGCGCAAATTTCGAGAAGTTTATGTCAGAATCAGCCCTCAAGTCACGAGTAATGTGCGTAGTGTGCTACTGTTTTTATAGCAACTGGGTTGGCGCGTGTCCTGCTTGGGTTAAAAAAAAGCCACCCGGCCTTGCGAACGGATGGCTTTGTCAAAGTCCCCGAAGGGACGTCGTTGGAAACTCCTTGGGGCAGGGCTCCAGTCTGGATGGAGCACCTGCTTGAACACTGTGACAGCAGTGAGGAGAATTTGATCTGAAAACTTTGGGAGCGTCATCCCTCAAATGGAGTACGTGCACACCAATAGTCGCAATAATTCACACTTTGTCGAGTGAATGTTGTTACAAAAAGCTGCCGAAACGAGCTAAGACAAATTCTGTACTTTGATGGGTTTTGGTTTTTAGACGCGCCGTTGCACGCCGCCAAAAAATGATTCTGCGCTTCAACCCACCGGCAAGCGCAACGTAAAACAGGCGCCGCCACCCGGGCGGTTGCCACAACTCACACTGCCACCGTGGCGCTCTGCGATTGACTTCACCAAGGCCAGCCCCAGCCCGACGCCGCCGTCGCGTTCAGAGGCGCCCGGCAGGCGGAAGAAGGCCTCAAAGATGCGTCCCTTGTGGGCATCGGGAATGCCGGGCCCGTTGTCCATCACGCTGATAACTGCGGTGTCGCCTGAACGCTCCAAAGTCACGGAAGTGGCGCCTGCGCCGTGGCGGCGGGCGTTTTCCAGCAAATTGCGCAGCGCCCGACGCAGCAGTTTGGAGACCCCGCGCACGACCAGTTCAGTCGCTACCGGGCCGCTGCCGTCGCCGCTGCCCGCTTTCACGCCAAGTTGAACCTCAAGATCGGCATCAACCCGAGCGCATTCTTCAGCAGCCAGACCGACCAAATCCACCGCCTCCACGGTGCCCAAATCAGCCTCTCGCGCGTCGAGTCGGCTGGCCAGCAAGATCTCGTCAATCAATTGGTCTAGCTCGCTGATGTTGCGGTTGATCTCCACCAACACCGGGGCATGACCTGGGGTGGCAAAGGCGGGGGCCAAATTCTCCGCCGGGCCGCCCCAAGGAGAATTCGCCCCTTCGGGGGGCAGCGCAGCACGCGAAGCGGCAAGCGTGGGGGCCATTAATTCCAACCCCATGCGGATGCGCGTAAGGGGCGAACGCAATTCATGCGAGGCGTTGGCCAGCAGCGTTTTTTGCGACGCCAGCAAAGTTTTCTGCGAAGCCACCAGAGATTTTTGGGAATCCAACAAGGCCTCGATACGTTCTGCCGAATGGTTGAAGCGCCGCGCCAGAAACGCCACTTCATCTTTGCCATCTTCAGCCAGCCGGGTGGACAAATCTCCCTGGCCCCATCGCTCGACGCCCTGCTGCACCGATTCCAGCCGCTTGGTGAGGTGCCGCACGATCGGGTAGGCGCCCAGCGCCACCGCGCCCGCGAGGATCACCAGCATCCAAGCGAAGTCAAAGGGCAGACGCGGCGGCGGCGCAGAACGCATACCGGGGCCACCGCCACTCCCACCGCCCGCGCCCGCCTCCGACCCGCCGACCCCGCGCGGCCTTGAAAACTGCACCAGCAACACCGAGCCATCCTTCATCGCCACCTGGAACTCAGCCCCTTGGCCGGGAACCACATTGGCCCGCGCCCGCGCCTGACCCAACACTTCGCCCGCGTTATTGCGAATGGTGATTTCGCGCCCCGGGCGTTGCGCCCGCTCCCGCTCCGCCTCTTGCCGCCCCAGCCAACCAGCCACCAACGTCAGCACGACCACTGCCAGCACCACCGCCAGCCAGATGCGCAAATACAGGCGCTGGTGAATCGGTGGCGTGTTCATAAAAATGCGCCTCGGCGGGTCGTCGTGGGAATATGTTTTTGCGCCGGGCCGCCCCAAGCAAAAATACGCCCCCTTGGGGGGCAGCGACCCGCGAAGCGGTGGAGCGTGGGGGTCAAATTCTCCGCCGGGCCGCCCCAAGCAAAAATGCGCCCCCTCGGGGGGCAGCGACCCGCGAAGCGGTGGAGCGTGGGGGCCATATTCCTCAGTCTTGCAGGCGGGCAAAAACGTAACCGACTCCGCGAACCGTCACAATGCGTTTCGGGTTCTTGGCGTCAACCTCAATCGCCGCGCGGATGCGGCCCATATGGACGTCGATCGAGCGGTCGAAGGCGTCGAGTTCGCGCCCGCGCACAGCTTCCATGATCTGGTCGCGCGTGAGCACACGGCCGGCGCGTTCGGCCAGCGCCACCAGCAAGTCAAACTGGTAGGACGTCAACTCGCACAACTGACCGGCGACAGTGACGGTGCGGGCGTCGCGGTCAATCTCCAGCGAGCCAAAACGCAACTGCTTGGCAGCCGGCGCAGGCCCTTCCACGCGCCTGCGCAACACGGCGCGGATGCGCGCCAGCAGCTCGCGCGGCTCAAACGGCTTGGGCAAATAGTCGTCAGCGCCCATCTCCAGCCCGACGATGCGGTCCATCGGGTCGCCCTTGGCCGTGAGCATCAACACGGGCACCTGTGCCACGGCGCTGCCCAAGGCACGAATGCGGCGGCAGATTTCCAGGCCATCCAGGTCGGGCAGCATGAGGTCGAGCACGACCAGGTCGATGGCGCCTTGCGACAGGCCGTGGCGCGGGTCTTGCAGCAGCGCCAAGCCGCCCTGGCCGGTGGGCGCGTGGCTCACTTTGTAGCCGGACTGGCCAAGGTAATCTCCCACCATTTTGGCCAGGCGGGCGTCGTCTTCAATCATCAACAGGTGTTGGCTCATCTTGGGCTCAGTCTAGGGCGCAGCGCAATGATTTGAATGGTGGCGGATTGAAGATACGGTAAAGATAGGTAAACCCGACCGGCAAGCTACCAATAGCTCACTACCATTTCGATAGCTGACAACGCAAATTTTACGTGACCTGCCGGGCTGTTTTCCTGCGAGAGGTGGCTAACCCCGAGGTTGCTGCCGTGCAGCCAGCCACACCAAAAGCAACACCGGCAGCCCAAGCAGCGCCGTGGCGTTGAAGAAATTGGCGTACCCAAAAGCATCGACGTATTTGCCCGAATACCCGGCCAGAAACTTCGGCAACAACAGCATCATCGAGCTGAACAGCGCGTACTGGGTGGCCGAATAATTCACGTTGGTGAGTCCCGACAAATAGGCGATGAAGGCCGCCGAGGCGATGCCACTGCTAAGGTTGTCGGCGGAGATGACGAAGATCAGCGCATTCACGTCGTGGCCGCGTGTGCTCAAGCCGGCAAACAAGAGGTTGCTCGCCGCGCTCAAGATTGCGCCGAGCATCAAGATGCGCATGACGCCAAAACGCATCGACAACACGCCGCCGATGAAGGCGCCCAGCAGCGTCATGATGACGCCAAACACTTTGGTGACGGCCGCGACTTCGTCTTTGGTGTACCCCATGTCCACATAAAACGGGTTGGCCATGATGCCCATCACCACGTCGCTGATGCGGTAAATGGCGATAAGCGCCAAGATCAGCGCGGCCTGCCATTGGTAGCGACGGATGAAGTCGGCGAAGGGCTCGATGAGCGCGCTTTTGAGCCAGTCGGCCAGGTTCTTTGTTGGTGGCAAGGCGATGCGCGCGGGCTCGGGTGAGAACAACACCGTCAACATGCCGAGCAGCATTGAGGCGGCCATGACGAGGTAGGCGGTTTGCCAGGCACTGTGCTGGTACAAGGCCGCGTTGGCCACCTCAGCCCGCGCAGCGATCCACAAGACGCCCGCGCCAGCCCAGATCATGGCCAAGCGGTAACCGGTTTGGTAGGCGGCGGCCAGCGCGGCCTGGCGCTCTGTGTTGGCGGATTCAATGCGGTAGGCGTCCAGCGCGATGTCTTGCGTGGCAGAACCAAAGGCCACTGCCAGCGCGCCCCACACCACCGGTTGCAAAGCGACTTTCGGGTCATTGAAAGACATCGCGACCAGGCCCGCCATCACGGCGACTTGCGCCAGCAAGAGCCAACTGCGCCTGCGCCCAAGCAGCTTGGTCAAGAAGGGAATCGGCAAGCGGTCTACCAAAGGCGCCCACACCCACTTGAAGGCATAAGCCAGGCCGACCCAACTGAGGTAACCAATTGTTGTGCGGTCAATGCCCGCCTCGCGCAGCCAGAAACTCAAGGTGCCGAGCACCAGCAAGAGCGGCAACCCGGCGGAGAACCCGAGCAGCAACATGCGCCAGGTGGCGGGTTCCAGATAGACTTTGAACGTTTCAAGCCATGAGGGTTTGACCGGCAGGGGCGCAGAATTCGCCGCCCCGCCGACCTGCGCAGCCAGCGACGCGGCAGAAGTCGGGGCAGCGTCTGACAGAGCGGGGATGGACATGCGGGAATAATACGCGGTAGGCGCGGGCAAGGGCCGCCGGCATTCACTGACGCATTTGGAGCAGAACGTTATGGAAAATCGACATCCCAACTGGTTCAACAAACGCCTGGGCAGTGCCCTGGCCGCGCTGCTGCTGGCCGCCTGTGCTGGCGATGGTGGCCCGGCGCGCGAAGGCGGCGTGCAGGTGGGCGGCAACTCCGCCTTTGCCAACCTCGTCTCAGCCGAACAAGTGGAGGTTTCGGCCACGCAGCAGTATGCGCAGATGATGAGCCAGGCCAACAAACAAAAGGCGCTGATGCCGGCCAACCACCCGCAGGTGGTGCGCCTGCGCGCGATTGCCACCCAGATCATCCCGCACGCGGTGGCCTGGAACCCGCGCGCTAAGGACTGGAAGTGGGAAGTGAACTTGGTGAACTCTGACCAAATCAACGCGTTTTGCATGCCTGGCGGCAAAATCGCGTTTTTCAGCGGCATTCTGGACCAGCTCAAGCTGACCGACGACGAAGCCGCCATGGTGATGGGCCACGAAATCGCGCACGCCCTGCGCGAACACGCGCGTGAACGCATGGGCAAAGGCGCCGCTACCAGCCTGGGCGCGAACATCTTCAGCCAGCTGTTTGGCTTGGGGGAGCTGGGCCAGACCGTTACCAGCTACGGCGCTCAACTGCTGACTTTGCGGTTTGGTCGGGAAGATGAGTCCGAGGCCGATCTCGTGGGCATGGAGATCGCCGCCCGCGCTGGGTACAACCCGCGCGCGGGGGTCACGCTGTGGCAAAAGATGGGCGCCAACAACAAAGGCGCGCCACCGGAGTGGTTGTCTACGCACCCGGCGGGCAGCACCCGCATTGCTGAAATTGAAGCCAACCTGCCTCGGGTGATGCCGTTTTACGAGGCGTCACGAAAACGCTGATTGGGCTGGCAGCCAGCGCGGCGGAAAGCGCACAAATTCACGCAGTCGCAGTGACGGGGTCAAAGTTACGCGGTCAAAGCGTATTCAATGGTGATCGGCGCGTGGTCTGAGAATTTTTGCGCCTTGTAGATCTCTTCACGCTGCGCAAACCGTGCCACATTGGGCGTGGCCAGGTGGTAGTCGAGACGCCACCCGACGTTGTTGGCATAGGCCTGGCCGCGCTGGCTCCACCAGGTGTAGGCGGTGTCGGTGGTGGTGGGCTGCAACTGGCGGTAAACGTCCACGATGCCACCTTCGTCCAGGAGCTTGGTCAACCAGGCGCGCTCTTCCGGCGTGAAACCGCTGTTTTTCTGGTTGCTCTTCCAGTTTTTCAGATCGATTTCTTTGTGGGCAATGTTCACATCGCCACACAGGATGAATTCACGTTGCGCCTTCAACGCCACCAGATGTGGGTAGAACTCCGCCAAAAACCGGAACTTGGCCGCTTGCCGCTCTTCGCTGGAGGATCCACTGGGGAAATAGGCGCTGATGATCGAGAGTTTGGTTTTTGGTGTGTCAAAACGCAACTCGACATACCGGCCTTCCGCATCAAACTCGTTGGAGCCGTAACCAATCACCACATCGCTCGGCTCGTGGCGCGTGTACACGGCGGCACCGGAGTAACCTTTCTTTTCGGCAAACTGGAAATGCCCTTGCATGCCCGCCAAAGACTCAAATCGGCCCTTGATGTCGTCGTGCTGGGCCTTGACCTCCTGCACGCAAATACAATCGGGGCGGTGTTGGTCAAGCCACGACTCCAGGCCCTTGTTGGCGGCCGAACGAATGCCGTTGAGGTTGAGGCTGGTTAGCTTGAACAAGTGAACTCTCCAGAAAATGAAACGGGACGGTGAAGATGGTCGATGCAGGGCAAGATACTTTAGCGCAGTCCTTCGTGCAGTTTTCGATTGACTGCGGCGTGTTGCGCTTTGGCGAGTTCAAAACCAAAGCCGGGCGCATCAGCCCGTATTTCTTCAATGCCGGCCTGTTTGACGACGGTGCCAAACTCGGGCGGCTGGCCGGGTTTTACGCCGACCGCCTGCTTGCCAGCGGCATTGAATTTGACATGATTTTCGGCCCGGCTTACAAAGGGATACCGCTCGGCGCTGCGCTGGCGGTGGAGCTTGCCCGGCGCGGCCGCAACGTGCCCTTCTCTTACAACCGCAAAGAGGCCAAAGACCATGGAGAAGGAGGCACGTTGGTGGGCGCGCCGCTGAAGGGCCGGGTGCTGATCGTGGACGACGTGATGTCCGCTGGCACGGCCACCAAGGAGTCCATCGCCATCATCCGCGCAGCCGGCGCCACAGCGCATGGTGTGGTCATTGCGCTGGATCGGCAAGAAAAAGCGGTCGAATACGGCGTGGATGTCAACTACAGCGCGGTGCAATACGTTCGTAAGCAATTGGGATTAGAGGTTTGCGCGATTGCGAGCCTGGGCGATTTGATGCACTATCTTGCAGAGCGGCCAGGTCACCAAAGTGCCGGTCTGGCAGCGGATCGCCAGCGGGTGCAGGCCTATCGCGAACGATATGGAGTGGTTGAAAACGCATGAACACACGCAAATTTGCCGGCGTTTTGGTTGCCCTGGCCTCGCTAGGCTTAACGGCGAACTTGACGGTGAGCTTAAGCGCGCAGGCGCAGCAAGCCGGCATCTACACCTGCGTCGACGCCAAAGGGCGCAAACTCACTTCAGACCGGCCCATCGCCGAATGTGTAGACCGCGAGCAAAAGGTTTTGAACCCGAGTGGCACCGTCAAGGCCAAAGTTGGCCCCACACTTACCGCGCAGGAACGCGCCGAGGTAGAGGGCAAGGAAAAATTGGCGGCGGAAGAGCGCGCGAGAAAAGAGGAAGATAAACGCCGTGATCGCGCCTTGCTGGTGCGTTACCCGGACCGCGCGGTGCATGACACTGAACGCGTCGAGGCGCTTCATCAAATCAGCGTCGTCAAGTCGGCGGCCACGAATCGGGTGCTTGAGTTGAAAAAGCAAAAGATCGCCATCGACGCCGAGATGGAGTTTTACAAAAAAGACCCCAGCAAAGCGCCCGCATCCATCAAGCGGCAGGTGGACGAGAACACGCGCAGCATCGAGGTGCAAAACCGTTTCATCACCGACCAGGATGGTGAAATTCAACGCGTCAATGCACGGTTTGACGAAGAACTGGCGCGTTTGAAAGAGCTGTGGAAGTTGCGTGCTCCGGCGGCGGGTGTTGCTGCTGCGCCCGTCGCACCGGCTAAACCGCCCGCGCCTAAAAACTGATTCGACGGGCGCTTCAGCCCAACTTTTGGCGCAACAAGTCGTTGACCTGCTGCGGGTTGGCCTTGCCTTTGCTGCCTTTCATGATTTGACCGACCAGGGCGTTAAGCGCCTTGGTATTGCCGGCTTTGTATTCGGCGACGTTTTTTGAGTTGGCGGCGAGGACTTCATCGACGATGGCCTCGAGGGCGCCGGTGTCGTTCATTTGTTTGAGGCCTTTGGCTTCGATGATCGTATCTACGATTACTGATGGAGCGAGACTTCCAACAATGGCTGTTATTGACACACCCGTGAGTTGTACCGTCACATTGGTTGGCCAAAGTTCTTCCAAAACCACTTTCGCCGCGTTGTTGGAAATTGTTCCATCATCAATTCGCGCGATCAGATTTGCAAAAATATCGGGCGTTATTAGTAACCGTAGTCGGTCAAAATCGATGCCGCCAGACTTAAGCCGACGGGCAACGTCGCCCATCATCCAATTTGCAACTAATTTTGGTCGATGACAAAGCGAATAGACCTCCTCAAAATACGACGCGGTCGCACGGCTTTGAGTTAATGCTGTCGCGTCGTATTCTGAAAGCCCAAAGTCCGTCGCAAAACGCGCCGCCATCATGCGAGGCAGTTCGATCATCTCCCCTCGGATCTGCTCAATCCACTCATTCGCAATCACCAGCGGCGGTAAATCCGGATCGGGGAAATAACGGTAATCCGCCGCATCTTCTTTGGTGCGCATCGCTCGCGTCTCCCCAGTGTCCGGGTTGAACAGCACAGTGGCCTGCTGAATCGCATGGCCGTCTTCAATTTGCTCAATCTGCCAGCGCACTTCAAAATCAATCGCCTGTTGCATGAACTTGAAGCTGTTCAAGTTCTTGATTTCTCGGCGTGTGCCCAAGGGCGCGCCGGGCTTGCGAACACTCACGTTGGCGTCGCAGCGGAAACTGCCCTCCTGCATGTTGCCGTCGCAGATTTCGATCCAGGTGACGATTTTGTGCAACTCTTTCGCGTAGGCAACGGCCTCATCACTTGAGCGCATGTCAGGCTCGGTGACAATCTCCAGCAACGGCGTTCCCGCGCGATTCAGGTCGATACCCGTCTGCCCGACGAAGTCTTCGTGCAGCGACTTGCCGGCGTCTTCCTCGAGATGCGCACGCACCAGTCGGACTGATCTCTTCTTTCCGTCCAGAAAAAATTCCACCTGCCCGCCTTGCACCACCGGAATCTCAAACTGGCTGATCTGGTAACCCTTGGGCAAATCAGGGTAAAAATAATTTTTGCGCGCAAAAATGCTGCGCGGCGCGATGTGCGCGCCAATCGCCAACCCGAACTGGATAGCGCGCTCCACGGCGCCCCTGTTCATCACAGGCAATGTGCCTGGCAAGGCCAGATCAACGGCGCAGGCTTGCGTGTTGGGCTCGGCGCCAAAAGCCGTCGAGGCACGGCTGAAAATCTTGCTTTGTGTGGAGAGCTGCGTGTGGGTTTCGAAACCGATGACGACTTCGTAGCCTTGAATAAGTTTGCTCATGAAAAAAATATGAATTTGCAGGGTGCGATCAAAGGAAGACTGCCTTGATATCTCGCCCGAAAACCAAACCGACACAAGCACAGGCGGTTTCTACTCGCCTGGGCATTTCAACTTGTGCGCTCATTTGCGTTCCAACTAGCCATCCATTCCCAACAGTCGTTACTTCGGATTGTTGGAAGTCGGGGCGACCAGGGAACAAATCTTCCCTGTTTTTTGAAATCCACGCTCGTTTGCCTTTGGCTTTGGCGTTCTGAAATCGAATAGGAAATTCCGGATAGGTCGTTACCAGGTGGCGAATAACTGCAACATAACATTGCTTGCCGCTTGAGTATTTTTGCCAAGCATTCGAGGCAATACAGAACCCAACTCCGTTGCCTTGAGAAGGAGATATTCCAATTGAGTTGGAATTGGTAAGAGAGGCAGGAGCAAAAGATGTATTTGGTAAACCGGCTGACAGGACATTTTTTACAGACGGAGCGGTGCCGCCTGTAGCGCGCAGGAAATTCACAACATCATCACGCAACGGCCTTTGACCGCCCTCGGCCTCAACTGCCTCAATCAGTAAAGCGCATAAAAGATCGTCTGGCTCCGCCAATAGCCGCTGCCAAACCTTCGGAATGATCTCCTTCACTTTCTTTTTCTGAAAACCGTCCTCGTACTCTTTTACCGCTTCGGTGCGAGCTTTGCCGGTTTTCGTGCGATCAAAAGCCAGGTAGCGTTCCAAACGGGCGCAGGCTTCTGCAAGTTCGAATTCGACAATGTCCAGTTTGAAAAGCCTGCGCTCTTGATAATTGCCTTGGCCCGAAGGCAAGTAGAAATTCCAGACTCGCCCGTCAGCCAATACTGCAAATGGAACCCCTTGGTGAAACGCGTATTCAAAGAGTTGAAGATCGGCGGCATCGTCGGCCTTACCTGGCGCTTTGATCTCAAGAAAAACATCTGTTGTGTTTGGGTTTGCTTTTAGTGCGTAGTCCACGCGCCCTTTGCCAACTGAGTACTCTTGAACAACGCTATGAATATCGAATGTGTCCCAACCCAAGGCTTGAAGTATTGAGCGAACAGGTCCCTGAGAAACCTGTACTTCTTTCATGGCGCTCGATAAAAGTTGTTCCCGTGCTTTGACCACCGCATCTTCGAGCTGGGTATTCATTGCAAAACCCAAATCCCATGATGTTTAACCGCGTCATACATCGCATCAGGAGCTAAATCCAGTTCGCCAGGCCAGGTTACTGCACCATGTTCAACCCGTGCTTGCGCAAAGAAGGTGGAATTTAGCAAAGGGGCAAAAACACCCGTCAAATGGGACGGCATAAACCTGACCTCGCCGCTAATACCGTCTGCAAAAACGACATGCAAAGTCAATCTGTCGTTCGCTGTTACCGCCGTGACCGGTGGAGAGCAGGGCTCTAAACCAAAGGCAATATTTTCTTCGGATGCTGCTTCATTTCGCATAGCTGCCAGTCCTCCATCAGTTCAGTACGGTGCATTGTGGCCCACTCGAGAATCAACGCGTGGGCGCGGCGCGGCAACGAGCCCTTTAGTAACTCCAGAGTCTCAATCGCATATTGGGCGCGGTATTCGCCATAATCTACATGGAAGTGTGGCGGTGCATGGTCATCCCAATACATCCTGATGAAAATGCCATAAAAAGTGCATATCGTTGGCATGTCAACTTCCTTCCGGACGGCGTACGTGCCAGTCCGTGGCTTGCTGGAAGCGGTGCGCCACATTGAGCAGTTTGCCTTCCTGCAAGTAGTTGCCCAGCAGTTGCAGCCCCACAGGCATGCCGCCTGCACCAAAACCGACGGGCAAACTCATGCCGGGCAAGCCCGCTAGCGAGCCTGGCAGGGTGAAGATGTCGGCCAGGTAGTTGGCCACCGGGTCGTCGGATTTTTCGCCGATCTTCCAGGCTACGGTGGGCGCCACGGGCCCAGCGATCACGTCGCATTGTTTGAAGGCGTTTTGAAAATCGTCAGCGATCATGCGGCGGATTTTTTGGGCCTGCAGGTAATACGCGTCGTAATACCCGTGGGACAAAACGTAGGCGCCGATCATGATGCGGCGCTTGACTTCATCGCCAAAACCTTCGGCGCGGGTCTTCTTGTACATGTCGGTCAAGTCGGTGTATTTTTCAGCGCGGTGGCCAAATTTCACGCCGTCAAAACGGCTCAGATTGCTCGACGCTTCCGCCGGCGCGATGATGTAATAGACTGGAATCGACAACTCCGTGCGGGGCAATGACACCGGCACAAGTTTGGCGCCCAGTTTTTCATATTCCTTCAATGCTGCGTCAACGGCCTGGCGCACGTCGGCCGACAGACCTTCGCCAAAAAACTCCTGGGGCACACCGATGCGCAGGCCGTCAATCGGGTCGTTCAGGGTGCGCGAGTAGTCTTCAGCGGGAACATCAAGCGAGGTGGAATCTCGGTCCAGATCGGGCCCGCACATCGCGGTAAGCAAGAGTGCGCAGTCTTCGGCGGTGCGCGCCATTGGCCCGGCCTGGTCAAGGCTGGAGGCGAAGGCGATCATGCCGTAACGCGAGGCACGGCCATAGGTGGGTTTGATGCCGGTGATGCCGCAAAATGACGCGGGCTGGCGGATGGAGCCGCCGGTGTCTGTGCCGGTCGCCGCAGGCACCAGGCGAGCTGCAACAGCCGCAGCACTGCCACCCGATGAGCCGCCCGGAATGCGGCTGGCATCCCATGGGTTTTTGACGGGCGTGGGGGCATCAAAACCTAACGGCGCCACGGCCGAGTTCTCATTGCTGGAACCCATGGCGAACTCGTCGCAATTGAGTTTCCCTAGCGTAACGGCGCCCTGAGTCACGAGATTACTCACTACTGTGCTATCGAAAGAAGAGCGATAACCTTTCAACATGCGTGAGCCGGCCGTTGAAACGAAATCCTTCGTGACAAAAATATCTTTGTGGGCGATGACTACGCCTTCAAGTGGCCCAGCGATGCCTGCAGCCAGGCGTTGGTCAGCCAAAGCAGCTTGCTGACGCGTGACGTCTTCGTCCATTGCGACGAATGCTGCTAGGCCTTGGTGAGCTTTCGCCCGGGTGATGAAGTGGCTAGCGACTTCGGCGGCAGAAACTTTGCGTTCGGCCAGAGCCCGGGCCAATTGAGCGGCGGTCAGGTCATGCAACTCGCTCATTCAATCACCTTTGGCACGAGAAAAAGGCCGTTTTCGACAGCTGGCGCACTGCGTTGGTTGGCTTCGCGGTTGTTGGGTTCGCTGACGATGTCATCACGCAGGCGCAGCGAAATGTCGTGTATCACGGCGACGGGGTGCGCCAGGGGCTCGACTCCGGTGGTGTCAACGGCGCGCATTTTTTCGACAATGGCAAAAAAGCCGTTGATCTGGGTCAGCATGCGGGCGCTTTCGGTCTCACCAAGCTCCAGCCGAGCCAGGTTGGCGATGCGTGAAATGTCAGTAGATGTCAGCGACATAGGAAGAATTGAGCGATAAAACGGCTGAAACGGGATGTAATGGCGGGTGAGCTGGCATAAAACCGAGCTCAAAACCGAGGGTTATTCACAGGTGATAGGGTATTATCCCGCCTTTGGTGCAGAGCGATCCGCTGCGTGGGAAATCAGCTGAAATGGCGCGGATTTTGGGCCGTAGTGGGCAGATTTTGACATCCGAAAACGTGGTTGGATTCGACAAATATGACAAATATGGTGACGGGGGCCGAAGCGTTTCCCGTGCCCGAGAGGATTTTTGATGTTTAGCGCATTCCGTCGGTATTTTTCCACCGACCTGGCGATTGACCTTGGCACAGCCAATACCCTGATTTTCGTCCGCGACAAAGGCATCGTGCTGGACGAGCCCTCAGTGGTTGCCATCCGCCACGAAGGCGGCCCGCAAGGCAAAAAGACCATCCAGGCCGTGGGCAAAGAAGCCAAGGCCATGCTGGGCAAGGTGCCCGGCAACATCGAGGCGATCCGCCCGATGAAAGACGGCGTGATCGCCGACTTCACCGTCACCGAGCAGATGCTCAAGCAGTTTATCAAGATGGTGCACCCGCGCGGCATTTTCCGGCCCAGCCCGCGCATCATCATTTGTGTGCCTTGCGGCTCCACCCAAGTGGAACGACGCGCCATCCGCGAATCAGCGCTGGGCGCGGGCGCCAGCGACGTCTACCTGATCGAAGAGCCGATGGCGGCGGCCATTGGCGCCGGATTGCCCGTCTCGGAGGCCAGCGGCTCGATGGTGGTTGATATTGGCGGCGGCACCACCGAGGTGGGCGTGATTTCGCTCGGCGGCATGGTCTACAAGGGCAGCGTTCGAGTAGGCGGCGACAAGTTCGACGAAGCCATCATCAACTACATCCGCCGCAACTACGGCATGCTGATTGGCGAGCCCACGGCTGAGGCCATCAAGAAGCAGATTGGCTCGGCCTTCCCCGGCAGCGAAGTCAAGGAAATGGAAGTGCGGGGGCGCAATCTGTCAGAGGGTGTGCCTCGCAGCTTCACTATTTCCAGCAACGAAATCCTGGAAGCGCTCACCGACCCGCTGAACAACATCGTCTCCGCCGTCAAAAATGCGTTGGAGCAAACACCCCCCGAGCTGGGCGCAGACATCGCCGACCGCGGCATGATGCTCACGGGCGGCGGCGCCTTGCTGCGGGATCTGGATCGCCTGCTGGCCGAAGAAACCGGCTTGCCGGTGCTGGTGGCCGAAGACCCGCTCACTTGCGTGGTGCGTGGCTGCGGCATTGCGTTGGAGCGCATGGAGCGGCTCGGGTCGATCTTCACCTCTGAATAGGCGCGTGGTTGAGTCGGTGTGGCTTAGCGGTTGCTGCCGCAAAATCAGTTACCAGCACGTCGTTCGCCGCCTCGAAAACCGGGACAATAGTCGTCCATGCCGCTCGGGACACTAGACAGAACGCCGCCGCCGTTTTTCCGGCAGGGGCCGTCCGCACTCTCAAAACTGACAGTTTTCAGCGCGTTGGCGTTGTTTCTGATGGTGGCCGACAACCGGTTCAAAATCGCCCAGCCGGTGCGTTTAGCGGTTGCCACGGCATTGCGCCCGCTGCAGGTGGTGGTGATGCAGCCGGTTTCTTGGGCGCAAGGGGCTGGGCGCTATTTTGAGTCACTCCGAGAGGCGCAAGCAGAAGCCCAGCTGGCCCGGGTCAAACTGGCGGCACAGTCGCAGCGCGCCAATCAGGGCGACCAACTCTTAATGGAAAACCAGCGATTGCGGCAGTTGCTTAGCCTGCGTGACCGGCTCAACGTGCCGGGGCAGGCAGCGCAGGTTCTGTACGACGCGGCAGACCCTTATTCGCGCAAAGTAATCATTGACGTCGGCCTGGCGACGGGCATCACGGCCGGCTCGCCCGTGATCGACGAAGCAGGCGTGCTGGGGCAGGTGACACGGGTGTACCCCACTGTGAGTGAGGTGACTTTGCTGACCGACCGCGACCAGGCGATTCCGGTGCTGAACACCCGCACCGGCGCCCGTGGCATTGCGTTTGGCGAGGCATCGCTGACTTCAGGCGCACTCGAGCTGCGTTTCATGTCTGCCAATGCAGACGTGCAAGCGGGCGACCTGCTCTCCACCAGTGGCGTCGACGGCGTGTACCCGCCGGGCTTGCCAGTAGCCAGGGTGGACAAGGTGGAGAAACGCTCGGACAGCGCCTTCGCGCGCATCATTTGCATGCCGGTGGGCCGCGTCTCTGCTACTGGGCAGGTCATGGTGCTGGTCAGCACGGCAGGCGGAACGGTGGCGCGCCCCGAACCAGAGCCTGCAGTCGCAGCGCCGGGCAAAAAGGGGGCCAGGAAATGATCATGCGCCAGGGCCAGCAGCTGCTGCTTCCTGCCAACCCGTTGTTCATTTGGGGCAGTCTGTTGGCCGCGCTCATGCTCAACATGTTGCAGAACATGGGCCTGTGGGGTCGCGCCGCCTGGGTGCCGGACCTGATGGCGTTAGTGCTGGTTTTTTGGAGCGTGCATCAGCCCCTTCGGGTGGGTATCGGCACCGCCTTTGTCTTTGGGCTGTTCATGGACGTGCACCAAAGCGCGTTGCTCGGACAACACGCGCTGGCTTATGCCGTGCTGAGTTTCCTGGCGATCGCGATCCATCGGCGTCTGTTGTGGTTCAGCGTGCCCTCTCAGGCGCTGCAAGTGTTGCCTCTGTTCGCAGCGGCCCATGCCATTGAGCTGCTGTTGCGCATGTTGGCAGGTGGGCAGTTTCCAGGCGTTGTGATGTTTGCTGCGCCGCTGATCGAAACCCTGCTGTGGCCCATCGTAAGCATCGTATTGCTGCTGCCGCAACGCCGTGCGCCCGATCCCGATGCGAATAGACCTTTATGAAATGACCCCCACGCTTACCCACTTCGTGTGGACGCTGCCCCCCGAGGGGGCTAATTTCCCTTGGGGCGGCCCTGCGGGAAATTGCCATGACTGAGTTGCGCAACGTTGAGGCGGACCTCGCGCGGTTCCGCGCGCGCACGTTCGTCGCGGCACTGGTGGTGGTGGTGTGTTTTGCGCTGCTGGCCTCGCGCATGGCTTACCTGCAGGTTTACCGACATGAAGACTTGAAGGAGCAGGCGGAAAACAACCGCACTGCGATTGTTCCGGTGGTGCCCAACCGCGGCTTGATTCTGGACCGCAATGGCGTCGTGTTGGCCACCAATTATTCGGCTTACACGCTGGAGATCACGCCGGCCAAAGTGGCCAGTGTCGAGGCTGTTATTAACACCCTGGCCAACATTGTGGAGATCACGCCACGCGACCGCAAACGATTCAAGAAGCTGCAGGAGGAGTCGAAAAATTTCGAGTCGCTGCCAATCCGCACCCGCTTGACCGACGAAGAGGTGGCCAAATTTGCGGTGCAGCGCTTCCGCTTCCCAGGTGTTGAAATCAAGGCGCGGCTGTTTCGCAGCTACCCGTTTGGCGAAACCGCCAGCCACGTGGTGGGGTACATCGGCCGGGTGAATACCACTGAGAAGAAGGCCATGGAAGATTGGCCCGAGGAAGAGCAAACCAATTACCGGGGCACCGAATACATCGGCAAACTCGGTGTCGAGCAAAGTTTCGAGAGCCAACTGCATGGCACCACCGGTGTCGACTCGATGGAGACCTCGGCGGGCGGGCGGGCGGTGCGCAAATTGGCCAGTAGCCCCTCCACGCCCGGCAACACGGTGCAGCTTTCCATCGACATCAAGCTGCAAAAATTGGTGGAAGACCTGTTTGGCGACCGCCGAGGCGCGCTGGTGGCGATCGACCCGCAAACCGGCGAGGTGCTGGCGTTTGTCAGCAAACCGACGTTTGACCCCAACCTGTTTGTCGAAGGCATTGATTCAGACAACTGGCAAGCGCTCAATGAGTCACTCGACAAACCCTTGCTGAACCGGGCCTTGCGTGGCACCTACCCGCCGGGCTCCACGTACAAACCTTTCATGGCGCTGGCGGCGCTGGAGACCGGCAAACGCACGCCCGAGCAGAGCATCCAGGACCCCGGCTTCTACATGTTTGGCAACCACCGTTTCCGCGACGACAAAGAAGGCGGGCACGGCACCGTCAACATGTACCGCTCGATCGTGCATTCCTGCGACACCTATTACTACATTCTGGCCAACGACCTGGGTGTGGACGGCATTCACGCGAACTTGAGCAAATACGGGTTTGGTGCGCTCACCGGCATCGACATTCATGGCGAAGTGCGCGGCCTGCTGCCGTCGACCGACTGGAAACGCCGCGCCTACAAAAAACCCGAGCAACAAAAGTGGTACGCCGGAGAAACCATTTCGCTGGGCATCGGGCAGGGCTACAACAATTTCACGATGCTGCAACTCGCCTCTGCCACCGCGACGTTGGCCAACAATGGCGTGAAGATGAAGCCGCACTTGGTCAAAAACGTGATCGATGTGTTGACGAAAGCGCCCACCACCACAGAGCGCCAAGCGGTTGGTGAAGCCGTAGCGCGACCGGAGAACATCGCGGTGATCCGAGCCGCAATGGCGGGCGTGAACATCGAAGGCACATCGGCCTCCAGCTTCAGGAACGCACCCTACACCAGTGGTGGCAAAACTGGCACGGCGCAGGTGGTGGCGATCAAGGCAAACGAAAAATACATCGCCGCCAATGTGGCAGAGCGCAACCGCGACCACGCCTTGTTCAGCGCTTTTGCGCCGTTGGACAACCCCAAAATCGCGCTGGCCATTATTGTGGAAAACGCAGGTTTTGGCTCGCAAAACGCCGCGCCCATTGCTCGGCGCGTTTTTGACTACTGGCTGATGGGCCAGTACCCGAGTGAAGAAGACGTGGCGGCCGTGCAAAAAGCCCAGGCCACCGCGCCAATTGGCAAGCCTCGCTTGGCCGCCGATATGCCCGTACCAGGGGTTGGGCAGTAGTTTTCCGCGAAGTCAATAAAAAAGGTGCCAGGGTCGCTGGCACCTTTGGAAGGAACGCCTGCTGGTGGGCGCGCCGATGATTGACTGAATTGTTGGTTGGAGGCTGTCTCCTCGGCCCCTGTGCCGCGCGGCGCTTGTGGCCCCACCGCAGCGTCGAGTGGCTTTAATGTATACAAGGCACCAAATTGGCGCATCCGGAATAACCCTTTTCGGAAATACCCTTCAGGCACCGGCATGCTTACTGGCGTCTTCAAAAATCCATTGCGCCGCCTTCTCCGCGATCATCAAGGTCGGTGAGTTGGTGTTGCCGCTGGTGATGGACGGCATGACGCCGGCGTCAACCACACGTAAGCCCGCAATCAAGATTCTGGTTGAACCGCCATCCGACACGCGACGCCCCCACACGCGCAGGCGCGCATCCACGACGGCCATCGGGTCGTCCGAGCGGCCCATCTTGGTGGTGCCCACCGGGTGGAAGATGGTGGTGGCGATGTCACCCGCAAGTTTGGCCAGTTCATCATCTGTCTGGAATTGAACACCCGGTTTCCATTCTTGAGGGCTGTATTTAGCCAAAGCCGGTTGGGCGACGATGTGGCGCGTCACCCGCAAAGAATCTGCCGCCACCTTGCGATCTACATCGGTGCTTAAATAGTTGGGTGCAATCAGCGGTGCGTCTTCAAAGCGGTTGCTTTTGATTTTCACCGTGCCGCGGCTGGTCGGGTTCAAATTGCAGACGCTGGCGGTGAAGGCGTTGAAGCTGTGCAACGGCTCGCCAAACGCGTCCAGGCTCAAGGGCTGCACGTGGTACTCGATGTTGGCATAGGGCTGCGCCGGGTCACTCCTGGTGAACGCGCCCAATTGGCTCGGTGCCATGCTCATGGGGCCGGTTTGTTTGAACGCGTATTCCAAGCCGATCATCGCCTTGCCCCACAGGCTGTTGGCCATGGTGTTGAGGGTTTTCACACCGTCAACTTTGAACACCGCACGAATCTGTAGATGGTCTGACAAGTTGGCACCCACGCCTGGTGCATCCACTGCAACCGGTATGCCGTGCTGCTGCAACAAAGCCGCGGGGCCAACGCCTGAGAGCTGCAAAATCTGTGGCGAACCAATGCTGCCCGCGCACAAAATCACTTCACGCGTCGCCCTGGCCGTAACCAGCTCGTTGGTCGCCCAAACCTGCGCGCCGATGCATACCTGGCTGCCGTCAGGGCGGGTTTCGACTACCAGGCGGGACACCTGCGCCGATGTCCACATCTCGAAATTGGGCCGTCCGTAACAAGTGGGCCGCAAAAACGCCTTGGCCGTGTTCCAGCGCCAGCCGCTCTTCTGGTTGACTTCGAAATACCCGACTCCTTCGTTGCTGCCGCGGTTGAAGTCCTCGGTGGCCGGAATGCCAGCCTGTTGCGCCGCCTGCGCAAACGCGTCCAGCACGTCCCAGCGCACGCGCTGTTTCTCAACGCGCCATTCACCGCCTGCATTGCGTCCACGTAAAAGTTTTTGGTAGGGCGTATCCGCCGCGGCCATTAACTCCGGCGCCGTGCCACGCGCGCCGTGCAATGCGTCAGCACCTTTGTAGTGGTCTTCGTGCAGCTTGAAATAGGGCAGCGCGTTGTTCCAGTTCCAAGCATCGTCACCGGCCTCAACGGCCCAACGGTCGTAATCACGCGCCTGGCCGCGCATGTAGATCATGCCGTTGATGCTGGAGCAACCACCGAGCGTTTTGCCACGTGGGTAACGCAAGGTGCGGCCATTCAGGCCGACGGCAGGCTCGGTGTTGTAGAGCCAATCGGTGCGCGGGTTGCCGATGCAATACAGGTAACCCACGGGGACGTGGATCCAGTGGTAGTCGTCTTTGCGGCCCGCTTCGATCAGCAAGACGCGTTTGGTGGCGTCGGCGCTCAGGCGGTTGGCCAATAGGCAGCCAGCAGTGCCGGCGCCGATGATGATGTAGTCGAATTGGAGGTCGCTCATCCGACGGTTCTACATTTACAGCTTATAGCGGGCATTCGTACCTTTTGTTGTTTGCAAACCAACGATCTAAAACTTTTACGCCGCAGGTTCATAGTTGCGTCCAGAATTTGAATCAAAGGCCTTTCATCGCCTTGACCAACGCGCCCTTCACTAGGTCGTAGGGTCCGCGCAACACATACCAAATTGCGTAGCCCCACGCCAAGATCACGTTCCACTTCGCCATGCGATAACGCTTTTCGTTGTGAAGTCTTTTGACTTCCACGTCAAAGTCTCCTGCGGTCGCCTTGATCCGTTTTCTGAGACCAAGGCCCCAAAAATCGGCAAAATTCGAAATGCGCTTAAGAGAGGGTGAGCGTTTTCGCGATTCTCTGGAAATGGCAATCTTTTGCCTAAGCACTGTTAGTTTCAGTCTGAGCACGTACCGCTGAAAAATAAGTGGCACTAGACCACCGATGTGCACGAAGAGTTCAATAAGCGCAGCAATCAATGGTGCGAGTTCGCGAACAGAGCGACGCGGGTCGATAAATCCACAGGCTATTTCCAAGCCACTTCTCAAAACTAGTCCGACAATGCGTTTCATCATCATGCGAACTCCCCGGTATAGTTCGGAACAGCCATCCCCACCCAGTTCGCAAATTCAAGTCTGGCGCGGGAGCCCTGCGCGGTGATCTTGTATCGCGTTCGAGGCAGTGCGTACTGATCCGTCGCTGATTCTTCAAAAGTCTCGACAAAGTTGGACTTTTCCAAGCGACTGAGCAGCGAATAAACCGAACCTCGCTTCAACTTCCCGCCGGATAAATGAATTAACTCCGAGCCATACGCGCCAACTGACTTTTGCGCCAGCAGGCCAAGGATCAGCGCTTCAGTGGTGGAAATCATCTTTGCTCCAAAAATCTATGTGCTTGCAAGTGTAAGCATATAGATTTAAATGTCAAGAGGTGGCGTTGATTGGGGCTCCTTCGCCATTGACGGGCATTTCAACCCGCCAAAACAGCAGCACGTCAGGTGCAGGAACCCAATCACGCCACAGCCCTTAGTGCCTCTGGCATTTTTTGTGCAATCGCCAGCAATGTCTTGGCAGCCCCAGTGGGTTCGCGCCGACCTTGCTCCCAGCCCTGCAAGGTGCGCACCGAAACACCCAGCAGCGCGGCAAAGGCGGATTGCGACAGGCCAGAGTTTTGGCGCGCAGCAATGACTGGGGAATACACGACACGCACGCGGCCCGATTTGGCCTCTTTGAGCGCCCGCACGATCTCTGTACCGATGTCTCGACCAGCTTCAAATGCTGCCAACTCTTTGTCTGTCATCGGTTTGATGCGGGGTTCAGATCGAGTTGGCATGTTTGATCTCCAAAAGTTGCTTGGCCGAAATCGTGTCGGCAGTGGTCTTTGAGTAAATTGTTAAAAGCACCAATTCACCCGCAGCATTGCGAGAAAAATAGATCACCCGTACGCCGCCACGTTTGCCTGAACCAGCACGCGACCAACGCACCTTGCGCAGACCGCCCGTGCCGACGATCACGTCACCTGCATCAGGATGACTGGCCAAAAACGAAGCGAAAGCACCGCGTTCATCTTCCGTCCAATACAAAGGCCAAAGTCGCTGAAATGTATCGGATTCAACAACCGTATGCATGAACTGATTATACGCCAATGGCGTATAAATTTACCTAAGTACGTAACCAAAATGCGTCAATTCATCACTTCGCCGTCGGCATCACAAATTCCGCCCCCTTGCCAATGCTTTCCGGCCAGCGCTGCATGATGGATTTTTGTTTGGTGTAAAAGCGCACGCCTTCCTCGCCGTAAGCGTGCATATCGCCAAACAACGAACGTTTCCAGCCGCCAAAACCGTGCCAGGCCATCGGCACGGGGATGGGAACATTGATGCCGACCATGCCGACTTGCACGCGGCGGCTGAATTCGCGGGCGACGTTGCCGTCACGGGTAAAGCAACTCACGCCGTTGCCGAACTCGTGGTCGTTGACCATCTGCAGCGCCTCGCCAAAATCTTTCGCGCGCACACACACCAGCACCGGGCCGAAGATTTCTTCTTTGTAGATGCGCATGCTGGTTGTTACGTGGTCAAACAAGGTGCCGCCCATCCAGAAGCCACTTGCGCAGCCCTCGCCCGCCTTGGTGCCGTCAAAACCACGCCCATCCACCAGCAGTTTCGCGCCTTCTTTCACGCCAATGTCGATATAGCCCGTGATGCGCTTGTGCGCGATGTCGGTGACGATGGGGCCCATCTCAGCGGCGAGATTGGTGCCGTTCAACACCTTCAGCGTCTTGGTGCGCTCGATCAGCAGGGGCACGATCTTGTCGGCCACGTCACCCACCAGCACCGCCACGCTGATGGCCATGCAACGCTCGCCAGCGGAGCCGTAGGCGCTGCCAATCAGTGCATCTACCGTCTGGTCGATGTCGGCGTCGGGCATCACCACCATGTGGTTTTTCGCGCCGCCCAGGGCCTGCACGCGTTTGCCGTTTTTGGCACCCGTTTCGTAGATGTAATTGGCAATCGGCGTGGAGCCGACAAAACTCACGGCCTTCACATCCGGGTGCGCCAGGATCGCATCGACCGCTTCTTTGTCGCCCTGCACCACGTTGAACACGCCGTCAGGCAAGCCCGCTTGCTTCAGCAACTTGGCTTGCAGCAAGGTGGCGCTGGGATCGATCGGGCTGGGTTTCAAAATGAAGGTGTTGCCCGCCGCAATGGCCACCGGGTACATCCACATCGGCACCATCACCGGGAAGTTGAAGGGCGTGATGCCGGCCACCACGCCCAAAGGCTGGCGCAGTGTCCAGTTGTCGATGCCGGTGCTCACCTGGTCGGTGAAATCGCCCTTGAGCAACTGCGCGATGCCGCAGGCGAACTCGATGATGTCGATGCCGCGCGAGACTTCGCCCTGCGCATCGGTGAACACCTTGCCATGTTCGGCGGTGATGGCGTGGGCCAACTCGTCTTTGTGGGCGTTGACGAGTTCGAGGTACTTGAACATCACCCGGGCACGGCGGATCGGCGGTGTGTCCGCCCAAGCGGGGAAAGCCGCTTGCGCAGCGGCGACAGCCGCGCCGACTTCAGCCGCGTTGGCCAGCGCGACCTTGCCGGTGATGGCGCCCGTGGCCGGATTGAAAACATCTTGCGTGCGACCGGAAACGCCGGCCACGATGCGCCCGCCGATGGAGTGGTCAATATTGGTGATGGCCATGGCAAATTCCTGCTGCTTTGATTTGAAAGCACAGATTGTCGGCCAAATTGGATTGCCGCCCTTGAGTTGCACGGCGACTTGGACGGCTGCAGATTCGCTCCTATTTTGGGAGCTTAGTACGCCTATTCTGCGTGACTTGGAGGCCGGTTTATTGTAAGCTTTGGCTCAAAACCGCCCGGCGGCATCGTGGGCCGCTAAAAACCCGAACGTCATCGCGGGCCCGAGGGTGATGCCGCCGCTGGGGTAGTGGCCGCCCATCACGCTGGCCATGTCATTGCCGGCGGCGTACAGCCCGGCAATGGGGTCGCCCGCACTGTTCAGCACTTGCGCCTGGGCATTGACCTTCAAGCCGGCGAAGGTGCCCAGGCTGCCCACGACCACTTTCACCGCGTAAAACGGCCCTTGTTGAAGCGGCGCCATGCAGGGGTTAGCCTGGCCCGCTGCGGCATCGCCCTGCATGCGGTTGTAAGGCGTCTCACCTTTGGCGAATTCTGTGTCGCTGCCCGACTGGGCCATCACGTTGTAGTTTTCGATGGTCGCCTGCAAGGCCTGCGCGTCGATTTGGCAGGCCTCCGCCAACTTTGCCACGCTGGCAGCGCGAACCAGGTAACCGTTGCCAAGCCAATGCTCAAGCGGCATTGGCGCGGGTTTCACGGCCCCCAGGCCGTAACGGCGAATGAAGCTGTGGTCGGCGATCAACCAGGCCTGCACTGGTTGACCGGCGGACGTGGCCTTGAGCAGTGCGCAGACGAAGTCGAAATACGAGTCGGCTTCGTTCACAAACCGCAGGCCGCGCGGCGTGACGGCGATCAAACCAGGTTTGCCGCGCTCGACCAGATGTGCGAAGTGGGTGACGCTGCCGTCTTTTTGCGGCACCAGGGAAACCGGTGCCAGCGCCGCGCCCTGCGCAAAATCACGCCCCACCACACCACCGATCACACCACCCGCCGCTTCGCCCAAACGCAAGCCGTCGCCGGTGTTGCCCATTGACGCGGCGGACCAATGTTCAGCGCCTGTGGGCGCATGCGGCAACAGCGCCTTCTTGCGCGCCACATCGTGCGGAAAACCACCGCAGGCCAGCACCACACCACACCGCGCGCGCACTTCAAGCTCACCTGCGGCCGTGGATATGCGCGCGCCGATCACGCGCCCTGGGTCTTTGATCAAGCTTGTTGCCGGGCTTTCCGTGCGAACAGACACGCCCGCGTCAATGGCCGAGGCCAGCAAACCCGCCGCCAGCGCATTGCCATTCACCAGCCGCATGCCCCGGCCATGCCACAGGCAGTCACGCCCGTAACGCAGCAACAAACCAGCCACTTGCCAAAAAGACGCGGGCGATCGCGTCGCATTCAAGAAATGCCGCAATTCCGCGCCAGCGGCAATGCCCATGCCCCACAAGGTGGTGTCCCAGAGGGGTGGCTTCAGTTTATGGACGAACTTGCCGAGCTGCTTCCCGTCAAACGGCGCAGCGCATACCGAGCGCCCACCCGTGGCAGCGTCAGGCGAGCGTCCATGAAAATCTGGAATGCCATTGCCGTCAATGAATTGAAGCGCGGTTTTACTGCGGAAAAATTCCACCATGCGCGGGCCCGCTTCCAAAAACGCACGCAAGCGCGGCTCGTCAAATTGCAGGCCCAATTCATGGCGCAGGTAGGGCAGCGGCGTCTCAATGTCTTCCACAATGCCCGCCGCCACCGCGAGCGGATTGCGCGGAATCCACATCCACCCGCCCGACCACGCCGTGGTGCCGCCGATCAAGGCCTCTTTTTCAACCACCAGCACTTTCAAGCCCAAATGCGCGGCGGTGACGGCGCAAGACAGGCCACCCGCTCCCGAGCCGATCACCAACAAGTCCACCTGCTCGATGAACCCGGTAGCGGCGTGCCGGGTGCTCATGTCAGGCGGATGGTGGCTGTGCCAATTGCTTTTGCGCCATCGCCTGCATCACCTTGCGCAGGCGCGACAGGCCCACATCATGCTCGTACAAATGCTCGCGCTGGTTGGCGTCGGGCTCCATGGCCTCCAGCATCACGCGGTCTTGTTCGAGCACCGTCCAGTGGCGCGCTTCGAGGCGGTTGCGGTAGAGGAAGCGCCAAGTGTCGCGCTCCCAGCCTTGCACTTTGCGGCAGCGCCAGTGGAACACCGCGGCGAAGTTGGGCGTGGTGCCCAAGGTGATGGGCGTGTAGCTGCCAACGATGCCGAAGCTGCCGCCGGGGCCGCCGGTTTTGGGGTACGGAATGGCCAGGCGCAGCCAGTGGGCGCCGGTGTCGCCAAACTCGGTCCAGTCGAAGTTCACATCGCGCTGGCCGTCTTTCTCGAACATGAAACCGTGCTCGGTTTTGCGCAGTTTGAACTTGGCGCTGATGTCGCCTTCGCTCATCGAGTGGGATTGTTTGTGCACAAACGTGCCGTGCATCGGATCCATCACGTTGTCGATCACGTAGCGGTAGTCGCCGTGCCATTCGGTGTAACACAAGAAGTGGCTCCACTCGGGGTTCTCCAACTCGTCGGGCAGCTTCAGGGGTGGCGGCGTGTCGAGGTGGCTGCGGCTGTTGTAGAGCCATAACGCGCCGAATTTGTCTTGCACGTGGAAGGCGTGGGCGGCGCGGGTGCCTTCGAGGGTGCAGCCGGGGCTGGCCGGCACTTTGGCCACGGTGCCGTCACAACGCACCTCGATGCCGTGGTAGGGGCAGGCCAGGCGGTCGCCCAAATTCACCCCCATCGAAAGCGGCGCGCCACGGTGCGGGCAGTGGTCTTCCAGCGCATGGGGCGTGCCTTGCGCATCGCGCCACAAAGCGAGTTTCCAGCCCAGGCGGCGCAGGCTGATGGGGCGCTCTTTGACAAAACCCGAGGGGCAAATCGGGTACCACAGGTCGTACAGGCCGCGTTCGAGCAGGGCTTCGGTGCTTATGTTGTTGATGGCGTTCATTGCGTCACACCCCCAAGGTTTTGATGGTGGCCTGGAACGAATCAGCCGTCCAGGGCTGGCCGTTGGGGCCGAGCGGGCCCGATTTGTTCAGACTGGCGATGAGCGCTTCAAGCTCCCAATGCCCAGCCCCGAAGGCGCGTTCGATGGCGTCGCCCAGCAGGTCTTCGTAACTGGTGGGCGGCCGGCTGCGGGCCTGGTGGGGATTCAGATAACGCTCGGGCAAGGCGCGGATTGAAATGGTGTTCATGGGGTCATCCTGTCCATGGTTCGGCGAAGGTGATTCGGTGATTTACTCGGCGGCGATGTTTTTGGCTTTGATGATCTTCGCCCACTGCGTGGTTTCCGCCTTCATGTGCGCGGCAAACGCGGCGGGGGCCATCACCACGCCGGTTAAGGACTGCGCGTTGAGCTGGGCGCGAATCGCCGGCTTGCCCAGAATCTCGGCGGCGTCTTTGGCCAGTTGCTCGGCCACGGCGGGTGCCGCGCCGCCCGGCATCAACACGCTGTACCACGAGGTGACGACCACGCCATTCACGCCTTGTTCGGCGAGCGTCGGAATCTCCGGCGCGGAAGGGCTGCGGTTCGCATCCGTGAGCCCAATCGCCACCAGTTTGCCGCTTTTGATGTGACCCATCACCGCTGGCAAATTGGAGAACATCAAGGGTACGGTGCCGCCCAACACATCGGTAAGCGCAGGCCCGGTGCCTTTGTACGGCACGTGCAGCAAATCGACGCCAGCTTGGCTGTTGAACAACTCACCGGCCAGGTGCAAGCCGCTGCCCACGCCAGGCGAGGCAAACGCCAAGGTGCCGGGTTTGGCCTTCGCCAGCGCGATCAACTCCTTGGCGGTTTTGACGCCCAGGCCAGGGTGGGCCACCAGCACGTTGGGCGCGGTGGCGAGCATCGTCACGGGTGTGAAGTCGCGTTCGATGTTGAACGGGAAGTTGGCCATCAGCGTCGGGTTGATCGTCAAATTGCCAGCGGGTATGACCAGCAGCGTGTGGCCATCGGGCTTGGCCTTTTTGACCTTGTCCATGCCGATGTTGCCCGCCGCGCCGGGCAGGTTTTCAACCACGGCAGTTTGTTTGTAACGCTCGGCCAGGCCGGTGGCGAGCATACGCGCCAAGGTGTCGATGGGGCCACCGGGCGGGAACGGCGCGACGATTTTGAAACTGTCGCTGCCCAGGGCTGGGGCGGCGTTTTGGGCCGTGTTTTGGGCCGTGTTTTGGGCGTTAACAAGCGGTGCCAGAGTCACCATAGTAGCTATCAAAAAGAAAGCTGCCAACGCACGGTATTCGGGACTTAGCAGGCTATTTTTCATAAATTTCGTCATCTTTTCTCCGTCAAGAACGCGCCCGAAGCCTGCACCTGCGGCTGGCGGCGGGTGTGGCCGTCAAGGCCGCCATCCACCGCCCATTCGGCAAACACCGTCGGGCCGGGCTGGAACTCGCGCGGCTGCCACTTTTCAGTGAGGTGGTCTTCGTCGGCGTTGTATTCAATCAAGCCGCCGCAGGGGTTCTCAAAATACCAGAAATAGGCCGAGGAGATGGGGTGGCGGCCAGGGCCGAGCTGGGTCTTCCAGCCGCAGCGGCTCATGTGCAGGCCGCCGCCAAACACTTCGTGGATGTCGCGCACCGTGAAGGCGACGTGGTTAAGCCCTTTGGCTTTGCCCGGCACTTGCAGAAGGAACAGGTCGTGGTGGCCGCCTTCGAGCGAGCAGCGCATGAAGACGCCGCGGCCGGGGTACCGGTCTGAGGTGGTGAACCCCAGGGCTTGGTAGAAGGCCTCGGCCTCGGCCAGGCAGTCGCTGAACAACACGACGTGGCCGATTTCCACGGGTGTGGCGCGCTCGTACACCGGCGAGGGCGCGTCGATGCGTTGCGGGTTGCCGTAGGGGTTGGTGGGCGCGCCTTGGACGCTGAGCGGGCGTTTTTGGCTCAGCTCGAAACGAATGGATAACCCGTGTGGATCAGATATTAAAATGCTTTTAATCATTTTAATGTCATTAGTTTGATAGCGTATTTCGCAATTAATTCGTGACTTAGATATCGAAGATTCTAATGACTCTAGAGTTTTATAATTATTCACGCCCCAAACCACTTCGCGCAGGGTTGGCCCGGTTTCCATGGCGGGCCCAAGGCTGGCGTCGCCGGGTTTTTTCACGATGACTTGCGCGCCGTTTTGTGTTTCCCAAACCTGTTGGGTCGCGTCATCGACCAGCTTTGCCAAACCCCAATCGGCGAAGAAGCGGCGCGTATCGTCCCAATTTTTCTGCGTGCCGTCGCTGCTGTAGGTGATGGACGCAATGCCTTCAATGGCATTGGTTTCAATGGCGTCGCGGTCAGAGGCGTCGCTGTCAGAAATCGCGCGGTCGGTCATAAGCACTCACAGAGTCAGGGCCGCAGCCCGGTTGTTTAGAAAACGCAGGGCAGACAACACCGTGAGCGCCGAGGTCTTGGGGTTGTCGGCCAGCGGCTTGCCGCGCATCACCATCGTGAATTCGCCAAACGCGCCTTTGGCGTGGATTTCATGCACGTTCTCTGTGACAGCCGGGTCGGCGATCAGGCGCACGCGGGTGGCGTCCAGCCCCAAGCCGGCCAGCGCCACGGTGGCGGCGACGTTGGCGTTTTTGGGGTACAGGCGCGCCGCTTCTCGGGCTGAAGATTCGAGAATGATCACTTCCGCCGTCGCCACAGTCGCTTCTGTTTTTATAGCTGCCTGCGCATATTTTTCGTGACTTAGAGGGCTTTCTGGTTTGAATTTTTGGTCATTTGAAGGCGCCCACGCGCCCGGCGGCTTGCGGCCTGTGTAAGTCACCTCTGTGAGGCCGCCCAAACGCGCGGCGGCCAGCGCGTCAATGCCACCGATGGCGCCGCTTAGCAAATGCACCTGGGTGCGGCCCCGCCGCGCGGCGTCTTCTAGTTGTTCGGGCAGGCCGGGTTCAGACAAAGCACCGACCGACAACACGGCGCAGGGCACGCCATGCGCGAGCGCCGGCATGACGTGGGCCAGCAGCGCCCCGTGGCCCGCGCATTCGAGCACGAGGGAGGCTTCGGGCGGCACTTGGGACACGGCGCGGATGGCGGCCCCGGCGGCAAGGTCAAGCGCGGCCTGCGTCGCTTCAACCCGCCCTTCGCGCACCACCACGTGGGTGACGCCAATGGCCGCGTTGCCCGAACTCCCCGCCAAGCGCGCCACCAACGCCTGGCCGATGGCGCCGTAACCGATGAGCGTGACCTGCAGCATCGCGTCAGTCTTTTTTGAGAATCGGCCCGGCGAACTTGGCGGCAAACTGGCCGTAGGATTTCATGTCCACCTCCAACATCACCGGGCCCTTGAGTTGCATCGCCTGCGCCAACACGTGGCGCGTCTGGCCAGCGGCAGACAACTTCATATGTGCCACACCCATCGAGGCGCAAAGCTGCGAAAAATCAGGCGTGAGCAACTCCACATAAGCGTGGCGGCTGCCGTAAATGTCGTCCTGGATGTTTTTGATGACGCCGTAACCGCCGTCGTTCATGACCAATATCAAAATGTCGGCCTGCTCCTGCGCTGCAGCGGCCAGCTCGCCCACATTGAGCATCAGGCCGCCGTCGCCAATCAGCGCGATGGTTTTGCGGCCCAGGCCGTGCGTTTGGTTGGCCACCGCCACGCCAATCGCCATCGCCAGTCCTTGCCCGATGCCGCCGCCCAGCGCATGCACGCCTGCGCGCGGGTGGTCCAACAGCGGCGCGCGGTTGCCCCACATGCTGTTGGACAGCGTGATGTCACGCACCCACCAGATCGACGCGCCCGCCTGCGCCTGCACCTCGGTTTTGAGTGCCAGGTACGGGCCCAAGGAGGCGTCTACCTGCGCCGCGGCAGTGGTGCGTGCGGCCTGCACTTTTTGCTGCCAGTCGGCATCCACCGCCATGGTGCCTGCGAGCCGCTCGGCCGTGGCGTTCAGCGTCTGCGCGGCGTCGCCCTGCACAAAATAATCACTCTCATAGGCGCGGCCCTGTGCCAGCGCGTTGGCGTCAATGCGGTACAGCGGCTGGGGCAGCTTGAGTTTGTAACGCAGCGTCTCGTTGCTGCGCAAACGCGAGCCGACCACCAGCATCGCGTCGCAGCGCTGGTACAGCTCTTCGGACGCCTTTTGCAGGTTGTAAGAGCCCAGGCTGGCTGGGTGGCCTTCGGCAATGATGCCGCGCCCTTGCACCGAAGTGACCACGCCCCAGCCCATGGCGATGAAACGCTCGACCGCCGCGCGCGCGTTGCGGGCGCCGCCGCCCAGCCACAAGAGCGGGCGTTTGGCGTGGCGCAAACGGCTCGCCAATTCGTCGATGTCGAAAGATGCAGGCTGCAAATGCACCGTGACGGCGCTTGCGAGGTCATCCGGCAACGCCATCAGGCAGGCTTGCACGTCAATCGGGATTTCAATGCTCACCGGGCCGCAGGGCGCTGCATGGGCGATGCGCACCGCTTCGTGCAAGGTAGCCAGCGCGCTGGCGGCGTTGCGAATGCGAAATGCGGCCTTGCCCACCGCTTGCAGCATGGCCAGTTGCGCCGGGGCTTCGTGGATGAAGCCCAAGTCGCGGTCGATGAATTCCGATTCAATTTGCCCCGTGAGGTGCAACATCGGCGTGCCTGCCGTGATGGCTTCCACCAAGGCCCCTGCCGCGTTGCCGGCCCCGGTGCCGGTGCTGGTGACACACACACCCAGGCCGCCAGTGACGCGGGCGTAGGCGTCGGCCATGTTGCAGGCGCCGGCCTCGCCGCGCGCCGGCACAAAACGGATGCCATGCGGCTCGGCTTGGCGCCGGTTGAAGGCGTCCAGCATCGGCATGTTGTGGATGGAGATCACGCCAAAAGCGGCGCGCACGCCGCACTGTTCGAGGAAACGCACCACCAACTCCCCCACGGTGACACGTTGTCTGGGCGAAGCCGCGGCCGCAGGCTGGGTAGCCGGGTAAGTTTCAGCGTGTTTCATGTGGCTTTTTCAAGTGATCTGGTTTTAGAAGGATTGACTTCTGTGCGGGGCCTGGCGCCAACTCCTGAGCTGATTTGTGCGCCGAATGAATCCTCTTTGCCAATGCGGCGCGACAGCGTGAGCGCCGCTTGCCGCACTTGCAGAACCAGCGGGCCGAGCCGGTCTGGGTCAATGCGGCTGGCGGGGATCGTCACGCTCAAGGCGGCGGCAATGGCCAGGTGTTCGTCGTATACCGGCGCCGCAATGGTCGAAATGCCCGACTCAAACGCCCCCTGGCTCACGGCGAACCCCTGCTGCGAATCGTCGTCAATCAGGCGTTTGAGCGCGGGCAGCGTCGTCGGCGTTTGCGCCGTGAAGGCGTCAAGCGGCGTGCCAGCATACAGGCGTTGCAGCGCCTCCAGTGACAGGCCGCCGAGCAACACCCGGCCGAGCGCGGTGGCATGCGCGGGCAGGCGCGTGCCCACCTGCACACTGCTTTGCAAGGAGGACTGCCCTATCGACTTGGCGACAAACACCACCTCGGTGCCATCCCGCACCACCAGATGGGCTGACAAACCACACATATGGCTGAGCGCGTCGAGCACCGGCTTGCCGCGTTCGGTGAGATCCATCGAGGCGAGGAACTCAAAACCGAGGCGCAACACGGCGATGCCCAGCCGGTAGTGGTTGCTGTCGCCTGCGCGCTCCACAAAACCCATCAGCTCCAGCGTCTGCAACAGACGAAACACGGAGGCGCGCGGCAGGCCCAGACGCCGCGCCAATTCAGCGCCGGTCAGCGCGGGCGTGTCTTTGCGAAACTCCGCCAGCAGTTGCAGGCCGCGTTGCAAGCCGGGCACGGTGTAACGCTCAAGCGCTGCGTCTTTCACTGAATGCTCCTGGCAGGCAATCCGATGAGTTGCGACACTGCCGCTGGCGCTTCCAGCGCGCAAACGTGCCCCACTTCGCCAAGCGAGGTGAAGGGCGCATTGATGCTGTTTGCCGCCGCCTGGCAACCCGCCATGGGCGTGATGCCATCAGCGCTGCCCGAGGCCACCTGCACCGGGCACGCCAACCCGGCCAGGTCAGTGAGCAAATCGCCCTGTGCGAGCAAGTGCGCGGCCTGGCGGTAGCCCTCAGGATTGATCTGGGCCATCACTGCTTGCACAAAACTGATTTGCGCACTGCTGGCGTGCGCCGACAACATGGCGCTGCCGCGTTGTTGCGCCATGCCTTGCGGGCCGAGCGTGGCCAGGCTGTCCAACCGGTTTTGCAGCTTTTTGCGCCGCTCTTCTTCACTCGCACGGGCGTAGCCCTGCGCCGGGGCCAGCAGCACAAGTTGTTGGATCCGCTTGGCCGCGAGCACAGCCGCCCGGGCCGCGATCAGGCAACCCAGGGAATGGCCGACCAGTGTTAGGGGTTCAGTGCCGCCCTTGGCGCCCATCGCGTCCATCGCGTCCAGCCACTGCCAGAGGCGGGCGGCGTAAGCGCTGGCATGCGGCTCGGCCTCGGGCAGAGCGCTGCTGTGGCCATACCCCGGCGCATCCCAGGCCAGCACGTGGTGTGTTTTGGAATGTTCAGCCGCGTGCAATTGATGCACCCAACTGGCCGAGCCCGAGCCAATGCCGTGCAGCAACACGTGGGTGGGCGCAATCGCCGTGTTGCCCGCCTGGCGAAACTGCATTTGCCCGCCGCCCACGGGCGCCGTTCGGGCGGGAAACCGCCGCAACAAAGCCGACAGATCGGGCGGGTCAGGAAGGGCAGGCGGGCCGCGTGTTTCAAGCGCCATTGCAGGTCACCGTTTCAGCAGCTCGCGTTGGATCAGCTCACGTTTGATCAGCTCACGTTTGATTTTGGCGAGCGGGCTGTCAGGCGGGTACACCGGCGTGATGGGCTGGGGCGAGCCCAGCATCACACACATCAACGCGTCTTCATCGCCGAGGTTGATCTCTTGGCGGTAGACACCGGGCGGCACGGAAATGAAATCTCGCTCTTTCAGCACCGACTCCCAGCGCTGGCCGTCTTTTTCGCAGATGACTTTCATGGTGCCGCGCAACATGAAGAAGACCTCCTCCACGTCGTAATGAATGTGCGAGGGGCCTTCGTGCCCCGCCGGGATGACCATGGTGGAAAAAGTGAAGTGCGCGGCGGCAATGGTGTTGGCATCTGTGGCCACGCCAGTGCCGCCGGTGCCCATGTAACGCATTTGGGCGCGGCGGTATTTGGGGTCGTAGTCGGCCTGGAACTTCAAGGCGTCCCAGTCGTAACGGCGGGTGGCAAAACGGGCGACGCGGCTGTCCATCCATTGCGCAAAAGTTTCATCGGCCGGTTGCATCAGGCTTTTCTGGATATCCGCCTCGGGGGGAATGCGTGCGTCTTGCAGGCCACGTGCGTTGAACATGGGTTCATTGGCGGCAGTTTGGGTATTTGCACTCATTGCAAGTCCTTTCAATTCATGACAAAGCCGCCATTCACAGGCAAGACTTGTCCGGTGACAAAACCGCTGGCGCGGGTCAGCAAAAACAGCATGGCGGCGTTCACGTCGGCGGGCACTTGTGCACGCTGGATGGCGCGGCCATTGCGGTAGTCGTCATGGCGTGCTTGCGGCACATACTGCGTGGCTTCGACTTCTGTGAGGCCCGGCGCGATGGCGTTGACGGTGATGCCAAACGCGCCCAGCTCGCGCGCCAGGCTGCGCGTCATGGCGATGACAGCGCCTTTGCTGGCCACATAAGCCAACAACTTCGGCGCGCCCCACAAGGCCGTGTCAGAGGCGATGTTCACAATGCGTCCGCTGCCGCTGTCCACCAAAAAGGGCTTGGCCGCCTGGGTAACCAGCCAGGTGCCGCGCACATTGACTTCCATCACCTGGTTCCAGGTGTCCAGGCTGATCTCGTCGAAATTCTTGCCGCCCGAATTGGTGATGGCGGCGTTGTTCACCAGCCCATCCAGGCCGCCAAGCGCAAGGGCTGCCGCCGCGACGCCCGCCTCAATCGCTGCGGGATCGCGCAAGTCCATCGGCACGTAATGCGCGCTGCCAGCAGCCAGGTGGCTGAGCTCCTTCGCCAACGCTTGGCCACGCTCGTGCAGCACGTCGCCGATACACACCTGCGCGCCTGCCGCAACGAGCGCTCGGGTGAACGACTCACCCAGGCCGCGCGCGCCGCCCGTCACCAGCACCTTGCGGCCGTGCAAACTGATTTCGGGCGCCGGTGTAGCCGCAAGGGTCATGCGGCAACGATCTGAATGACCACACGTCCGTTCTCTACCTTCGCGGGGTAACAGCCGATGTCGCGCTCGCCAATTTCGTTCAGGCATTTGCCGGTGGCGATGTCAAACCGGGCGCCATGCAGCGGGCATTCGATCACGCCGCCTTCGACAAAGCCTTGCGACAACAGCGCCTCGGCGTGCGGGCAAACGTCGTCAATCGCATGCACCTGGCCATCCACCAGGTAGATGCCGAAGGCGCGGCCATTGACTTCAACGCCGATTGGAAAATCGGCGTCCAGCTGGCTGCTGTCGGCAACGTCTTGCCAGTCACTCATAAAGGGCTCCAGAGGTGAAACGCGGCGACTTGCCCCGACGACGGGGTGGCTCGAACGTTTCGTATATGAAACAGTGATTCACTAATGATTTATTATTGCGCGTGCCTTATCCGCCGTCAAGCCCTTTTTTATGCCCCCATTTCTGGCCGGCGTTGATCCACTCCGAGTTTGCGAAATCGACTCAATTGCTATATTATTAATAGCAATAGATGACCATTTCACGTGACTTGAAGGGTCAAAAAGGTATGAGAATGCTGGTTTTCTCTTCAAATCGCAAAATCATACCCAATATGGGTATGATTTTGCGGAATTGGCCATGTGCATCCACGCAAAGCCGCAAGCGCGCGACCCATGCCAGGTGCCTCAAGAACCATCAAGCGTGTTTCTTGATCGCCGCGGCCAGTATCCCCACCAGCTGGTCGATGTGCGACTTCTCAACGATGAAAGGCGGCGCCAAGACCAGCGTTTCACCGGCGGGGCGAACCATGGCACCTTGGTGGAAACACTCAAGAAAAATGTCATACGCGCGTTTGCCAGGCTGGCCGTCGATGCTGGTGAGTTCCACTCCGCCCGCAAGCCCCAAAGTGCGAATGCCGATCACGTTGGGCAGGCCCTTGAGCGCGCTGTGCATAGCATCACCCAGCACCTTGCCCATTTCACCGGCGCGCTGGAATAGGTGGTCTTGTTTGAACAAGTTCAACGTGGCCACGGCAGCAGCGCAGGAGACCGGGTGGCCTGAGTAGGTGTAGCCGTGCGCCAGCTCGATCGCGTGCGCCGGGCTCTTGGCGTTGGCGCTCATCATGGCGTCAAACAGGTGCTGGCGGCAGATCACGCCACCCAGCGGAATCACGCCATTGGTGACCGCCTTTGCAAAGTTCAACATGTCGGGCACCACACCGAAATAATCAGCGCCAAAGTTGGTGCCCAGGCGGCCAAAACCGGTGATGACCTCGTCAAAAATCAGCAAGATGCCGTGTTTGTCGCAAATCTGGCGCAGGCGCTGCAGGTAACCTTTGGGCGGCAAATACCAGCCGGGGCTGCCCGCCACGGGCTCGACGATGATGGCTGCCACGTTGCTCGGGTCGTGCAGCGGCAAGATGCGGTTTTCCAGCTCGTCCAGCGGGTGCGCCAGGCCCGCTTTCCACTCGGGCAGCTCGCCCTGGATGTAGGCGTTGTTGGCAGCGTCATGGATGAAAGGCATGTGGTCTACACGCGGCAACATCGCGGTGCTGAAGGCTTTGCGGTTGCCCGGAATGCCGCCCACACTCATGCCGCCAAAACCGACGCCGTGGTAACCCTTTTCCCGGCCAATAAATACTGTGCGGTGCCCGTCGCCGCGCGCGCGGTGGTAGGCCAGCGCCACCTTGAGCGAGGTGTCTGCCGCCTCACTGCCGGAGTTGCAAAACAGCACCTTGTTCAGGTCGCCCGGCGCCATGCCGGCGATCATCTCGGCGGCCTTGAAGGCCACGTCATTGGTGGCCTGAAACGCGGTCGAATAATCGAGCGTGTCGAGCTGCTTTTTGATGGCTTCGTTGATTGGTTTGCAGTTGTGCCCTGCCGCCACACACCACAGGCTGCTGATGCCGTCGATCACGTCGCGGCCATCGTGGGTCTTGAACACCATGCCGGAGGCAGCAACGATGACACGCGGGTTGTCTTTGAAGCTGCGGTTGGGCGTGAAGGGCAACCAGTGGTTGTCCATGTTGAATTCGATTTTGGCCATGGTGATCTCCAGTCAGCGCGCCCTCGGGTGGATTTTCGGCGAATTGTTAGCGGATCTACGGGCGCGATCCCGCCAGTTTAACGATTTGCGACAATTCGGCATGACCATGACCTATGTGTTGACTCTCTCTTGCCCCGACCGGCTCGGCCTGGTGCATTCGGTTTCGGGCTTTCTGGCACAGCGCGACTGCAACATCGAAGAAGCTGCGCAATACAACGACCAAGGCACCGGCCTCTTTTTCATGCGGGTGCAGTTCGCCGCGAAAGAGGTTTCCGCAGACGATTTGCGCAGCCAGCTTGCCGACTTCGCAACGCCATTCCAGATGCAATGGCAATTGCACGCCAGTGATGCGCCGATGAAAGCCGTGCTGATGGTCAGCCGCGACGGCCATTGCCTCAACGACCTGCTCTTTCGCTGGAAAAGCGGCCTGCTGCCCCTGGACATCCGCGCCATCGTCTCCAACCACCGCGACTTCTACCAACTCGCCGCCAGTTACAACGTGCCGTTCCACCACATTCCGGTGACGGCGGCCACCAAAGCGCAGGCCGAGGCCAAGACCTATGAAGTGATCGAATCCGAAGGCGCGCAACTGGTGGTGTTGGCGCGTTACATGCAAATTTTGAGCGACGATTTGTGCCGCAAACTGGCGGGGCGCGCCATCAACATCCACCACTCTTTCTTGCCCAGCTTCAAGGGCGCAAAACCCTATTACCAGGCGCATGAACGCGGCGTGAAGCTGATTGGCGCCACCGCCCATTACGTCACCGCCGACCTCGACGAAGGCCCCATCATCGAACAAGACGTGGCCCGCGCCGACCACAACAAAACCGTGGAAGCCTTAACCGCGATGGGCCGCGACACCGAAAGCCAGGTGCTGGCCCGCGCGGTGAAGTGGCACAGCGAGCACCGGGTGCTGCTGAACGGGCACAAGACTGTGATTTTTAAGTAACTCAACTATTTCAGGAGACCCCCAATGTCCGTTCACACCCTCGCCGCCTCGCGCGCCATTGACCCACTCACGCAGGCCAAAATCCACCTCGCCGCATCGCACCGGCTTGCGGCTTTGCACGAACTCGAAGAAGGCATCGACAACCACTTCACCGTGACGGTGCCGGGAGAGGAAGACCAGTACCTGATCTTGCCGTTTGGTAAACATTGGTCGGAGGCGAAAGCCAGCGACATGATGGTTTTCAACGAAGCGGGCAAAACGATCTCGGGCAGCGGCCCGGTGGAGATTTCGGCCAAATGCATCCACGCGCCGATCCACCGCCTCACCGGCACAAAAGTGGTCATGCACACCCATCAGACCTGGGCCACCGCGCTGAACATGCTGCAAGACAACCGCCTGCATCCGACCTCACAAACCGCCGCGTTCTTCCATGGCCACATCGCCTACGACGATGTGTACACCGGCTTGGCAGACTCCCTGCAGGAAGGTGAACGGCTGGCGGGCGTGCTGGGTAAAAAACACATCCTCTTCATGAAAAACCACGGCGCGCTGGTGGTCGGCGACACGGTGGCGCAGGCCTACCGGCGCCTGTATCGGCTGGAACGCGTCTGCCGCATGCAGTTGATCGCCATGTCTGCCGCCACCGCCATCGGCCAGAAACTGGCCGTGCTCAGCGACGAAGTGGTGGCACGGGTGCAAACCCCGAACCCGCAAGACAGCCATTCGCGCGACGACCGCGAGCGACTGTTTTTTGACGCGATGATGCGGGTGCTGGATCGGGAGTTGCCGGGGTATCGGGACTAACCGTTTAAATCGGACTTTAGGTCTCTAGAAACAAGCGTATTTAGCTACTAATATCGCAGCAATCTCGACTTCTTTCTACGAGCGACAGCCGACGCTTTAGGCGCATCTGACGTCTAGATTGGTATTGGCAAAATTTCTAGTTTCATAAATATCTGGCAAACTAAGTGGAATTTAGTAGAGTGCCAGATATGAGAAACTGGTAAAATATTGCCATGAACTCCACAAGCAGCCTCTCCAATGGCAGGGTCGTTGTCCCCGCAGCCCTGCGGGCGCAACTGGATTTGCGCGATGGCGACCAATTGATTTGGTCTACCCAGAACGGTGATTTGGTGGCCACCACCCGTCGCGCGCAGTTGCGCAAAGCCCAGGCCTTGTTTCAAAAATTCGTGCCGGCGGATTCTGCGTCCGCCGCTGACGAATTGATGGCTGAGCGGCGGGCCGAGGCCGAACAGCCGTGAGTAAAAAGGCCGTGCTCGGCACGCTGCTGGACGCATCGGCCGTGTTGGCGTTTTTGCAGGGCGAGCCCGGCGCAGAGATGGTGCGCCTTGCCCTTGAGGCCGACAACTGCTGGGTGGGCGCAGCCAATCAGGCTGAGATCATCGCCAAATCGATTGATCGCGGCGTCGACCGCCCAAGCCTGCAAGCCGTGTTGGCCGATTTGGCCTATACCGTCGTGGCAATCACACCTGAAGACGGCGCGCAAGCCGGATGGTTGCGCCAGCAAACCCGCGCCACGGGTTTGAGTTTGGGCGACCGCCTTTGCATGGCCCAGGCGCAACGATTGAAAGCCAGGGTATTGACCGCAGACCGACCCTGGCTGAACGTGGCGTCAGACCTGGGTTTGACGATTCAATGCATTCGGCCCGATGGGCATTGAGGGGCCTGACCGGGGCAATCGGTTAAAAGCGGGCCACGCTCAACTCGCCAGCAGTTCGCACTTTGAAATGCGCGCCAGCGCCGCGCCCATGGTTTCGCGTGCGATAGCCGTGTCGTAGTTGACTTGGCCGCGCAGCCACCAGCCGTCGCTAAGCCCAAAATACCGGCACAAACGCAGGTCGGTGTCGGCGGTGATCGAACGTTTGCCCGCGACGATGTCGCCAATGCGCTGCGCAGGCACGCCGATGTCTTTGGCAAGACGGTACTTTGTCAGACCCAAGGGCTTGAGGAACTCCTCGTCCAGCATTTCTCCGGGAGAGACAGGGGCAACAGTGCGCATGAGACAACTCCTTCAGTGGTAATCAACAATCTCGACATCCTTGGGGCCCAAGGGCGTCCACACGAAACACACGCGCCATTGGTCATTGACCCGTATGCTGTGCTGGCCTTTACGGTTCCCTTTCAACGCTTCAAGTTGGTTCCCAGGCGGGACGCGCAGGTCTTCCAAGACAGCAGACCAGTCCAGCTGCTCCAGCTTTCGCAGCGCCGGGCGCTCCACATTGACCCATCGACGCACCCGCTTGCCCTGGAAAAGGGCTTCGGTATCCTTGCACTTGAAGCTCTGGATCGACACGGCGCAATAATAACGCGTGGCGTGATTAACGTCAAGCGTGATGGGTATTGGGGCGACGACCGGGAAGTGCCGGGGTACCGGGACTGACCGCGCTTGCCTGAAAGACCGCCAGCCCCACCCCAGCGCCCCCGGCGCGCAACTGCTGCGGGCCCTTCGGGCAACCATCTGCAGTACGCAGTCTCAGGGCCGTCGCTCAAACTCGCCTGCGGCTCAAACAATCGCGACTGAGTCGTCTCGCTGCGCGAGACCCTCACCCAGAGCCTTTGCGTGCTTCGAGGCCGCAGCAGACGCGCGCCGGGAGCGCTGGGGTGGGGCAGGCTTGGGTTGGGCTTTACCTATCCTCACGTTGCGGCGTATTGCCTTTCATGGCGACAATCTTGGGGGCAAGTACGTGTTGATGTAGCAAATTCTCAACGGCCTCAATTGCAGCGAACGCATCCAATTGAGAAGGCACATAGCCGCGGTGTGCCGCTGCGCTTCCCGCGTCAAAAACGGTTACCAGTATCTCTACTTGATTCGCGCTGAGGGTTCCGCGTGTCACAAGCGGTGCGAGCTTCTTGGGGAAGTAGTTCCCTCCAGAGGATTGATTGGTCACCCATACGTCCAACACTGCCCGGACTCCCATCAGCGCGATGGCATACATTCCGGCATCAAGCGCAGCATAAATCTCTTTCAAAAGAAACTGATGCGTTTGTTCAAGGTCATTGAGCCATTCTGGCGGGCGACGAAATTCTGAAGGAGGAAATAGGATTGGAGGGCTAGAGTCATTTTCAGAATTCCAAATCGTCAGTTGAAGTCGCCCGTGTCCACATACAAGGCACTGTAGAAGGGAGTATGTATCAGCGAAGTAAATGTCGATCCGAGATGCTTCATCGAAGTGATTGGCAGTTGCCTTGCATTCGCCTCGCGATTCGTGATAGGTTTCGGCATGGCAGCGGTTGCAGTGCACGAAGAAGCTGGATGAGGTGTCGATGGTTGTCATGTGTTCAAGCGAATAGCGTTCGCCCACTATAGCCCGCCCCACCCCAGCGCCCCCGGCGTGCGTCAGCTACGGCCTCGAAGCACGCAAAGGCTCTGGGTGAGGGTCTCGCGCAGCGAGACGACTCAGCCGCGCACTGTTTGAGGCGATAGTCGAGTTTGCGCGGCGGCCCAGAGACTGCTTCCTTTCGATGGTTGGCATGGAGGGCAAATTGGGGTCAGAGCCCAAATTTGCCCTCCATGCCCCGCAGAAATCGCGCGCCGGGGGCGCTGGGGTGGGGCAGGCGAAATTTGACCGAAATTCCAAAAATGTCAATAAAATCGGTACCTAAGTCACGTGAAATGGCGTTTTATTGCTATGCTTATAATAGCAAAACTATTCACTTATATCCTGGCAGGTCGCTGCGTGAACGTGGGCTGGCGTTTTTCCAGAAACGCGGCGAAGCCTTCCTGAGCGTCGGGGGTTACCGTGGCCTCGGCCATCACGGCAGAGGCAAAGTCGTAGGCGGCGTCTTGCGGCATGTCGATCTGGCGGTAAAAGGCCTGTTTGCCCATGGCCTTGGACAACATGCCGCCCCGGCTGGCCCGCTGGATCAGGTCGAGCGTGGCGGCCTCCAGCTCTTCGTGTGGCACGCAGCGGTTGATGAGGCCCCAGGCTTCGGCCGTTTTGGCGCTGATGGGCTC
>JANOYE010000005.1:0-6700 GCA_031428695.1 Rhodoferax sp. | reverse complement strand
GATGACTTCGAGGTAGGCCGATTTTCCCAGCGACAAGAGCAGGTTATGCGTGCCCATGCGCGCGTGTTCGCCGCCCTTTTGCGGATGCACACCCAGCCGCTCGAACACATACGCGCCGCCGATTTCAAGCGACGGCGCGGTGATGATGATGTGGTCGATCTCGCAGCGCGGGTTCATGAGGCTATGCGCCAGGGCAAAACGTTCTGGTTCAATACGTGCCCGATCAATACGTCCCTGGGTAAGCCCCGCCATCCGCCAGCCAGTTTTGCCCCGTCACGTAACCCGCTTGCTGGCTGCACAAAAACGCGCAAATCGCGCCAAACTCGTCAGGCGTGCCGAAGCGGCCGGCGGGCACGGTTTTGCGCCGTGCGTTGATCATGGTCTCAACATCGACGCCCTGCTTTTGCGCGTTGCTGGCGAAGGTGACGCGGATGCGATCCGTGTCAAACACGCCGGGCAGCAGGTTGTTGATGGTGACGCCGTTGGCGGCGAGTTTGGGCGTGCGCGCCACGCCCGCCACAAAACCTGTCAAGCCGCTGCGTGCGCCATTCGAGAGGCCGAGCACGTCGATGGGCGACTTCACGGCGCTGGAGGTGATGTTGACAATGCGGCCAAAACCACGGGCGGCCATGCCGTCTACGGTGGCTTTGATGAGTTCGATGGGGGTCAGCATGTTGGCGTCTACCGCTTTGAGCCAGATGTCGCGGTCCCAGTCGCGGAAGTCGCCCGGCGGCGGGCCGCCCGCGTTGGTGACGACAATGTCGAAATCCTTGCGCATGGCGAACACCGCGGCCCGGCCTTGCGTGGTGGTGATGTCTACTGCACAAGAAAGAACGGCAGCTCCCGTGGAAGCGGCGTAGTCAGCTCTCAATTTAGCCGCAGATGCCTCCAGCGTTTCTTGGGTGCGCGCAACGATGATGACATTCACGCCCTCTTTCACCAAAGCCGAGGCGCAGCCGAGCCCCAGCCCTTTGCTGGCACCACACACCAGGGCCCATTTACCGGCGATTCCCAAATCCATGACGACGACCTTTCAGGTTAAAAAATTCAGTGTTTGCGGACTTCTCCACAACTTGGGGGAAAACACAGGCCACAAGACTGCCCGAAAAGCGCACAATTTGGAACAATTTGACGCAAACTGGACTTGGGGCACGCATGATTGTAGGCACACACCAAAGTAAATCCCCCGCTTGGATTGCCCGCGCGCGCCTGGCCGCAAGCCTGGCATTCGCCGGGGCTTTCGCCTTGCCGTTCGCCATGGCATCACTCTTGTGGATCCCGTCTCCCGCAAGTGCGCAGACTTTCAAGTTCTCCAATGAAGATCCAGCTGAAAAGGCCGACAAGGAAGCGCAGGCCAAAAAACAGGGCCAGGTTCAGGCCATGTTAGACACGCCTTGCCGCGACAAGATCAAGAACCAGAAAATCATGGTGATGTTTGGCGAAGAGCGCGATGGCGTGGTCATGGCCAGCCAGGGCAGCTACAACGCCCATGTCAACGCCGTGAACGACCGCTTGACTGCCCTGGGCCTAAAGACCTTCACCCAAGCCCAGATCCGCGCCCAAGTGGCTCAGGCCGAGGTCGACGCCGTTTTCAAGAACAACCCTGATGCCGCCATCAGCGCCTCCAGACGGCTGGCCGCGCAATTTATTTTGCGCGGCGTCATCTCCAGCAGCGCCCGGCGCAATGCGGTGGTCAACCTCAACCAGGTCAACGTCGCGATGAATTTCACGCTGACGGGCGCTGACGGCAGAATGGTCTCCCAGGCCGCTGCCAAAAATGAAAGTTACGCGGGCGCAGATGTCGGCGGCATGGCGCTCACGCTGATCAACGAAAGCGCCGAGGAAGTTGTGGCGCAGCTCTACAGCGACTATTGTCAAAAATCAGGGATCTCCATGGACGCTAAATCCGCCGCCAAACCTGGGGCAAAAGCCGCTGCCCAGGCGGGTAACAAAGCTGTGAACAAGGCCGCTAACTAGCAGGTTGATCGTGCCAATGCAACAATTTCGCAGGCATGCGCAGATCGTCATTTTTGAAAGGGATTTTCCATGAACACCTCACCAACACGCCTCGCTCAGACGGCCAAAACTGTGGCAGTTGCCATTTTGATGGCCGCCGCCTGCACATCACTTTGGGCGCAGCCGGTTTTCGGCAACCCCTCACCCACGGCGGGCACTTCCACGTCAGACAAAGCCAACGCAGCGGCGGACGTGGCGGCCTACAAGGAAGTCGAGTACACCAACAAGAACAAGAAGGGCCCGGCTCTGGTGGTGATTCCGGGTGAAATCAAGGCCTCCAGCGCCAGTTTTACGCAGAAGTTCGGGCCGAACAACATCGCCGATTTTGGCGAGATCGAATTGGGCAACGCCAACTTCGCCGTACTGGAACGGGCCAACCTGGGCAACCTGCTGCAAGAGATTTCGCTGGCCTACAACCTGGGCGACCCGGCGGCTGCGCGCAAATCAATGCAGATGGGCAAGCTCAAAACCACCAAGTGGGTCGTCAAATTTGACATCCTCAAGGCCGAGCAGATCGCCGAAAACAAAAAGGGCTTTGACGGGCGCGCGGTCGGCGGCTTGCTCGGCGCGTTTGGCGGCCTGGGCGCCAGCCTGGGTGGCCAAGTGGCCAGTTCGGTGCAGACCAAAGACTCGACGGGCGTGTGGCTCATTGGCCTGCGTTACAAGATCATGGACGCCAACACCACCGAGCAAGTGGCGCAAGGGTACAAAGAGCTGAAGATGGAAGTGGGTGCCGCTTCCACCAGCGTCTTGGGGGTGTCGGAATCCGCCAAAGGCGGCGTCGGCCTGGACACCATGGTGCAGCGCCTGATTCAAACGGCTGTTTGGGACATCGACTCCAAGTACAAATAAGACCAGACGGACGCACTATGGCTGGCATGACGAAACTAGGCAAATACCTGATCCGGCGCGAGCTGGGCAAGGGGGCGATGGGCGTGGTCTATGAGGGTTTTGACCCGGTGATCGAACGCACCGTCGCCATCAAGACCATTCTGCCCTCGCAACTGAGCAGCGGCGAAATGCCTGACGTGATGCAGCGTTTCAAACGCGAGGCACAAGCGGCCGGGCGGCTGAACCACCCTGGCATCGTGGCCGTCTACGACTATGGCGAAGTGGTTGCCGAAGACGACCACACCATGGTGGCGGCGCCGGCGGTGGTTGCCGGGCAAGCCGATGCCGGCCAGCGCGTGGCTTTCATCGCCATGGAATATGTGAAGGGGCGGGAGCTCAAAGATTTTTTCGAGGCCAACGAACGTTTTCCCCTCAAAGAAGTTGAGCGCATCATGGTCGAAATGCTCGACGCGCTCGATCACGCCCACAGCAAGGGCGTGACGCACCGTGACATGAAGCCGGCCAATTTGATCCTGCTGGCAGACGGCAAGGTGAAAGTGGCCGACTTCGGCATCGCCCGCATCGAAACTTCCGAGCTGACACAAGCTGGCACCGTGATGGGCACGCCGTCGTACATGTCGCCGGAGCAGTTCATGGGGCAGACGGTCGATGGCCGCAGCGACCTGTTTTCCTGCGGCGTGATTCTTTACCAGTTTTTGACCGGCGAAAAACCCTTCACGGGCACCACCACCACCATCATGTACAAGGTGCTGCGCGAAGAGCCGTTGCCACCGTCCACACTCAACCTGGGCCTGCCACCGGCCTGGGACGCCGTGGTGAACAAAGCCATCGCCAAAAATCCGGCGGACCGCTTTCAAACGGCCCGTGAGTTTTCTGCGGCCATCAAGGCGGCCGTCGCCAGCCAGGGCAACGCAGTGAGGCCAGCAGCGAGCACGGATGAAACGGTGGTGAATATGAACCGGCCAGCATTGGCACCGCAGCCTGCGCCGCGCCAACCCGAGCGCTCCGCGCCGCCCATTCCAACCGCAGCCAGCCCCGCCCGCCCGACTCCGGCCCGGGCGCCGATGGTCGAACCTGCCATGGCGGCGCAAAGCGCGAAACCAATGCCCACCGGTATGCTGGTGGGCGGTGGATTGGGTTTGTTGGTGGTCGGCGCGGCAGTCGCATTTTTCGTCGGCGGCAAAGGCGGCGGCAGCGCCAACCCGCCTGCGCTCAACCCGACCGCGGCGGTATTGCCTGCGCCAACCACTCCATCGGCAGCCACCGCCGCAGCGCCTGCGCCAGCGCCCGTTGCGCCCGTCACACCACCCGTGGCCATGGCCTCTGCCGAGCCGGCGCCAGAGCCGGGCACGATGATCATCAGCGCCCTGGGGTTGGTGGATCCGAAAGACCCCAAATTCAAAGGTGACGCCAATGCGGCGCAAAACGAAGCCCGCGCAGACGCCTCGCGCCAGTTGATCGACAAAGCCTTGGCCCTGTACATTGACCGCGGCTCATTGAACAAAAATTACGGCGTGATCGAGCAAAAACTTCTGTCGCAGTCGGGCAGCTTCATCAAATCGGTGATCCACGAAGGCGCCCCCACGAGCGGCAAAGACGGCCTGATCGAAACCGAAACCCGCGCGGTTGTCAAAATGCGGGACGTGCAGCGCTCGCTCAACCAGCTCTCCAAAGAAGAGCGCATCGACTTCATCCGCAACAACGGCGACCCGAAGGTATCAATCACGATGGCCATCGCCAACGCCGACACCGCGCAGGCTCTGCCGCCAGCGCGTTCGGTGCTGGCAGAAAACGTGCTCAAAGAGCGCATCAAAACGTTTGGCTTTCGTGTCTGGTCGGTCGAAGGTGAAACCGCCACTGGCCCGAAAGCGCAGGTGGCCGATTTTGCGATCCAAGGGCAGGCCAAGCTCAAGCAGCTGTCCATGAAGCTCCAGGCGTCGGGTTTGACGGTGACCAAAACCATACTCACCTCCTGGACCATCAAAGCCATCGACAAATCCAACGGCGAAGAGATTTACCTCAACACCGTGTTGCCCAAGGGCCAGAGCTGGGCCTCGGAAGAGCAGGCGTTGATGGACATTGGCAAGTCGATGGGCGACGAGTTTTCGAAAAACTTCTTCTTGCAGCATTTCAACTTCGGCACCAAACGCACCAACCTGAACATCAACGGCCTGCCAGACAAACAAACCGCCAGCATGTTGCTGCGCGAGTTGCGCGGCATGCGCCAGGTGCTTGATGTGCAAATGCTGGCCGACACCGGCAAGTTCCAGTTGCAACTGGCCGAAGGCAATGCTTCCACCATCTTGCAGGAAACCGTGTTCAAACCCCTCAACGCGAAACTGGGCATGGCCTGTTTTGCCATGGCAGGCTCCAGTGGCGCGGATGTCACCGTCACCTTTGCAGCTGCTTGCGCAGAGCTCGCGGTGCGGGCCAAGTTTGAATCAGCGCCGCCTGCAGGCTTGTTGGATGCTCCAGACTCGCGCAGCAAGAGTTTGCTCAGGGCTTCCAAAACCGCCTAACCAATGGCCAGATCGACCCCAGGCTTGGGTGCCGGGCTGGGTTCGGGCGGGGTTGCGGGCTGGGTTGCGGCTGAGAAGGCGAACTGGGTGTTCAGCCGCGTACCGCAAACTCCACGACTTCGTCTTTGCCCTCGCCCCCTTCGCCCCCTTCGCCTTCACCCACGCTGTGCCCAAAAGCAATGCGGCCAGCGCCTCGCAGCATCACTTCTTCCCGGCGCAGGCTGATCTGCGGCTCGCCCGCCACGGCAACAAAGGTGCCATTGGTGCTTTGATCAATCAGAAAAAATTTGTCGCGGCGCCGCTCGATGCGGGCGTGCTGGCGCGACGCCATGCGGTCAGCCACGACAATCTGGCAGCCTGCATCGCGGCCCAAAACAATGCCAGCATTGGCCTGTTCAAGCAGCTGTTCCCGCCCGGCGTGTTTGAGCCAAAGCACGACATTCCGGGTGGCTGCAAGAATAGAAGGCGTGGCCATTGTCATTTCATCGGAGGCCTGCCATATCACCTCACACACGTCGACATCGTCCCCTTTGCCTTTGACCGACATGGATGCAATGGGCCGCGTGCCGCTTCTGAGCAAGGTCGAAAGTTGCTCAACGGTAGTCCTCGTGGTCATGATCTGCGTGCCCTTGGCCAGACCCGCCATGCGCGCGGCCAAATTGACGGTGTCGCCAAAAACGTCGTTGTTTTCTTCAATCACCCGGCCCACATGAAACCCGGCGCGAATGGCCCGTTGCACGCCTGAAACCATAGGCAACGCCGAGATTTTGAGCTGCATGTCCATGGCGGCGAGGCAACCGCTGTCGGCATCTGGAAGAACACACATGACCTCGTCGCCAATGGTTTTGATGACGCGGCCGCCGTATTGCACCGTGATGGCGCGCATCAGGGCGATGCACTCGTCAATCATGGTCTTGGCTTGTTTGTCGCCCAGCGTGTCATAGAGCTTGGTGCTGCCCGAAATATCGGCAAACAACACTGCAAGGACTTTGGACGAGGACGTCGATTCAGTGGACATGGCGGGTTTCAGGCGGTCAAGCAGTCAGGCGATCATTCAAAACAGTTTCTATTCTCAATCAGAAAGTGGCCGTGTGAGGCGGCATTCAGAGCGCGGAACATTTTCTTAAATTAATAATTATTAAACACTTTTTGATTTAAAAATAATCTATATAGCTATGTAAATAGAAGCAAATTCTATAATAAATACGTGACTTAAGGTAATAATTAACTATATAAGTTTTTATCAGAAATAATATTTAGAACCCAACCGCCTGCCCGTCTCGCCGAGGATCACTCGCCGCCACGTAACCTTC
>JANOYE010000004.1:0-3475 GCA_031428695.1 Rhodoferax sp. | reverse complement strand
CCTCGCCGCTGAGAAACGCCACGGTGGCGGGGGTTTGCTCAAGTTTGCTGAGTTTCAACGTGCCGGATTCCAGCCGATTGACCTCGAACAGCTTTTCCATCAGGGCTGGCACGCCGCTGCCTGCCGTTCCCACGTTGATGCGCAGGCCCTTGAGCTGGCCAATCGACGTCAGCGCGGCTTTTCCCGTGGCTTGAACCGCCGCCTTTTCTTGGTAAAACAGCCACAGCGGTTCGACAAACAGGCTGCCCAATGACTCGATGCCGCTTTCGGCGTTGGCCTCTTTGTCGTCGCTGCCGCCCTGCACAAAACCCAGATCAACCTTGCCTTCGCGCAGCAATTGCAAATTGGCCGACGAGCCTTCGCTGGGCACCAGTTTGACCTGAATGCCATTTTGTGCGAGGGCGGCGGCATAACGTTTTCCAAACTCGGCGTAAGCGCTTTGTGCCGGGCCCGTGGCCAGGCTGACCTGTTTGGGCGGGTTCGGATCCAGCCACCCATAGGCCAGCGTGAGCAGCGCCATCGCCAGCAGAATGAACGGCCCGGCTGAAGCCAGCATGGCGCGAAAAGACAAGATCGCTGCAGAGATTTTTTTGGCCATGAAATGGGTGAAAAATAAGTGGGACAGGCGCCTGGAATCAAAGCTCCGACGCTGCAGGCCATGTCATGCCATGGCTGCTTACTCCACGGGCTGCGCAGATGGCCTGCACCACAGCGCGGGCCGTGACTTCGGCGGCCAGGGTGGCCAGCACCGTCATGTTGGCCACCTGACCGCTGGTGCCTGTGCCCAGAGCGAACATGGCATCGCCGTCGCCCATGGTGTGCACCGGGTTGATGGCGCGGGCCAGGCCGTCGTGGCTGACCTGGGCGAGGCGGTGCGCCTGCGCTTTGGTGAGGATGGCGTCGGTGGCGACCACGCCGATGGTGGTATTGCTGCCAGCAGGCGGCAGCTTGGGCGGCTCGCCGTTGAGGATGGCTTGGCGAATGTTCAAGAGGCGCAGGCCGTCTTGCGTGCGCGCGCCTGCGATGACTTTCCCAGTGTCTGGGTCCACCACGTCGCCCAGCGCGTTGCAGGCGACGATGGCGCCAACGGTGATGCCGTTCACCGTGATTGACGCTGTTCCGATGCCGCCTTTCATGGCACGGTCAATGCCAAAGAGTTTGCCGACCAAGGCGCCTGCACCTGCGCCGACATTGCCTTGCGCGGGCGCTTCGCGGCTGGCGGCGGCGCAGGCCGCATAGCCCGCAGCAGCGTCGGGGCGGATCGACGCATCACCCACGGGCAAATCAAACAATACCGCAGCCGGCACGATGGGCACCAAACCATAAGGAACTTTGAGGCCGATGCCGTGTTCTTCGAGCCAACGCATCACGCCGCTGGCCGCGTCCAGCCCCCAGGCGCTGCCGCCAGCCAGCAAGACTGCATGCACTTGGCCTACCAGGTTGCTCGGGTGCAGCAAGTCAGTCTCACGTGTGCCGGGCGCCGCGCCGCGCACATCGACGCCTGCCACTGCGCCCGCGCGCGTGAGGATGACGGTGCAGCCCGTGGGGCGGCGGCTGTCGGTGAAATGGCCGAGTTCAATGCCGGCCACATCCGTGATCGCGCCGCTGGCGGAGGATTCAATCAATTTTGATCTGCCGGGTTGGCGCAGCTTAATTGTTAACTCTCATGTTAACAATTAAATATAACACCGTTTATTTTAAAATAAATTAAATTTAATGATTAAAATATAGTCATATTATATACTATATTTATAGCAGTTAAACAAATAAATACGTGACTTAATGCTGAATTTATTTGTATTTAAATTGTTAAAAATAAAATACATATTACTCAAGTTGACCCTTCAGCGCACATGGCGGCGCTGACGTTTGGCGGTGACGACATTGGAGCACAGCGCAGGCCCCAAGCCGTTGTGCCACATGCGGCTCATTTGGGCGCTGGCATGATCGGGATGCGCCGCGTTGGCAAACCCCTGCGCGCAGGATCCGAACGCAGCCTGGCCAGCAGCCCGTGGTGGCGTTTCGGTCCAAATGAAATCCGCCATGCGCCGACAGTCCAGACCAGAGCCAAGGGCAAAAACCAGGGTTCGATGGCGTACAGGCCGTTGATGAACAGGATCACCGCCATGTCAAGGCGCATATGGCTTCGCACGCCTTCCAGCGGCAGCGGCGCGGCGCTTTTTCTCTCGGTCAGGAATGGCGCAATCAGACCGGGCAGGCCGCACTTGGACGTGCCTTGGTAGGCGCAATGGGAGCAGGTCGTACGGCCACTCTCATAGAACCACGCCAGCAACACAGCGCTTGCGCCCAGACCTGTGGGCAGGCTGTGAAAGAAGGCGATGGCCAAAGCCCCGAGCGGGATAGGCGGGAAACCCCAGCCGAACCACCATTTGAAACTCCCTAGTTCCGCGACACTGAACAATTTCATGGGTGTCTCCTGGCAAGCGACTTCAGTGGCCATCCGCGATTCCAGCCATGGCAGCGGTGGGTGCCGCAGTTTCCTGGGCAGGTTTAGCAAAAAATCGCAGTATCTCGTCCACCCGCGCCTGAGCCGCGTGCTCTCCGGCTTTGACGAGCCAGTTGCGGCTGTCCAGACCGAGCTGAGCGGAGGTGCGAATTTCAGGTGAGATCAACAGGTCAGCCTGAGCCCTTTCGCGCAGCAGATGGCGCCAACCCGACACAACGAGCGACTGGAACAGCATCGACATCGGGTTGTTCATCTCGGAGTGCTGCGGCGGGTAGATCACGTCAACGGCAAGCACCTTCACGGCCCCCAACTGGCGGGCGGTCGCCACCGGCAGCGGGCTTGTGATTTGCCCGTCTGCAAGCAGGCGGCCCCGCGTCCTGACCGGTGGGTAGAGCGCGGGAACCGCGCAGGACGCCCGCACTGCCGTCGCCGCGTCGCCGTGATTGAGCGCGACAGTGTCGCCGTTCTCCATATCAGTGGCCACCGCCGCAAAAGGCATAGGAAAAGCTTCGATGGGTTTTGACAGGTACCGCTTGAAGAACTGTGCCACACGCTCGCCTTTCATCAAGCCGAGGCCCAAGCCGCCGAGCAAGGCGCGCACCGGATCGAAATCAAACAACACGCTCCAGTCCAGCCCATCCGCCGCGCCTTCAATCTCGGCCACGGTCATGCCCGAGGCCCACAACGCGCCTACGATGGCACCCGCGCTGCTGCCCACCACCAGGTCAGGGCGCAGACCTTCACGCTCCAGCACACGCAATACGCCAAGATGCGCAAAACCGCGCGCCGCGCCGCCTGACAAAACCAACGCGCAGGCATGCTGCGTGCCCGCTGGTGGCGCGGTAAAACCAGGTTCCTCTCGCGGGCTGACAGCAGGCAAAGCGCCTTCGACGCGCGCCGTCGCGCAGCCCGCAATCCACGGCGTGGCGGCGCTGGCCACAGAGAGTGTGACGAAAATTCTGCGATGGATGGCCATGCCACGGCCTGCGCTCTGGTTGACAGCCGTGC
>JANOYE010000003.1:0-15970 GCA_031428695.1 Rhodoferax sp. | reverse complement strand
CCCGCAGCTTGACCGGGCGCGCCTGGAACGCGCCTACCTCGGCCATCCGGGCGGATCGGCCATGCCGGGCCTTGAGATGGCCATCGAAGAAGCCCAGTTCGAACTGGAAGCGCAAAAAGCGTCGGTCAAAATCAAGTCCGAGCATGCTTCCACGCTTGACGCGGCTCGTACCGCCGCGCAAAAAGCTGAAAAAGCCGGCGCGCATCTGCTGGTTGTCAATCTGCCTGCCGCTTGGGTTGCGGCAATCGCGCCGACTGTCAAAGTGCCGGTGCTGAATGTTGGCGCCAGCAGCGATGCCTTGCGCGAGAGGGACTGCAACGCCAACCTTTACCACCTCCTGCCGAGTGAGCGCATGCGGGCCGATGCGCTGGCGCAGGCGCTGGTGTCGCGCAAGTGGACCAACCTGCTGATGCTTTACGGGCCGTCGTCTGAAGATGCTGCCCGCAGCGCGTTGGCACAGGCGGCGATAAAGCGTTACGGCCTCAAAGCCGTCGCGGTGAAAGCCTTCAAACTTTCAACCGACCCGCGTGAACGCGCCTTGGCCAACCTCACGTTATTGACCTCGAATCTGAGTTACGACGTGGTGTGGGTGGTGGACAGCGAGGGAGAATTCGCCCGCAGCCTGCCCTACAACACCGCGCTGCCACGCCCAATGGTGGGCGACGGTGGTTTGGTGGCGCTGGCCTGGCAGGCGCAGTTCGAACGCTTTGGTGCACCCCAGGTGAGCCGCCGTTTCGTCAAAGCCGCGAAGCGCCCGATGACGGCGCATGATTGGGCCGCCTGGATGGGTGGCAAAGCGGTTGTGGCGGTTGCTGCGGCGACGCCAAAAACCGATGCTGCGTCCATCCACAAGGCGCTGCTCGCAGCCAACCTGGACGGCTCCAAAGGTGTGGCACTGCAATTTCGCGCTTGGGACAGGCAGTTGCGCCAGCCCATGCTGCTCACCGACGGCCAAGGTGTTCAGGGAACCATGCCGCTGGACGGTGTGATGCATCCGCGCAATGTGCTGGACACACTGGGCGCGGACGAGCCGGAAAAGCTGTGCAAGTCAAATTCATGAGCCTGATCACCCGTTCCGGAACAGCGCAATGAAGCACCTCTTGCAGGCCTTGGGTGCCATCGTCTCGCGTGAACTCTTCAAGTTCTCGCGGCAATATGGCCGCCTGGCGTCGGCGCTGGTGCGGCCGCTCTTGTGGCTGGCCGTGTTCGCGGCAGGTTTCAGAACCGTGTTTGGCGTGGCCATTGCCGAGCCGTATGAGACCTACATTTCTTATGACGTTTACATCGTGCCGGGCCTCATTGGCATGGTGTTGTTGTTCAACGGCATGCAGTCCAGCCTGGCGATGGTGTACGACCGCGAGATGGGCTTAATGCGCCTCCTGCTCACCGCGCCGCTGCCGCGCTGGTGGGTGCTGGCTTGCAAACTGGCGGCCACCACGGTGCTGTCGCTGTTGCAGGCGCTGGCCTTTGTGATCGTCGCGTATTTTCTGGGCGCGGAGTTGCCGTGGTTGGGCGTGCATACTTTTCAGATCATTGTGGCAAGTGCATTTGCGGCGTTGATGCTGGGCGCACTGGGGCTCTTGATGAGTGTGCATATCAAACAACTGGAGAACTTCGCGGGCACCATGAATTTTGTCATCTTCCCAATGTATTTCATGTCCACCGCGCTTTACCCGCTGTGGAAACTCGAAGAAAGCGGCGCGAACTGGGTCTACCAAATCGCCCGGTTCAACCCCTTCACCCATGCGGTGGAATGGATGCGGTTTGCGATTTACGGCAAAGATGCGGGGCTCTCGCCCTGGATCGTCTTGGGCACCTTCGCCATTTGTTTTGGCCTGGCCTGCTGGGGTTATGACCCGCAGCGTGGCTTTGGGCAGCTGGCCAAACGGGGTGGCCCGCCATGAAGCGCCGCTCCGTTCTATTTGCGGTCGGCGCCAGTTGGTTGGTCTCGACCTCTTTGCGCGCCCATGGCCCGTTTCCGAGCAGGCCCATCACACTCATCGTACCTTGGCCCGCTGGCGGCGCCACCGATGTCACGCTGCGCTTGCTGGCCGACATTGCCGGACGCCAACTTGGCCAGCGCATCGTGATTGAAAACAGACCCGGCGCCGGCGGCACGTTGGGCATGCCGATCTTGCAACAGGCCGCGCCTGACGGTTACACACTCTCGCAATTGCCCCAGCCAGCGTTGCGCACGCCGCACACACAGAAGGTCAGCTGGGACCCGATCCGCGACACCACGCCCATCATCCAGATCAGCGGCGTCACGTTTGGCGTGGTGGTGCCGGCCAACAGCGCCTTTCAATCGTTTGACGACCTGTTGAAGTTCGCCGCCGCCAAACCCGGCGAGCTGACCGTGTCCACCAATGGTTTGGGCACCACGCCGCATTTGGTGATGGACGAAATTTTCAACAAACGCAACCTGAAATACATCCATGTGCCTTACAAAGGCACGGCCGAGCAGATGCTGGCCGTGGCCTCCGGGCAGCTGATGGCGGGGGTGAACTCCAACGGGTTTGCTCCGTATGTCGATAGCGGCAAACTTCGCCTTCTGGTTACCTTCAGCGACCGGCGTTCGCAAAAGTGGGCCAACGTGCCCACTTTGCGGGAACTGGGCCATGGCATTGTGGCCACGTCACCCTACGGCCTGGTCGGCCCGGCTGGCATACCGACACCGATCGTGCAAGCCCTGCATGACGCCTTCAAGCTGGCGCTGTTTGACCCGCAACATGTCGCAGAACTCACCAAATACGAACAAGAGCCGAACTATCTGGATCCCGGCGACTACGCCCGCGCACTCAAAGATGCCTACGCCGCCGAGCGGCGCAACGCGGAACGCTTGGGGCAACTGCGAGCACCCTAATTTGCCAGTTCATGGATGCTATATTTATTATAGCTATATGTCCATATAATACGTGACTTAATGGCGAATTTGACTCTGAGGTTTGTCAAAATCCAACAAATTGGCGCATTTGTTAATATCCATGTTAATAGCAGTCACTGCATTAAAACCGTGCATCCGCCGGCCGAACTGCGATCGGCGCCCGCCCAGCGCTTACGTTTTCTCACGACAAACGCGCCGCGCCCGTAGCGTTCGCAGGCGGTTTGCCGGATGATGACGTGGTCGATCCGCTGCGGAGCCAGGCCTTGTTCGTTAAACCCATTTCCATTTCTATTCCCAGACCCGCTGCCCTGCCCCTGCGCCGAGCCGCTGGCGTGTTGTGTCTATGCGCGCTGGCGCTGCTCATCGGTGCCTGCGGCGGCGGCTCGTCCGCCAGCACCGACACAGCTGTAGTCGCAGCGGCGCCGACGCTGCAGCCCGCGTCGATCTCCGCCTCCAACCCAGCTTCATCGCCCGCTGCGCCGGCGCCGCAACCTGCTCCCGCTCCCGGCCCGCCACCCAAAGCAAGTCTGCTCACGGGTGGCCTGACCAGCCCGTGGGGCCTGGCATTTTTGCCCGATGGCCGCATGTTGGCGACTCAAAAATCGGGCTCGATGGTGATCGTGAGCAGCACTGGCAGCGCCATTTCAGCGCCCTTTAGCCCAGGCTTGCCCAACCTCACTTCTTCTGGCCAAGGCGGGCTGCTGGACGTGGCGTTAGACCCCGACTTCAATCTCACCAGCAACCCGCGCATCTATTGGGCCTTCTCAGAGTCTGGCGCAGGCGGCTCCGGAACCGCCGTGGCGCGTGGCGACCTGATCGCCAACCCCGCGAACCCGGCTGCCAATGCCGTCCAAAACGCGCAGGTCATTTACCGCCAGACGCCCAAAGTCGGCGGTGATGGCCACTTCGGCGCGCGCCTGGTTTTTCGCAGTGACAAAACCCTGCTGGTCACCTTGGGCGAGCGCCAGCCCGACGACCCGGCCAGCCCCGGCAGCACCAACGCGCAAAACCTGGCGACCACCTTGGGCAAAGTCATCCGCATCAACCGCGACGGCAGCGTGCCCGCAGGCAACCCCACTTTTGGCGTGGCCGGTGCACTGCCCGAAATCTGGAGTTACGGCCACCGCAACCCGCAGGGCGCGGCCATGAAAACTGGCACCGATGAGCTTTGGCTGACTGAACACGGCCCTCTGGGCGGCGACGAACTCAACCGCGTTGTGCCAGGCGGCAACTACGGCTGGCCACTCAGGAGCTACGGCTGCCCCTACGGCGCGGGCACCAACAGCGTGGCCTGCCGACCCGGCGGTGGCACCCACGCGCCCACCTACGAAGAGCCCAAAACCTATTGGTTGCCGATTTCCACGGCACCTGCAGGCCTGATCTTTTACAGCGGCAGCCGGTTTGACGACTTGGGCTGGCAGGGCAACGTTTTCGCCAGCGCTTTGGCTGGCACGACGCTGTGGCGCATCGTGCTCAGCGGCGACAACGTGACTTTGAAGGAAGAAGTCGCTGCCGTCAAAGCCCTCGGCCAACGCATCCGCGTCGTCAAGCAAGGCCCAGATGGCTGGATTTATTTGTTGACGGATTCAGGGCAGGTGATTCGCTTGGAGCGCTAGCGGCTCGCGCGTCAATGCTTAGGCTGAGATCAAGGCTTGCAGTCCGGCACTCATCTGCAGCCGCCCCTGTTTGTCGACTGCCACCACATCGACCTGCCACTGGCGGGCCAGTTGCAACGCCACGCGGGCGCTGCCCATGAACATCACTTTGGTCAGCGCGTCGGCCAGGGTGCAGGTAGGCGCCAGCACAGTGACTGAGGCCAATTCTGTCGGCGAAAAACCAGTGCGCGGGTCCAAAACATGGTGGTGCTTGTCACCCACACCAAATCTGTAAAACGCGTCACTGGTCGTTGCGATGGCCCGGCCATCTGCGTTGAGGGTCGTCAGCACTGACGCCGCGCGCGGGCTTTGAACGCCGATCCGCCAAGGTGCCGCTTGCGGGCTTTGCCCCAAGGAATTCCATTCTCCAGTGTCGATCAAAGCGTGTTCAATGCCGTGGTTTTGCAGCGCCGCCTTAGCCAAATCACTGGCAAACCCTTGGGCAATGCCGTTCAAAGTGATGCCCATGCCGGGTTTTTTGAAACGGATGTGTTCGGGGTTGATGTCCAGGCCCTGCCAACCGACGCGCGCGCGCGCCTGGCGCAATTCGCCCGCACTGGGCAAGCGGCCTTGCAGCTTGGCCTGTTGCCACACCTGCCAGAGCGGCTGCACAGTCACGTCAAAACTACCTTGGCTCCTGGCGGACACCTGCTTGGCAAACGTCAGGAGTCGTACAAAATCCGGATGCGGCCGACGCAGCTCGCCACTGCGGTTGAGCTGGCTCAAGGCGCTGTGCGGATCGAACAGGCTGAACTGTTGCTCGACGTGGCGGATGGCGGCAATAGCGGCGTCCAGTGCAGCATCCGCATGCGGCGCCGAGACATGCGCGGCCCGCAAATGCAGATGCGTGCCCAGGCCCTGCAATGCGCGTTCCCGCCAGAGCAGCAGCGGCAAATTTGAGCGAGCGCCATCAGACGCAACCCCTCCCGAGTTCGACCAACCCAGGCCCGCAGCGACGCCCAACGTTACCCTTAGGCACTGTCGCCGGGAGGTGAGGTGGCGGCGCTGCTCAGACATGTGCCGACACCGGCTGAATTGCAATCACGCGTGCAGGCTTGCCGTCCTTGGACTGCGTTTTGCGCTCGCGGATCAGCGGCAGGCAACGCTCGTCGTCCTGGTAGTCGCTGACACAGTCAAGGCATTGAAAACACTCGTCGTAGTCAACTTTTCCGGACGGCGCAATCGCCTGGTAGCTGCAGCCGTGGCGGCAGGTCTGGCAGGGCGTTCCGCATTCGGCGCGGCGCGGAATCCACTTCCATAACCGAAGCTTGCCTAAAATCGCCAGCGCCGCGCCCAGCGGGCAGATGTAGCGGCAATAACCGCGAAACACCAGCACGCTCAATACCAGGCACACGACAGCCCAGGCCACGTAAGGCCACTCGCGCTGGAAACCCATGCTGATCGACGTTTTGAAGGGCTCGATCTCCACCAGCGTGTTCGTCAGCGGGCTGGCCACGGCAACCGACACCGTGAGCGCGGCCAGTACCGCGTATTTCACCCACTTCAAAGCGGCATCAACCTTGCGGTGGAATTGTTGCGGCTTGAGGCCGAGCAGCTTGACCAGCATCGAGAGCAACTCTTGAAATGCGCCAAACGGGCACAACCAGCCACAAAACGTGCCACGCCCCCACACCAAGAGGGAGACGCCGACAAAAGCCCACAACACAATCGCCATCGGGTCATTGAGCAAAAAGCTGGCGCTTTGGCCCTCGATCAAGGCACCTGCCAAAGCGGTGATGTTGACGATAGTGAGTTGCCCCTGCGCCGCCCAGCCAATGAAACCCAGTGTGAAGGCCAAAAAGGCGACGCGAAAGAGCGTCAAACGGCTGGAGGTGGCGGCCAGCTGCTTTTGGGCCAAGAGGCCGACGGTCAACACGACAAGGCCTGCCAGCAGAACCGCCAGATCAAACTTGCGCTGCTCCCAAACCTTCACCCAGGCGGGCGTTTCGCGCACGGGGCGCCATTTTTCGGCGTCGGGAATGGTGAAAGTGTGGGTCCACACCTGCTCCAGGCGGGGCTGGCCAGGCTCACCCGCTGAACGCGAGAGGTTGAATTCGAGCGTGACCGGCTGGGCCAAATCGAGGCTGGCGTGGCTTTCGGTGGCAAACAGGCGCATGACCGCGTCGCTGCCCACGCCTGAATGCTGGCCGCTGATGCGCAGGCCGTGGGTGTAGGGCACCGCTTTCACGTTGAACCGTTTGCCGTTTTGCACTAAAACCAGCCGTGCAGCGCGCCCGGCTGGCGCGTCCAGGCTGCCCACCAGCGGGTAGCGGCTGTCGTCGAGGATGCCTACCAGGCCGTGCCCGGCCTCCCGCAACGCCCGCACCTCGCGCCAGCCAGCCGCGTCCAGCACATTGCGCCCCACGTGCGGCAGGCCCGGCAGCATGGCCACCATGTCCAGCGCCCAGCGGCTGGGTTGCAGCCGGGCCACGGCGTCCAGGCTTTCGGCGGCGGTGCCGTTGAACTTGGACTGCACCTCGCGGTTGGTGCGGGTCACCAGTTGCGTCAGGCGCAGGCCGACCAACTCATTGAATCCCAGGCGTTCGTACTGGTCGTCATCACCTTTCGCCACCGTCGCGGCGGCCAGGCGCGATTCGGCGGTGTCTGATTTGTGATCTGCCGCCTCGCCCAAACGCGCGTAAGCCACTTGGGCCGCCGCCTCCATGATGGTGCGGTTCATCGCCATGGCCGACACCGTGCCTGCGGTGACGCCGTGCAACGTGGCCTTCTGGTCGTCAAACTCGCGTTTGGCCTTGGGTGTGAGCACCTGGATCTGGTGCGTCATCGTCAGGTCTTTGTACTGCAGGGCAAAATCGGCCAGCAGTTTATTGCGCGATGCCTCCTGGAAGATTGGCTCATTGTGGCTGAGCAGGCGAATGTCCAGGAATTTGCCAGCGGCATTCATCACCACCAAAATGTTGATCGGTTTGCCGCCGTAGCCCGCAACCGGCTCGATGTCAACGGTTTCAAAGACGTAAGCGTGCAGGGCGTTGTAGCCTGCAGCGGTTTGGCCTCGGTGGTAAACCGGCCAAACCGGCAGGGCCCTGAGGCGCTCGCCCACTTGGTAACTCTCGCCGAACTCGGCCTGCAGTTGAACGCGAGTGATGGTGCCAGCCTGGGCGGATGGCATCAGCATCCAGGCGGCAAACAGGCAAATTACTGACAACCAAGCGCGCCATAGGGTGGCTGGCGGCCAAGGATTCAAAGTCAAGATCATGGCTCCAAACATTCTTGCATGTTCTGGCATAAGGCCAGCTTGACCTGCCTTGCCGAGTGTTCAGACTTGAGACTTTCCCCAGAGGCAATGCCTCGGATTAACCCTTAACCTTCTGCGAAAACAACGCGTTAGACCTTGGCGCGGCCGCCAAAAATGGCCGTGCCAACCCGCACCAATGTGCTGCCGCTGTGGACAGCCGCCTCCAGATCGGCCGACATGCCGATGGAAAAAGTGTCAACGCCCGGATGTGCGGACTTTATTGAATAAAACAGGGCTCTAAGTCTCGAAAATAGAGCGTGAGCAGCTTCGAAATCAGGAGCGGGTTCGGGAATGCCCATCACGCCTCGCAGTCGCAAATTTGGCAATGCGGCAACCTGTGCGGCCAACCCGGCAAGCTCAAGCGGCGCAACACCAGATTTATTAGGCCCGCCGTCTGCATTGACTTGAAGGCAGATTTGCAGCGGCGGCAAGTGGGCCGGGCGTTGCTCGCTCAAACGCTGCGCTGTCTTGAGCCGATCCACGCTGTGCACCCAATCGAAGTTTTCGGCCACCAGGCGCGTCTTGTTGCTTTGGACGGGGCCGATCATGTGCCACTCAATCGGCAAATGGCGCAGGCGCTGGATCTTTTCCACGCCTTCCTGCGCATAATTTTCACCAAAAGCGCGTTGCCCAGCATCGAAGGCCTGATGCACCGCATCTGCGCCAAACGTCTTGGATACGGCCAGCAAAGCCACGCTGGCCGGGTCGCGCCCTGCTCCTGTGCAGGCTGCGGCAATGCGCCCTTGCACCTGCTGGAGATTGTCTGAAATCATCGTCATAATGCCGCAAAGCGTATCAAAACTTCGAGGTATTTTGTGGATATCACCCAATTGTTGGCGTTCAGCGTCAAAAACAAGGCCTCCGACCTGCATTTGTCGGCTGGTTTGCCGCCCATGATCCGCGTGCACGGCGACGTGCGCCGCATCAACGTCGAGGCGCTTGACCACAAAGCCGTGCACGCCATGGTGTACGACATCATGAACGACACGCAGCGCAAAAACTACGAAGAGTTTCTGGAGATCGACTTTTCGTTCGAGATTGAAGGTTTGGCGCGTTTTCGCGTCAATGCGTTTAACCACGAGCGTGGCGCCGGCGCCGTGTTTCGGACGATTCCGAGCAAAATTTTGTCGTTGGAGCAGCTCAATGCGCCGAAGATTTTTGCCGATCTGGCGTTGAAGCCGCGCGGCATGGTGCTGGTCACCGGGCCCACAGGCTCGGGCAAATCCACCACGCTGGCGGCGATGGTGAACTATCTGAACGAGACCGAGTTCGGCCACATCCTGACGGTGGAAGACCCGATCGAGTTTGTCCACGAATCCAAAAAATGCCTGGTGAACCAGCGTGAAGTCGGCCCGCACACCTTGAGCTTTGCGGCCGCCTTGAAATCCGCCTTGCGCGAAGACCCGGACTGCATTCTGGTGGGCGAGATGCGCGACCTGGAAACCATCCGCCTGGCGATGACGGCGGCGGAAACTGGCCACCTGGTGTTCGGCACCTTGCACACCTCCAGCGCCGCCAAGACCATCGACCGCATCATTGACGTGTTTCCTGCCGAAGAGAAGGAAATGGTGCGGGCGATGTTGTCGGAGTCGCTGCAGGCGGTGATTTCACAGACGTTGTGCAAAACCAAGGATGGCCAGGGCCGCGTCGCCGCGCACGAAATCATGCTTGGCACCAGCGCCATCCGCAACTTGATCCGCGAGGCCAAAGTGGCGCAAATGTATTCGTCCATCCAAACCGGCAACAGCGTTGGCATGCAGACGCTTGACCAGAACCTGACCGACCTCGTGAAGCGCAATATCATCAGCCCGGCAGAGGCGCGCGGCAAGGCCAAGATTCCAGAGAATTTCCCTGGATGACCTTGCGTTGAATTGGTATTTGACACCTCGGAGCAAAATATGAATGGCACTTTTAGACCCGGCGAAGGCAGCAGTGACCAACCCGATTTCGAAGACTCACGGGAATCGGTGATGTTCTCGACGGCGTTTGCCGGGTTTGGCGTCGATCCGTCATTGTTGGTGCCGTGGGAGGCGCGGGCGGTCGAAATCGGCGCCAAACGCATGGGTTCCCAGAACGGCGCTCAGCTATTGCAGGCAGCTTGGGTGAATGACAAGTCGATGAGCCAGCTGGATCAGGCGTCGATTGGCAGTTTGGCCCAGTTTTTCGACTTCGCCCGTGTTGCAGGCAACCGCGACCTGATCCGCCAGGACGAATACGGCAATTTCATGGTCGTGCTGCTGACAGGCACCATTGCAGTTGATCGGGTTCAGCCCTGGGGCGAGCGTTTGCGTCTGGCGGAAACCCGCGCTGGCGACATTCTGGGTGAGATGTCGCTGCTGGACAGCGGGATACGGTTTTCCACCTGCACTTCGTTAGATGACTGCCAAGTGGCGGTTTTGAGCGCCGAAGGCATGGACGAAATGATGGACGCCGCCCCCAAGCTGGCGGCCAGCCTGGTCGCCCTTTTGGCCAGAAAGCTTTCGCTGCGCCTGCGGGTGGTGAGCGCGCGCCTGAGCGACTCAAAGCCTGCGCCTGCAAAGTAAAAGCAATTGCATCACATTGAAATTGGGGAGTAATTCATTTCATGGAACGCGATCAGGCCACCAAATTCATCAATGACCTTCTGAAGCTGATGGTCAGCCGCTCTGGCAGCGATTTGTTCATCACCGGCGACTTCCCGCCCGCCATCAAAGTGGACGGCAAAGTCACCAAGGTGTCGCCCCAACCGCTGAACGGGGGCCACACGCTGGCGCTGGCGCGCTCGGTCATGAACGACAAACAGGTGGCTGAGTTCGAGCGCACCAAAGAGTGCAATTTCGCGATTTCTCCGCCAGGTGTGGGCCGCTTTCGCGTCAACGCGTTCATCCAACAGGGCAAGGTGGGTATGGTGATGCGGGTGATTCCAGCCATTTTGCCGACCATTGACGGTCTGGGCGTGCCGCAGGTGCTCAAGGAAGTGGTGTTGTCCAAACGCGGTTTGTGCATTTTGGTTGGCGCCACGGGCTCCGGCAAATCCACCACTTTGGCGGCGATGGTGGACTGGCGCAATGAAAACTCCTTCGGCCACATCATTACGATTGAAGACCCGGTTGAGTTTGTCCACGCGCACAAGAATTGTGTCATCACCCAACGTGAAGTCGGGCTGGACACCGACAGCTGGGAAATCGCCCTGAAAAACACCTTGCGCCAAGCGCCCGACGTGATTTTGATGGGCGAGGTGCGGGATCGCGAAACCATGGAACACGCCATTGCGTTTGCCGAAACCGGCCACCTGTGCCTGTGCACACTGCATGCCAACAGCGCCAACCAGGCCTTGGACCGCATCATCAACTTCTTTCCCGAAGAGCGTCGCCCGCAGTTGCTGATGGATTTGTCGTTGAATCTCAAATCCATCATTTCTCAGCGGCTAATCCCCAAACAAGACGGCAAGGGACGTTCGGCCGCTGTGGAAATCTTGCTCAACACGCCGCTGATTTCTGACTTGATCTTCAAAGGCGACGTCTCCGAGATCAAGGAAATCATGAAGAAAAGCCGCAACCTCGGCATGCAGACCTTTGACCAGGCCTTGTTTGACGCCTATGAGGCCAATGTCATCAGTTATGAAGATGCGTTGCGCAATGCCGATTCACTCAACGATCTGCGGTTGCAGATCAAACTCAATAGCCAGCGCGGGAAGTCCCATGATCTCAGCGCCGGTACAGAAAACTTTGCTATCGTTTAATTCATCTCATGTCCAATATCAATCCAAAAACATACGAGCCATCACCTTACCGCAATGTCGCCTTCCTCGGTTTGGGTGTCATGGGGTATCCCATGGCAGGTCACCTGGCCAAGGCGGGGCACCATGTCACGGTGTACAACCGCACGCCAGCCAAGGCATTGGCCTGGTGCGCGGAGTTTCCAGGCGGCAAACATGCCCTGACGCCGCGCGAGGGGGCACAAGGGGCTGGCATCGTGTTTTGCTGTGTCGGCAATGATGCCGATTTGCGCAGTGTTGTCTTAGGGCCAGAGGGCGCTTTTGCCGGCATGAAGCCTGGTGCAATTTTGGTCGACCATACGACGGCTTCTGCCGACGTGGCGCGTGAGTTGGCGGCACTTGCCCAAAAATCCGGGTTTCAATTTGTCGATGCGCCGGTTTCAGGCGGTCAGGGCGGTGCGCAAAACGGCCTTTTGACGGTCATGTGTGGCGGTGACGCTGCCGCGTTTGAATCGGTCAAGCCAACGGCTATGGCGTTTTCACGCGCCTTTGCGCTGCTGGGAGCTTCCGGTGCGGGCCAACTGGCCAAAATGGTGAATCAGATTTGCATTGGCGGGTTGGTGCAGGGCTTAAGCGAAGCCATCGCGTTTGGCCAGCGCGCCGGGCTGGACATGAACCAGGTGCTGGAGGTGATCGGCAAAGGCGCGGCGCAGAGTTGGCAAATGGACAACCGGGGCAAAACGATGGTGGCAGGCAAGTTTGACTTCGGCTTCGCCGTGGATTGGATGCGCAAAGACTTGGGCCTGGTGCTGGATGAGGCCAAGCGCAACGGTGCGAAATTGCCGGTCACGGCGTTGGTAGACCAGTTTTATGCCGATGTGCAGGAGCTCGGTGGCAAACGCTGGGACACGTCGAGTTTGATTAAACGCCTGAAGTAACGCGGTACCGCCGCGAGCTGCCAGGCTTCGGCGAGAGTCTTCGATTCGTCAACTACGAGGTTGTTCCTGGGCCTGTGGCGGCGGCAGCATCCGCTTCAAGTCTTCATCACTGATGATCTCCAGCACCCTGACCAGGCGCTGCACGCCCGACGTACCTCGTGCAATTTCGGTGGCGCGGTCCGCTTCACGCTGGGTCACCCGACCCATCAGATAAACCGTGCCGCGTTCGGTGATTACCTTGAAGGCGTTGGCGTAAAGGTCTTTGGCATCAACCAGCCCCGCCTTAACTTTGCCGGTTACCAGCGAGTCCGAGGAGCGCTGAGAAAAGGTTGAATTGCCCAGTATGGCCAGTTCGTTCACGATAGCGCGCACGTTCTCAACTTTGGCAACCGTTTGTTCAGCCAATTGTTTATCTTGGGCTGAGGGCACTTCGCCTGTCAACAAGACTTGACGGTTGTAGCTGTTGATGGTCACGTGGGCGCGGTCACCCATATTTTCCCGCAACCGCGCCGCGCCGCGCAGTTCAATGCCTTCGTCTTCCAGTTGCGCGCCAGAAGTGCGTCGATCAGTGGCGATCAATGCGCTGCCGACTGCGGCGCCCCCAAGCAAAAGCGGCACGATTGGTGCGCAGGCGCTCAATGCGCCACCGAGGCATACTACAGCCGCCACGCGGGTCAGGCAATGGCGCAAAGACCTACGGGTATTCAGTTCGGTTTTCATCCAGCGGGTTCCTGTTCACCAAGTAATTGATTGTCTACGGCGTCACAAATGCAATGAATCACAAGAATGTGAACTTCCTGGATTCGGATGGTGCGCTCGCTCGGGACACAAATGTTCACGTCGGTCTCGCGCAGCGCGTGCGCCATCTTGCCGCCATTTCGCCCCGTCAGGGCGACAACGGTCATCTCGCGTTCGTGAGCCGCATCAATCGCGGCCACCACGTTGGCGGAGTTGCCGCTGGTGGAAATTGCCAGCAGCACGTCGCCTGGCGACCCCAATGCGCGGACCTGCTTGGAAAAGACCACGCTGTAATCGTAATCATTGGCGATTGAGGTAAGGATCGAGCTGTCGGTGGTCAGGGCGATGGCCCCGAGTTCTGGGCGTTCGCGTTCAAATCGGCCAACAAATTCTGCAGCGAAATGTTGGGCGTCTGCAGCAGATCCGCCATTTCCGCAAGAGAGCACTTTGCCACCGCTGGTGACGCAAGCCAGGATGGCTTCTACGGCGGAAGCGATCGGTTTGCTCAAGATTTGCGCTGTCTGGTACTTAAGGTCTGCGCTATCAATAAAGTGTTGTTGGATACGTTGCTCAAGCATGGTCGTGATGATAACCGCGCAGTTTGTGACCATCTGCAACCATTAACTGTGAAAACCGGGAGGAGTTCGATATCGAAACCACAGCCTTGACTTTCACTGGGCTTCAAACGCGCCGCGCATCCAGGTCACCACGCCGGCCTCAATTGTGACCACATCAAACCGACAGGGTGGTGGACTGGCAAGGCGCATCAAGTAATACCGCGCAGCAAAAATAATGCGCCGCTGCTTGGTGTAACCAACACTCCCCCCAGCGCCTCCGTGGCTTGCAGACGCGCGTTTCCTAACCTCAATAAAGGCTGTTGTACCGTCCGGCTCGCGCATGATCAAATCGATTTCACCGCCGCCCCTCCCCGGCGTTCGATAATTGCGCTCGATCAGCCGCAGACCGGCACGCAGCAGATAGCGCAGGGCCAATTCCTCTGCGGCGTCGCCGACTTGTTTTGACGTCATTTGCGCCAAGGCAATCGGCGCAGGACCAGTCTTCATTTGGATGGGAAACCGTGTGAGTTCAAATACTGTTTACGCCCAGGCGCTGGCAACTGCGACCGATGTCGCTGCTGCACAGCATTATCCGCAAGGCGCGCTTTATGTGGTTGCCACGCCGATTGGCAATCTTGCCGACATCAGTCTGCGGGCGCTGCATGTTTTGAATTTGGTAGAAACGATTGCCTGCGAGGATACCCGCCACTCCCAAGCCCTGCTTCGCGCCTTTGGCATCAACAAGACCTCAGCGCAGTTGCTGGCCTTGCACCAACACAATGAGTCCGAAGCTTCAAATGCCGTCATTGAGCGCATTCGCAAGGGGGAACGTGTGGCCTACGTCAGCGATGCCGGCACCCCTGGTGTAAGCGACCCTGGGGCGCGCCTGGTCGCGGCCGTGCAGGCGCTTGGATTCAAGACAATTCCGCTTCCGGGGGCGAGTTGCGTCACTGCGCTGATGAGTGTTGTGGGGTCTTCTGTCGATAGGCAAGCATCACAGGGCTTTGTGTTCGCGGGGTTCTTCCCTGCAAAGGCCACCGAAAGGAACGAATTTCTGAATCACCTAGGCGCGCAGGCGCGATGCGTAGTCTTGCTAGAGGCACCTCACCGAATCGAAGCCACGGCCCTGGCCTTGTCTGTACTGGGCAGTAGGACCATTACTGTTGGGCGTGAACTCACCAAGCAGTTTGAAGAAATTGCGACCATCACAGCACAAGAATTCCCGACCTGGCTTAAGGCAAATGCGAGCCGTTTGCGAGGTGAATTTGCACTGGTGGTTCACCCTCCGCCCATGGATATCGAGCCTGCCAGCGATCTCAGAGTTCTCAAACTATTGCTGGGTGAATTACCGCTCAAAACAGCGGTTCGGCTGGCGGCTGAAATTACCGGCGAACCAAAAAATCGAGTGTATGAATCTGCTTTGTCACTGAAAACTTCGTCAATGTGAACCCGCATTTCATCGTCTCGATTGCTGCTATATCGGTAGCATAAAACTTAGATTTGACGTGGGCTACACGACCGATAGATATCGAAAAGTGAAAATATTGGATGTATCGGTTCGAAAGAGTTGCGAAATCTTTGCCCGAGCCAAACAAAAGCCGTGCTATAGTCGCAGGCTCAGCTCAAAACAGCACAGCGATGTGCTCAGAAGCCGAAGGCGGTGCCGAAAGGTTCCGGCGGAAGCCAAAGGGGTAGAAAAAGAATTTCAAGTGTTTGACGGATTGCTAAAAAACCTCATATAATTTGAGGCTCTGCTAAAAACGGCGAAGTCCACGGAACTCAACGAGTTAGTGACCCAGGCGAAAATAGCAAAGGCCTTCAGGTTGACAGGGAATTAAATCTCGGTATATAATCGAAGGCTCAGCTGATTGCAGCTGCGGACGAAAACAAAGCAGATAACTTTGCTGCGTAATTAGTCAGGATCATTAAAAATTTACAGCCGATAAGCGTGGGCGTTTGAAGGTAATTGCCAAGTTCTTCGGAACTAAGTCGAAAGACTTTAAACGCTCATGAAGTAAAAAAGACAAGAAATTCAGATGTGAAGAAATTCGCAAGTGAAGTTCATGTCAATTCCAATTTATGAGTAACTCGAAAGAGTATAAATTTTCAAGATCGAACTATAGAGTTTGATCCTGGCTCAGATTGAACGCTGGCGGCATGCCTTACACATGCAAGTCGAACGGCAGCACGGGAGCAATCCTGGTGGCGAGTGGCGAACGGGTGAGTAATATATCGGAACGTGCCC
>JANOYE010000002.1:0-8373 GCA_031428695.1 Rhodoferax sp. | reverse complement strand
CGCGGCTGGTACTGGCCAGGCACCATGTCGCTGAGCAGCAGCGAAGCCGGAAAGCCCGGTCCAGACGGGCCCATGGCAGCGGCGGATTCGTCCACCGTGGGGCCCAATAGCGCCTCCAGGCCGCGGCCGAGGCCTTTGAATTTTTTGGTTGCCATGAGGGTTGTCTTTCTTCTGATGTGAACGGCTGGCTTAAGTGGCGACTCCGCTGTCGCGCTGCAATTTCAGGAGCATGTTATGTCCGTCTGGCCAGGCTCCCAAACCAGACTCTGCATTGATATGGCCGCGGTCGGCGTAATCGACAAAGGTGCTGCCCCAGCTTTGGGCAAAACCATGGGCACGCTCAAATCCGCAATAAGGGTCATTGCGGCAGGCCAGCAGCAGGCTGGGGAACGGCATGCGTTGGCGCACTGCTGGCGACCAGCTCGGCAACATCTCGCGCACGTCTTCACGCTCGGCATCGCCCGTCGCCACCAACATCGCGCAAGCGACGCGATGGGTGTTGCGTGACACACTGGCCCAGGCGGCGACCAGAATACAACCTAGGCTGTGCGCTACCAGGGTGATGGGTGTTGGCGCCGGAGATGACGCTGGTGTTGGCGTTGCCGCTGACTCACAAGCCGACAACACCACATCTTCCAGCCGCGCGATCCAGTCGCCGCGCAAAGGCCGCAGCCAGTCGTGTTGCAGCACCCGCTCGTACCCGTGCGCGGCCTCCCAGAGGCTCTGCCAATGCTCGGGGCCAGAGTTTTGCCAACCCGGCAATAGGAGGATTTTGCCAGTCACTTGGAACAAAAATTATGCATTACTACTTGCTTTTTTATAGCTTGTCACGCTATTTATTCGTGACTTGATAGCGAAATTTTCACCAGCAAATAGTATAAAACTACATTTTTTCAATCCGCGCCACCATTTCAGCCGCAAACGCGACAAACGCCTGCGCGCCTTTGGAGGCCGGGTCGAACACCACGCCGGGCAAGCCGTAACTCGGCGCCTCGGCCAGGCGCACGTTGCGCGGGATCAGCGTGTCAAACACCTTGTCGCCGAAATGCGCTTTGAGTTGTTCACTCACCTGCTGCTGCAGGGTGATGCGCGGGTCAAACATGACACGCAGCAGGCCGATGATGGCCAGGTCATTGTTGAGGTTGGCATGCACCTGTTTGATGGTGTTGACCAGGTCGGTGAGGCCTTCGAGCGCGAAGTATTCACACTGCATCGGCACGATCACGCCGTGCGCGCAGCACAGGCCGTTGAGTGTGAGCATGGAGAGTGACGGCGGGCAGTCGATGAGGATGAAGTCGTAGTCTTTGGCCACCTCCGCCAGCGCCGCCTTCAGGCGTTTTTCGCGCCGCTCGGCTTCGACCAGTTCGACCTCGGCCCCGGCCAGCTCGCGGTTGGCGCCCAAAATGTCGTAACTGCACCCGGCCTCGACCAGTTTGGGGCTTTTGACCCGCGCCTCGGCCACCGAAGCGCCTTCGAGCAACACGTCATACACACTCGTCTCCAGCGCGCGTTTGTCCACGCCCGAGCCCATGGTGGCGTTGCCCTGCGGGTCAAGATCGACCAACAACACCCGCTGGCCGACTTTGGCCAAGCCGGCCGCCAGGTTGACTGCGGTGGTTGTTTTGCCGACGCCGCCCTTTTGGTTCGCGATGCAGAATATCTTGGCCATCGTCATGTTGCCCCCACGCTCCACCGCTTCGCGGGTCGCTGCCCCCCGAGGGGGCTAATTCCCCTTGGGGCGGCCCGGCGGGGAATTGCGGTGTTTGTCATGTTCGGGTCTTTCATTTGGAGATTGCCAGGCGAAGGCCAAAAGCGACCAGGCACAAGCCAGCGATTTTTTCCAGCGCGCGGCCGAGCATGGGGTGGGTGCGGAAGCGCTCGGCCAGGAAGTGGGTGAGCATGACCGATGTGAGGCCATAGAGAAACATCAACGCGCCGCTGGTGATGGTCATCGCCAGGTAGGTGGCCATGCCTTCATGGCGTGCTGGGTCGATGAACAACGGGAAAAAGGCCATGTAAAACACGATTGCCTTGGGGTTGAGCAAGGTGATCATCAGAGACTGGCGAAAGAAGTGACTGGGTTTGATGTCCAGAATCGGTGCGTCGCCCGGTTTGGCCAGCAGCATTTTCACGCCCAGCCAAGTCAGGTAGGCGGCTCCGACCCACTGCACCGCCGTAAAAGCGCCGGGGTACGCCGCCATCACTGCCGCCATGCCGGCAATGGCCAACCACATCAAGATTTGGTCACCGGCAAAAATGCCAAAAATCGAGCCAAAGCCGCCCGCAATGCCGCCTTTGGTGGTGGACGTGATCAGCGCCAAATTGCCGGGGCCAGGCACCAGCAGGAACAGCAGAATGGTGGCGATGTAGGTGCCGTAATCGGTGATGCCGAACATTTTTGAAGTTTTTTGCCTGGCGGCGTCTAGTGGGTTGCCTTCGAGTTTACGGCATGGGTGGTTTGTGCTTTGCGCTTCTCTGGCGGCGAACCTGGCCGGGGTGAAGTTCGTGGGCGGGATCAGGCCGATGGGGCACTCAGCTACGCGGCTGTCACCCGCGGCGGCCCAGGGCCGCCAGCTCCTTCTTTATGCCGCTACGCTGAGCGCCCCATCGACCTGATCTGGTGGAGCGGGCTTGGGGGTTCAGCGGTGAATACCAACTACCGCCACGCCATGCTCGCCGCTACTCTTAATCAGGGCGCGGATGTCTTCAACCGTTGCACAAGAACCACCGTCATTGCCGCAGAGGTCGGGGTGGGTGACGTAGCGAAATATAGGAGGAGAAGTCGGCGAAGGCCGCTTCGGGGGACATTCGCGTAGTCACCCACTCCGGCCTCTGCGGCTCGCCAACGACTTTTAAGCACCGCCTGAATTTCGACCTCGGTCGAAGTCGGCAGTTACGCGGCTTTGCGCATCCAGACGATCCGCCGCTCGGCATCCAGCCCCGGAACCGCCAGTTGTTCCACGTGAAACACATCGACCGACGGTCCAAGTTCGGCCAATTCCTCAGTCGGGTTTTTGGCCTTCATGGCCAACCAGACGCCGCCCTCTTTCAGCGCGGCGGCTGAAAGCCGGGTGAAGTCGCCCAAGGATGCAAAGGCCCGGGAGCAGATCACGTGGTATTGCTCAGCGGGTTTTTGCCCCGACAGGTTTTCCACACGATTGTGCAAACCCCGCAGATTGGGCAGCTTGAGCGACACCGCCACCTGGTTGATGAACGCGGCCTTTTTGGACACGGTATCGACGCAATCCACCTGCACATGGGGGCAACAAATGGCAATGACGACACCCGGCAGCCCCGCGCCGGAGCCGACATCCAGCAAGCGAAAAAGCGGGCCAGACTGAACCTCGTCCGCGCCGTCCATCTCATAAGACAGGGCCGCAAGTTGCCGCACAAGCGGCCCAACCACGGCCAGGCTGTCCAGCAAATGGTGGGTCAACATGTCGGCCGGGTCCCGCACGGCGGTCAGGTTGTAGACCTTGTTCCACTTTTGGATTAGAGCCAGATAGGCCAACATAGCGTCTAGCTGGGCATCCACCAACACCAACCCCAGCGTGGTTGCCGCCTGTTTCAGGCTTTCACGCGGCGCGGCGGTTTTGATAGGGGCGTTATCGACAGTCACGCGCTACCTCTGTCTCCACCACCGCAAAGACCCGTTTGTCGGAATCACTCAGGGTGGACAAGCTGGCGCGACGACCATTCGGTACGCGGCGTTTTTCTGCACAGGCAGCATCTGCCAAGATCCGCTTGTTGGCCGCATCTTCGTTAGGCTTGTTTTCTGCTTCGATGGCCGCGCGTTGGGCTGGCGCACCCGCGGGTTCTCTGACTGCGGTTGTCGTTTGACCCGCTGGGCACGGCTGGCCGCTAAAAGCCGCCTTGCCATCTTTGCCTACGCATTTGTAGACCGCAGCGCCCACAGGTGCGGGGATCAAACCCGCCAGAACCAAACCGCCGGTGGCCAACATTGCCCGGAACAGCTGGGGAAAGCCGCAAAAATCCAGATGTTTCACGTGAAACCCAGCTTACGGCGTGCTGTCCCAGCAGTTGCCACGCTGGTCGTTGATGTGCACCCAATAACGGGTGTTGTGCTGAGAAAAACCGCCGCCTCTTTGCCCTTGCAGACCCCAGCCGCCATCGCCGTCGTGAAACTCCGCCATGCGATATCCAGGGCCCAGCTCAGCCACACACCGCGCACTGGCGGCCGCCAGCGACTCCAAAATCGCACCCATCACTGGTTGGGTGGCGGCCAAGGCGCCCCCCGTCCAGCCTTGGTAAAAACCATCTTCCACACCCGCAGGCTTAGTCACTCCTGCCGGCCTTAGGCACAACACCGGCAAGACGATGCGACAAGAGGTGTCGCCTTTGTAGGGGTTACACGAATCCTTGTGCGCCTGATCAAGCGCGCGAGGCTCTCCATGACAACTTAGGCTGGCAATGTCCACAGGCGCCCTGTCACCGCTGGGCAGAAGTGCAAAAGTCAGGCCAAAACCTATCGGGCGTGGCTCAGAGGTAGTTGCAGCGACGGAAGCGGCTGACGCATTGGCCATACCGGGTGCGCCGCCACTGTTTTGGGCCTCTTCGGCTTTTTGCACAGCCAACCGTTTGTTGTCCCGCCCTTTTGCGATCCACAGCGCAACGGCCAGAATGGCCAACAAGACGACGGCCAATGCCAAAGCGCGCGACATCAAAAACTCGCCGCGCTGCTGTTTAAGTCGATGTTTACGCTGGTGGTTGCGTTGCAGGCTCATGCGTTTGCCGCCCCAAACTCACGCAAACCCCGCTTCTTCAAATGCACCAACAGCAGCGAGATGCTCGCCGGCGTGATGCCAGAAATTCTAGAGGCCAAGCCCAGGGTTTCGGGGCGTTGTTTGCTGAGCTTTTGCCGCGCCTCGATGGAGAGCGCGTGCACTTGCAAGTAGTCCAGGTCATCGGGCAGGCGCAGGTGTTCGTAGTGGGCGGCCCGCGCGATTTCGCCGTGCTGGCGGTCGATGTAACCCGAATATTTGGCGGCAATTTCCACCTGCTCGGCGACTTTCGGGTCTTCCAGCACTTCTGGCGGCGCATATTTGCCGCCTTCAAGCGACATCAACCCGGCGTAGTCCACACCGGGGCGGCGCAGCAAATCGGCGAAATTGTGTTCGTGCTCAAGCGCTTTGCCCAACACCCGCTCAGCCTCGGCGGTCTGCAGGTTTTTCGGGCTGACCCAAATCGCCCGCAGGCGCTCTGTTTCACGTGAAACAGCGTCGCGTTTGCGGCTGAAGGCGCTCCAGCGGGCGTCGTCCACCAGGCCCAATTGCCGGCCGACTTCAGTGAGGCGCATGTCAGCGTTGTCTTCGCGCAATTGCAGGCGGTACTCGGCGCGGCTGGTGAACATGCGGTAGGGTTCACTCACACCTTTGGAAATGAGGTCGTCTACCAGCACACCCAAATAGGCTTCGTTGCGACCGGGCACCCAGGCGTCGCCGGAGCCGGGCAAGGCTGACCATTCAGTGGTTGCCCCGGTTTGGGCCTTGGCTTGCAGCGCCGCGTTGATGCCCGCGAACAGGCCTTGCGCCGCCGCTTCTTCGTAACCGGTGGTGCCGTTGATCTGCCCAGCAAAAAACAAGCCGCCGATGGCTTTGGACTCGAAGCTGCTTTTCAGCCCCGTCGGGTCAAAATAATCGTATTCAATGGCGTAACCGGGGCGCAAAATGTGGGCGTTTTCCAGCCCGGCCATCGAACGCACCAGCTCGTATTGAATGTCAAACGGCAGGCTGGTGGAAATGCCGTTGGGGTAATACTCGTTGGTCGTCAGCCCTTCCGGCTCCAGAAAAATCTGGTGGCTGTTTTTGCCGGCGAATCGGTTGACTTTGTCTTCCACGCTCGGGCAATAACGCGGCCCCACGCCGTCGATCTTGCCGGTGAACATGGGGCTGCGGTCGAAGCCGCTGCGGATGATGTCGTGGGTGCGTTCGTTGGTGTGGGTGATCCAGCACGGCATCTGCGCCGGGTGCATCGCCACATTGCCCATGAAGCTGAACACGGGCATGCGCAGCTTGTCTGCGCCTGACGGCGCGGGGTTGTCAGCGCCTTCCATGCCATCGCCAGGCTGGCGCTCGCACTTGCTGAAGTCGATTGTGCGGCCATCCAGGCGCGGCGGTGTGCCGGTCTTCAAGCGGCCTTGCGGCAGTTTCAGCTCTTTCAAGCGCGCACTCAAGGAGACTGCGGGTGGGTCGCCCGCTCGGCCCGCTGAATAGTTGTTCAGGCCGACGTGGATCTTGCCGTCCAGAAACGTGCCCGCAGTGAGCACCACCGTGCGGCTTTTGAAGCGGACACCCACTTGGGTGACGGCGCCGGCCACTCGGTCACCCACCACCATCAGGTCGTCCACCGCCTGCTGAAACAGCCACAAGTTCGGCTGGTTTTCCAGACGGCGGCGAATCGCGGCTTTGTACAAAACCCGATCCGCCTGGGCCCGTGTCGCCCGCACCGCCGGGCCTTTGCTCGAATTAAGAATACGAAACTGGATGCCGCCTTCGTCCGTGGCCAGCGCCATCGCACCGCCCATGGCATCAACCTCTTTGACCAAGTGCCCTTTGCCAATGCCGCCGATTGACGGGTTGCAGCTCATCTGGCCGAGGGTTTCGATGTTGTGCGAGAGCAGCAGAGTTTTGCAGCCCATGCGCGCCGACGCCAGCGCCGCTTCGGTGCCGGCATGGCCGCCACCGACCACGATCACGTCAAATTCTTCGGGGTAGTCCATACAAAGCCTCAGGCGTCACGCCTCAATTAATTCAGTCTGCAATCCCAGCGCCTGGGCAGCCAGAGCCTGCCTTCGATCCGCCGTGACAAATAAGTCCACCCTCGCACTCTGCGCCGTGCCAATGTGCAATGCGTCCATGCCCCGCAGCGGCGCAACCCGCATGGCGGCAATGGCCAACCGTTCGATCTGTGCCGTGACAGGCTGCACGTTCTGCTCGTCAAAATCAAAATTGATGGTCGCCAGCACGCGCTTGTATTCGTCATCCGAAAACAAACCGTCACGCCATTGGCGCGTTAGGGCCGAAGCGACTTCGGTTTTGCAATGGGCCGCCGCCGTCACCAAGTTGCTTCGCTGCTGCAACTGCGCCACGCGCTCAAAACCCGCCTCCCCGCTGTAACGCTTGAAGGCCGCGCTGGCGTCAAAAAGAACGTTCATCACATGCCGCTTTCACGCTCTTCAATGATCATTTGCGCACCCGTTTTTTCGGGCTTGCGCAAATACTGCAAGGGCTTGACAGGCAGCTTCCAACTGGGCACCTTGCCGGCAGCCAGCTTGGGCGGAACCAGCTCCGCCACGGCCTTGCCATGCCGCAAAATGCGCACGGTCTCGCCTTTTTCGACCAAATCGATCATGGCCGACGCATTGGCGCGGAATTCACTGAGTGGAATGGTGTGCATTTTGTACAAATCAAGTAGTTTTGTACATTTTAACAGTTTTCACGCGGCTGTCTACGTCATGCATCAAACCGGCAAGCATGTTGAAATCTGTACATGAATCCACCCGCCAAACTCCTGATCTTTGCTGGCAGCACGCGCGAGGACTCCTTCAACCGCAGGCTTGCCCATGTAGCAGCCGACATGGCGCGCGCCAGCGGTGCCGACGTGACGCAACTCGAACTCGGCGGCCTCGACATCCCGATGTACAACGCCGACTTGGAGGCCCGAGCCACCCCGCCCGACGTGATGAAGCTCAAGCAGATCCTGCTCGAGCATCCGGCCTGGATCATCTGCACGCCCGAATACAACGGCAGCTACACCGCCCTGCTGAAAAACACCATCGACTGGGCCTCCAGCCCCGTCAAGTCAGACCCAGCTTGGGCTAACGGCTCCAGGTCCTTCACCGGCAAGGTAGTGGGCATGCTCAGCGCGTCACCCGGGGCGCTGGGCGGCCTGCGTTCGCAAAGTCATCTGCTGCCGCTGCTGATTAACCTGCAGTGCTGGGTCGCACCGAAAGCCTTCGCGCTCGGCCGCGCCGGCGACGCGTTCGACGCCGATGGTCAACTGGTCAACGACACCCACCGCCAGAGCGTGCAGGCCGTGATCGACCAGGTGCTGTTTGCGGCGGCACGACTGGCTGCGTGAGCGGTTTGGCCTCCGGATATGTAACTACTCAGGTCAACCACCTAAACCAGCTTCCAACGCAAAGGCGCCAAGTTGCAAAGGGCGCAAAGCAAGACAAAAAATAGGTATTTCCTTTGCGTTCTTTGCATCTTTGCGCCTTTGCGTTGGAAACTTGAACCCCGACGTGAGTAGTTACGCATTGATAGTAAAATCGGCCTGCATCCCCCGTAACACGTGCGTAAGCAGCTATTAATTTGATAGCATGTGCAGGAGTAGAAAAAGTACGCATGGTTC
>JANOYE010000001.1:0-3867 GCA_031428695.1 Rhodoferax sp. | reverse complement strand
CCCTCACGGCGGCATACGGCGTTATGGGGAGGTGGACGTCGCGCGTGTGCGTTTCATTAAGGCCGCGCAACGCTTGGGATTCACGCTGGGAGAGATTGCGCAGTTGTTGACGCTGGACGACGGTGCGCAATGCGGCGAAGCCCGTGAAATTGCAATGCATAAGCTTGGAATGATCAGGCAACGACTGGCAGACTTGCGTCGCATGGAAGCCGCTTTGACAGATCTTGTGGAGCGATGCGCGGCCGGACGGGGGCGGATCGCCTGCCCCCTGATAGCCTCATTGCAGGCTGCCGGTTAGGGCGGCGGCGGGCGCAGACGGCGATTCTTGCGTCGCAAGCTCAAGGGGAGTGGCCGGTGGCGCCGTTTTCCGCCAGCTCGCCGCGCGCCTGGCGCATCACCGACCAGCCGCCCGCAATGGCCAAGCTTGCCATCACGCCAGCCACCGCCAGGTCGGGCAGGGCGCTTTGGGTGCCCAGCACGCCAATGGCAGCGGCGATCACGGCGATGTTGCCAATGGCGTCATTGCGGGTGCACAACCACACACTGCGCATGTTGGCGTCGCCTTCGCGAAAGGCGTACAGAATCCAGGCGACGCCGAGGTTGGCGGCCAAGGCCAGCACGGCGATGGCGCCCATCAACGGCGCGTCGGGCACACCGCCGTAGAGCAGGCCCCAAACCGCGCGGCCCAAAACGAACAAGCCAAATCCGATCATGCAAACGGCTTTGAGCATGGCCGTGCGCGAGCGCCAACTGACCGCTGCGCCCAACACCAGCAGCGAGACGCCGTAGTTGGCCGCGTCACCAGCGAAGTCGATCGCATCGGCCAACAGTGACGCGGAAGCCGAGCGGTAACCTGCCGCAATCTCGATGAAGAACATGGCGGCGTTGACGACGAGGGCGATCCACAAGACGCGGCGGTAACGCGCCAGGTCTACAGCGGGCGAGCCAGCGGGCAGTTCAGGCGCGTGGTTGTGAGCGGGGTCGTGAGCGGGGTCGTGAGCGTGATCTCGTGCGTGGTCATGGGCAAGCATGCGCTCATTTGAGCACACCGATGTTGTTCAAGCCGCCCATTCAAACCGTTGCTTCGGCCACACCCAGTTCCACAAAGGCACCGTCCAACTCATCACAAACAGCACCACGATCAAGCCGTGTGGTTTGAACAAAAGATACTGCCACGCAAACGCCAACAGCGCCACCAGCACGGCGTAAGCAACACGGGTGCCACGGCGTTGCGGCGTCGTCATGGGGTCAGAGATCATGAAGAAGGCGAACAAAAGCACGGCGCCGTTGCTGGCCTGTTGCAACCACATCAACGCGCCGGGGTTCCAGGCGTAGTCCAGCCACCACAGGCGCAGCGCCAGCAAGGCCGCCCAGGTGCAAAGGAAGGCGAGCGACACATCCCAGCGGCTGATGCGCTGCGTCACCAGGCCGCCCAGGGCCAAGAACCAAAGGGCGGCCAGGCTGTCTGAGCCCCACTGGCCCGGGCTGAGCCAGGCGCCCGGCAACCAGGCCCAGGCCGCGAACGCAGCCAGATTCGCCGGGTTGAGCAAATGGCTTTTGCTGTTGCCGGGGCCACCACGAATCAGGTACTTGCTGCTCATCGCCAGCGCGGCCAGAAACGGGTGTACCCAGGCGTTTTCGGCCCGCACCAGAATGCAAATGCCGAAGCTGGAGATGAGGGCGCTCAGGTAGCCGCCCCACTTCTTTTTGCCGGGTAAATCCAGCCCCCATTGCCACGCCGCCTGGGTAGCCAGCGCAGTTGTAAAGGTGAGTAAGACCTGCGGCAGCGTCAGCGCGAAGTCACGCGCCAGCGCGCCCAAGGCGAGGAAGCTGGCGAGAAAGATGATCTGAAACCAGCGGGCGTCCAGCGCCTTCAGCGGGTTAGGGCTGTTGCGCCAAATCCCCCCGACTTTTAAGCGAATAATGCCTGTAGGTCTCAGAATATTTGCGTAAACAGCTCCTGAATGCATAGCGATCATGGCGTCACCCGGCTGGTTTTGAACAGCTCTTCCCACCACGGTTTGTCCGGATTCGAGGGGTTGTTCGGTGGCGGGGCGGCACCGTCGCCTGCGAACCGCGTGGCGCCGGGCAGGGCATCAATGGCGCTCATCTTCCAGCCGGTCAACTGCGCCAGCGTTTGTTTTTCCGCCTGGATGCGGCGGGGCAGGTCGGTTTTGTAATAACGGCTGGCCAGCTCGATGCCGCCTTGTTTGGCCGCCACGCAGGCGCTCACGCAATCGCGTTGCAGGGCCAGCGGGTCTTTGTCTCGGTAGATGTCGCGGGCAAAGTCACGTTGGTTGGACGGTGCGCGCTGGCCGCCCGTGCCGTTGTCGTAGTCGGGCAATCTGAGAATCTGGCTGACACGCGGCCGGCACATCGCCTCGCAATCCATCTGGCCGACCTTGGCGCTGCATTGCGCCACGCTGCTCTCGTACGGGTTTTGCACGACGTAACGGGTCTGCCAGTTTTGCCGGTCTTTGGTCTGCGTGAACATCAGGTCTTCAGGGAAGGTGTTGTGCGTGTAGCGCAGGTGCAGGCGGGTCAGCACTACGGGTTGCGCGCCACTGCCCATGGGCGGCATCACTCGGCGCATTGATGCGCCGGGGGGCGCGTTCATCACCTTGAAGTTGTCGTCGGCGTCGCTAGCTGTCCAGAACACCCCGGCGCCGCGCAGCTCTTGCGCGCTCAAGGGGTTGGCGGCGCAGGGGTCGCACCAGGCCATGTCCCAAAAGTATTCGGTGAAGACGACGCGGTGTTCTTCTTTGGCGGCTTCGTGGTCGAACAGGGCCTTGTAGAAGTCTTGAAACTTCGGCTTGATGAAGTGCGGCAGGTTCACATTGGCGGGCAATTTCACGGTGCGGTAGTTGCTGCTTTCCACGCGGCCGTTTTTGGTCAGCAGGTAGATGATGAGGTCTTGCGGTTTGTCAGGCGCCGCGTTGAGCATGCCCAGGCGCATGGGCAGCATGAACTTTTCGCTTTCAAAGGCGAACTGCAAAGGCCGAAGGGTGGTGTAACCGGTCTTCAACTGCTCCTTCAAGTTCACCTTGGCGACAAAAAACTTCATGCCCTGGTTGATGTAGGGCCGCAGCGCGGCGCTGGCGCCTTTGGGCAGCCGGTAGCCGTTCTCAGACAGCCAGGTTTCCAGCCCGTCAGACTCTTTGGCCGAGAGGCTGACGATGTCGTATTCCTCCAGCGTGTATTGCGCTTCGATGGTGACGCCCAACGCCTTGTCCCTCGCTTGGTCCTCCATGGCGCGTCCAGACGCCATTGCAGCCGGGGCGGCCATCGACATGAGCGCTTCCTTGCGCCTCTCCAGGGCGTCATAACCCCAGTTGAAGCGCACTTGGCAGGGGTCGGCGTCGTGGTACTCGGCCAGGCGCGGGCTGCTGTAGGCGTCCAGCCGCTCGAAGGTGAGTTTGTCGGCCACCCGCACCTGCCCCTTTTGCAGCGCCGTCGGGGTGGGCACCACCAATGCGAATTCGCTCAAAGGGCCTTTGTAGTCGTTCAGCATCGAGATCACGGTGCGTTTGCCGTCGCGCGCCACCACCACTTGGCTGGCTTCGTTGAACAGGTTGGCGTCTGCCTTGCCGGCGTAGAAGCCGCAGAACGCTTGGGCCGGGGTGTGGGCCAGGGTGACCAAAGCGGTGGAGGCCAGAGCCAGTTTCAGGCGGGTTCTGAGTGTTTGGAGGGGCTGCATGAGATGCCTTTCGGGGTTGTGATGCAGCTTGTACGGGCGGGGTTTGACGATGGGGTTAACGAAGTGCATTTTTTTCACCATCTTTTTGCGGGCGGTTTAACCCCAAGCCGAATCGCACGCCGTATCAACATGATGCAAGCCGCGCGACAATCCCGCCATGGCTCTGGAGC